>NZ_CP009452.1:4116256-4420776 GCF_001278035.1 Sphingopyxis sp. 113P3
TGCCATATCATAAAGCACTGAATTTTCTTCGGAATGTCCGACATCATATGGCCAGGCAATTGCGAGCCATATGAATTTTCCGCTGATTTGCGCCCCTCTTCGACCAAGTGGCTGGCAGCCCTTTTATCTCGCCATACTTCCTTTCCATCCCAGCCAATCCCGCCCTTCCTTGTCGGAACAACCCTAAAAGGCGCAGACGAACGCGGCGGAGCGAGCGAGGCCATCATCGACGGTCCTGACCGGAAAGCGGGACGAAGAGCGGGTGCCGCCCGGCGCCGGTGGCTGGCGCGGCGGTCGTCGGACTATCGGGCAGACTGTTCGAGTCCGGGACGGCCGGCGCGCGATCTTCGACGACAGAGGCGTTATCGCCCCGCGCGGCAAAGAGCGTCGATCGCTGCCAGCCCGGCGCGGCCGAAGGCGGCGCGGCGGCGCGCGAAGCAATGCCGGATGCGCCAAGCTCGGGCGCGATCCGCGCGACATAGGCGCGCGTTTCGGCAGGCAGTCCGCGCCGTCCGGACGCAAAAGCGTCGGCGCGGCCCGGCCCCGCATTATAGGCGGCGAGCATCAGCGGCACATCGCGGTAGCGATCCCACATCGCGCGCAGATAGGCCGCGCCCGCAAGGATGTTCGAACGCACATCGAACGGGTCGGCGCCCAGTCCGTGGCGCGCCGACAACATCGCCCAGGTTGCGGGCATGATCTGCATGAGCCCCATCGCGCCGGCGTGCGAGACGGCGCGCGCGTTGCCCCGGCTTTCGGCATGCATGACGCGCCAGATCCAGCGTTCGGGGATGCCGAAACGCTGCGACGCCTCGGCGACCGATGCCGCATAAGGATGGACATCGGCGCGGGCCGGCGGCGCGGCGACGGCAACGGATGCGCCGCCGAGCGACGCCCCGAGTGCGCAGCCGATTGCCGCGCAGCGCAGCGCGAGCGCAATGGCGGTGCAGGACGATCGCGGCCGGTACGCCATGGCCTAGCTCCGCTCGCGCGCCGACGGGCGCGACCAGAGCAGATGATGTTCCCTATCCTTTTGCGACGCGCGGAGCAGGTTCGCGCGCAGCGGAACCGCGAAGGCGGGGTCGTCGATCTGCACGGCGATGAACGCTCCGGCGCGCTCGCCGGTGCGGTTCCAGCCCGCACCGATTTCGATTCCGCTTGCAGCGTCGCCGAGGAGCAGCCGCCATTCGGGGGCATTTTCAGCCGCCGACGGCTGCGCCCGAACGATGGTGATCACGGCATCGCAGGTGAGGGTGCGCAGACGGCCGGCATAGCCGTCGCCGCACATTTCGAAAGTTCCGATGAGCATCGATATCACTCCATTTCGCTACGGGGAAAAGCAAGATCGCGGCCCGAAGGGCGCCAGCGCAGCGGCGCGCCCGAGGCGTCGCGGGTCAGGATCGGGTGCGCCGGTCCGAGCAGGCCGGTGGTCGGAAGCGGCCCGAAGTACCGCCCGTCGAGACTGTCCGGCGCCGCATTGATCAGGAAGATTTCGCGGGGCCGGACGATGCGGCAGCCGAGCCAGACCGGCAGCGGCCGGCCGGCCCGGTCGCGCGCCAGCGCGTGGGCGACGGCCCGGCCATCGACGGTCACGAAGACGCCCGAGCGACAGACGCGCGCGCCGGGGAGCGCGGCAACGCGCTTGAGAAGCGGCACGCCGCGAGGCAGGTATTTGCGCCGCGCCATATAGACGGCGAGATCAGCTGGCGGTTCGATCGCGACCCAATCGCCGACCACGGGCGCGGCGCCGGGATCGATGCGATACAGACCGACCGGCGCGCTTTGGCTCGCATTCCATAGCAGGCGCGGCGCTGGCACGAACCAGGCCGAAAGACCGAGCAATGTCACGGCCGCAGCGGCAATATGAAGGTAGCGGCGGTTCATAATTCGATGGCCCGGCGGCGCAGCCATGCCGCATGGCGCTCGGCGCTATAGGGACGAAAAGGCATCCCGGCTGCGAGACGGTCGGCGACATGACGCCAATGATCGGGCGATGCATCGCACGGATCGACCCCGGCGGCCTCGACCGCATCGACCGCTTCGAGCACCCGCGACACCTTCGGCCAGCTCTCGATATGGAGCAGAATTTCGCCGCCCGGCCGGATGAACGGCAGCGCCGTATAGGGTTCGCCGACAGCGACCGCGGTGACGATCTGGATGCTCGAGTGGATGGTCCCGAAGTCGTTCGAGGACCAGCGCAAATAGGCGAAGGTCGCTCCCGGACGAAACATGACGATGCGCTTGCGGCGACTGACGATCCGCTCGGCGGCGACGCGGCCAAAGCGGATCCATTGTTCGGCGCGGCCTTCGATCCAGGTCAGTTCGACCTCGGTCAGCGGCGAGTGCGTGTGGGCCGTGCTCGCCGCCGCGATGCCATCGCGCGGCATCAGCGGCGCACCGGCCGCGCCGGATGGACGGTTCCCTTGCCCGGATCGGAGGTCGACGAGCGGCGACCGATCTCGGCCCAGGCGTCGAGATCCTCGATCCCATAGACGACCCGTCCGCCAAGCTTGCGATAGGCCGGCCCGGTCCCATAGCAGCGATGCTTCTCGAGCGTCCGGGCCGACAGCCCGAGATGCAGGGCGGCATCGGGCGTTCGGAGATAGCGCGGGCCAAGGGCGGGCAAAGGGGGATTCATTCGCGTGCTCCTTCCAGCCGCCGGGCCGAAAAAGCCGGTGCGGCGGGTCGTGGAGCGTGGTGGCGCGAAGAGGCGCGGAGGCCGGAGCGGCTAAAATTCAGGGCAATTTTTGTCGCCCCACAGGGCCGGCGAGCAGCGCCCGATAGCCGCCCTGCATCAAGGCGCGTGCTTCCTCGATCAGCCGCTGCGTCCGCCTTCGTTCGGACGAGGATTTCCATTCCGCGCCGCGGCCGACCGACAGGCGGGGATAGATGATGAAGCGCGCGACATCATGAGAGGTGACGCCGGGGGCGCCCGGTCCCTGCAGGAGATCGAGAATGGAAAGCATCATGCCAAGGCGGCGCGCCTGATAGGCGGTCGGCAAGAAACCGGGCGGCGCCGGACCGGGCGCATCGCCGAGCCATCGATCGAACCGCGCAGCCGCCTCGTGGCGCAGGCCGACCAGCGAATCGCGCAGGATCAGGTTCGCAAGCGGGACGCCGGGCTCGTCGGTGCGGAGCCACAGGCGGTGCCAGGCCCGGTCGTCGGCGAAGACGAAGTGCCGGCCATCTTCCAGGCGGCGATCGACGACGACAAGATGGGACGGCGGAATCGCAAAGGCTTCGGCCGCCGGGCATCCCGGCGGCGCCACGTCGAGGATGTTGGTGTAACCGCAGATCGCCGCCGACCAGAGCACAGGGCTTTCGCGCGCAGAGCGGTTCGGCGGGCATGGGAAAGCAAAGACCCCAGCGCCGGGCCATCGCCTCCCGCGCGGCGACATCGCCGCGGCGCCCGCCGGTCATAACGCAGTCATAGTCGCGGACATAAGCAGGATTGCGGCGCAGAAATTCTTGCGCGAAGCCCGGAAAATCGAGCGGCGCCTGCGGCGTCACCTGTAATTGGGCCGTGTCTGCCACCGTCACCTCCTTCCGGATGACGGCAGCATCGCGATCGGATGATATCGGCCTATTCCAACATCGCGGGAGACCGATCCCCAGAAATGGGTATCCCGCCCGGCTGCTGCCGGGCGGGATGCGGGGGCTCAATCGCCGCCGCGGCGGGCCTGGCGGCTCCACACCAGGTCATGTTCCTCGCCTTCGCCGGCGAAGAGCTGGGCGAAGATGGGGGCGGCAAACGTCGGATCGTCGAGCTTGACCGACAGATAGGGCCGCTTGTCCTGCATCTTCTTTTCCCAGGCGGCGCCGACTTCGGCCTCGCCGATGAAGACGCGGTGGCTGGGGGCGTTGCCGCTCGGATTGTCTTCGGGAACGATGCGAACCGATTTCGCCTGCACCGAGAGAGTGACGATCTGTCCCCGATACTCGCCGGAAACCTTCTTGAACGTGCCGATCCTGGCCATGATGCTTGTCCTTTCCTTGGCTCGGGCCGCACCAGCGCGGCCTCGATGCGCATCGGTGGTCAGCAAGGGGCCGGTGCCGCAGCCGTCAGGCCCGCAGCGCAGCGGAGGGCGGCCGTGGTCCGTCTTTCTTGTCTCGCGAGGAACGGCGGCACGCCGGGGGAAGAAAGTCGGTCAGGGCCGTTGCGGCGTTCCGGACCAGCGCAGCGGCTTGCTGACAGATGGCGCATTCCGAGAGGCCGTGCTGGTGCGGCCAGCAACCGGGAAGCGCAGAATGGCCAGGCCCTCCGCGACGAAGAAACACCGGCGGGTCCGGATATTGCGCTATCGAACGGTCGGCTCATCTCGCATCGCGCCCATCGACGACCGGTCCGCCGCCAGCGACCGCCAACTCGCGCAGGCCGCCGCAACCCCGACAAGAATCGCGAGACAAGTTCGCCAACCGCCGTCGATACCGAGAAGGTCCGCCAGCGCCGTTCCCGCTCCCAAGCCCGCAGCACCCGCCGGGCCCATGAAAAGCAATCCGATCAGGAGCCGGATACTTGCCGAGGTGGTTCGAGCGAACAGCCACCGCCCCGCCAGATGGAACCCGATGCCGGTAAGCAGTCCCATCGCAAGTGCTGCGGCCCATCCATTGCCTTGATCGCGAAGGAGGAGGAAGGCGCAAAGGCCGAGGCAGACGGGCAAGGCCAAGGACGCCAGCCGGAACAGCAGCCCGGTCAGATAGAGTGCGGCGATACCGCCGAGGATGATCATCAGCGTCATGGGCGTCGCCCCGCCGGGCGCGCCGACCGCGACGTCGACGGCGTGATATGCCCGCCTGTCCCCACAGCAATCGAGCCAGGACAGAGCCGCGAGCGGCGCTGCCCCGGACCGGGATGGATGCGATCAGCGGCCGAAGGGGTCATATTCGCACACGATCATGTCGGGATCGCCGTCGAACTCGTCGAGCGGCATCACCGAATAGCCTTTGACGGTTTCGATGAGGACGATGATGGTCATCATCGTGCGGGCAAGGTTCCAGCCGAGCGATTGGGCAGTGGAAAGCGGCATGGGTCAAGCTCCTGTCGTTGGGAGCGGGCCATTCCCGCTCGACAGTCGCCCCGCCGGTCGGGGACAGGCCGCAATCACCGCGAGCGAAGCTGCGGCCGCACGCGGAGCGTAGCGGACCCTTTACGGGTTGATTGAAGGAGGCCTGGCTTCGCACCCAGGGATCAGCGGCATTCGAGCGGGATGGCCCGCACCCGCGGCGGGGCCATCCCACACCTGCGAACCCATGCTGGAAATTGACAAATGACTTACAAGAAAGTCATAATATGGATTATGGCTTATGTATAAGGCAAAACTTGACTTTCGCGACGATTACGACTAAGGAAAACGAAAGGATGGTCGATGGCCGACGAGACGACAAAAAAGATCCCACGCAGCTATTCGCGCTACACCCGCGAGGCTGTGCGCCTGCTGGGCGGGCTCATTCGCGCCCGGCGGATCGAACGGCGGCTGAGCGTCGAAGACCTCGCGACGCGCAGCGGCGTGTCGCGCGACATGATGCGCCGTATCGAGCAGGGCGACCCGCGCTGCGCCATCGGCCTCGTCTTCGAGGCGGCCGCGATCGTCGGGGTCGCGCTGTTCGACAGCGACCGGGACCGTCTCGCTGGACATCTCGTCGAGCAGGAAACGAAGCTGCGCCTGCTTCCCAAGGCCGTTCACAAGCCGCGATCCGAGGTGAAGGATGACTTCTGACGTCGCGCCTGCCGGCGAAGCCTTCGTCTGGATATGGCTGCCCGGGGCAACCGAGCCGGTCGTCGCGGGCAGGCTCGCGCGCGCGAGCGATAGCCGGCTCACCTTCAACTATGGCCAAAGCTATCTGGCCCGCGCGGATGCCATCGCGATCTACGAACCCGAATTGCCGCTGCGCGCCGGCCTGATCGAGCCGGCCAGCAAGATGCAGCTGCCAAGCGCGATACGCGATGGCTCGCCCGACGCGTGGGGCCGCCGCGTCATCATCAACCGGATCGGCGGGCGCGACGAGGGTGACCTGGCTCCAGCCGAGCTTGACGAGCTGACCTATCTTCTCGAATCCGGCTCCGACCGGATCGGCATGCTCGATTTCCAGGCGTCGGCCACCGAATATGTACCGCGCCAGCGGCAGAATGCGACGCTCGCCGAATTGATGGAGTCGGCCGAGCGCGTCGAGCGGGGCGTGCCGCTCACACCCGAGCTCGACCAGGCGCTACAACATGGCACATCGCTTGGCGGCGCGCGTCCCAAGGCGCTGATCGACGATGGCGCGCGAAAATATATCGCCAAATTTTCGGCGGCAGCCGACATCTATAATGTCGTGAAAGCCGAATATGTCGCGATGCGCCTCGCCGCGCACGCGGGCCTCAATGTCGCGCCGGTCAAGCTTGCGCGCGCGCTCGGCAAGGATGTGTTGCTCGTCGAGCGCTTCGACCGCGCACCCAAGGAGGACGATTGGACCCGGCGCGGCGTGGTGTCGGCGCTCACCCTCCTTGCCCTCGACGAGACCGAGGCGCGCTATGCGAGCTATGAGGATCTCGCGACCGTGATACGTCACCGGTTCGTCGATCCCGCAGCGACGCTCGCCGAACTTTACGCGCGCATCATATTCAACATTCTGTCCGGAAACACCGACGATCATGCGCGCAACCATGCCGCCTTCTGGGACGGCGGGACGCTGGAGCTTACGCCCGCCTATGACATCTGCCCGCAAGGCCGCACCGGCGGCGAGGCGACGCAGGCGATGCTCATCCTCGGCAACCGGCGGTTCAGCCAATTGTCGCTGTGTCTCGAGGCCGCGCCCGTCTTTCACCTCGACGATGCGCGCGCGCGCGCCATCATCACGGGCCAGCAGGCCGCGATCGAGGCCCATTGGGACGCCGTGTGCGACGAAGCGGCGCTCGGCGGCGCCGAGCGCGCGTTCCTTTGGCGGCGGCAGTTCCTCAACCCGTTCGCCTTCGAGGGTTTTGCAGCCGTCCCGAACTGACCGAGATCCCTGCGCACAAGAGCATTGGCGCAAGCCGACCGGCCCCGCTCGAAAGCGGGACCGGCACGGGCTGTCACGACGGCGGGTTCCAGATGATGACCTTCTTCATCGGATCGTCGCCCGGCGCATTAGCGATATTGCCGTAGATGGTGCCGAACTCGGGTGCCGAAAGCGATACCGACACATATTCGGCGCCGGTGTTCTGCGAGAAGCGTTTCCAGCCGGCACCGAGCTCGAAGCCGTTCTTGCGGCTGACGATGCGGTAATCGGGCTCGCTGTCCTTGGCTTTGCGACCATTCGGGACGATCGCGATCGGCGCGGTGACGTTGAGGGTGGCGAGCGTGCCTTCGAAGCTGCCGTCCGCCTTGACGGTGAGATTTGCGATGGTGGCCATGATAAAGTCTCCTGGATTGATCGGGACCATCCCGATGGCGCTTGCACGAGGGGCCGGGAGCCGCCGTCACCGGAACATCGTGACGGGGAACCCCGAACGGGGTTGACGGCCGGAGGCGATCCGAGGCCCATAGAAAAGCGCCCTAGAGGGGTGGACGATCGACCGGGAGGCTTGCTGCCGCCGTCATTCATCGGCTATTGGACAAGGGCACTTGTGGCATCGTGCGCCACCTGTCTTTCCGCCACGACGATCCGCTGCAAGGTCGGTAGCGCCTTGAAAGCGGCAGGCGCGTTTAAGGGGTCAGAGCTTGTCCTGACTCATTGTTGCCGGGATTGGGGATGCCGCCATGGGCAAATATGATGCGCTTGGGACCTTTTTGCGAAGGTGGAAAGTCCGCAACGACGCCCCTGGTGTCCAACTGAGCTTTGCCCAGATCGAGAGCATCGTCCGCGGCTTGTTGCCGCGCGCTGCGGCCGACCCGCAATGGTGGTGCATGAACGAGCAGGCCGAGCCTCCCCACCGACGGGCTTGGCGCGAAGCGGGCTTCGATGCGATCGCCGACATGGCGGCCGAGCGTGTCTATTTCCAGCGGCGATAAGGCCCAGTCCGGAGCCTGACCTCGAACGATACCACATCCGGCTAGGCTCTGGCCTTCGCCTAAGCCCGTCGAAGCTGACATCTTGCCCTCGGTGCAATTATACCCTACCCCGCTATGCTATGGGCCATCTGAAAGATAATAGCGAGCTTATCGCGAGGGTCAGGCGCATTGCCGGACAAGTGACCTCTGTCGAGAAGGCGCTGGTATCCGACGCGCCATGCGCGACGGTTCTCCATCGCGTCGCCGCTGTTCGCGGCGCGGTGAATGGGCTGCTGGACGAAATCATCGCCCAGCACCTGACCGCGCACGTCGCGGCCCAAGGGCTTTCCGATGACGAGCGCGCGGCGGGCGCTGACGACCTGCTTGCCGTCATCCGTCGATATTCCAAATAGGCGAGACCGCATGACCGCTTCGACAAACGCCGAATATCCGGCACATGATCACGTCTTCTTGGGCGCAGCCCATGATCGAAACGCCCAGCGAACGCTCTGGGTAGTCGGTCTTACGGCCGTGATGATGGTCGCCGAAATCATTGCCGGTTACGTCACCGGCTCGATGGCCCTTCTCGCCGATGGCTTCCACATGGCGACCCATGCCGGTGCTCTCGGCCTTGCGGCGGCCGCCTATAGCTATGCCAAAAAACACCGCAATAATCCCAAATTCAGTTTCGGCACCGGCAAGGTTGGCGACCTGACCGGCTTCGCATCGGCGCTGATCCTCGGCATTTTCGCGCTCGGTATCGCGAGCGAATCCGTCACCCGATTGATCGACCCGGTGCGCGTCGATTTCGGCAATGCCGCGCTGGTTGCGGTACTGGGCCTCCTGGTCAACATCGTGAGCGCGCTGCTGCTGATGGGAGGTTCCGATCATCATCATCATCATCACCACCACCACCATCATCACGAACATGCGCACGCTGAGGGCGATCATCATCCCGATCATCACCACAGTCACGGCCACGATAATAATCTCCGCTCGGCCTATATGCATGTCCTTGCCGACGCACTGACGTCGGTTCTCGCGATCGCGGCCCTTCTCGCAGGGCGCTATCTTGGTCTCCATTGGATGGACCCTGCGATGGGGATCGTCGGCGCTGTCGTGATCGCTCGCTGGTCCTGGTCCTTGATGCGCGACACGGCCGCCGTTCTGCTCGATCGAACCAATGAGCGAATGGATAAGGCGATCCGCTACCGGGTGGGAAAATTCGGAGATGTTTGTCTGACGGACCTTCATGTATGGCGTGTGGGGCCGGAGGCCTATGCGTCGATCGTTGAAGTCGAGGGCGCGATCGATTCAGCCGCTCTGCGGCGCGAACTGATCCATATCCGCGGGATCGCCCATCTCACGATCGGGGTGCATGAACCCCGGCAAAGCGCATGAGGTCGTCGGCAGGACAGTCGAAGGAAGCGCGATCCCTGGCGCTTCGCTTGTCAACTCTGGGGCGCGCAGTTACACGCGGACGCATGCCGAAGCCGCGTTCCTCTCTGCCGGACCGTTTTATCCTGTCACTCTGCGCTTTGCTCATGGCGCTCTATGCGGCCACGATTCCTGCCAAGGCAGCGAATTAACTTCAGCATGCGCCGTCCTTCATGATGGCGCACGATGATAAGGACGCCGCCGACGTCTCCGTCGATGTCATTCATGACAGTGTCGATCATCATGCCGTTCATCATGACGATGCGCCCGATGGCGACGAGGAACCGGGCGACCCCGCCTCGGGCGGCCACCATCATCATGGCGACAACGGCCCCAATCTGCTCGTTCCCCATGCGGCAATGGCGCCGACGAATAGGTCGCCGCCGGAATCGCAGCGGCTCTCGCTGTTCTCTCCTTGTTCTCCCTCGCCGCTTTCCCGAGTTACCTTTCCGACGCATGGCCGAACGCGAGCTATAGCCCGGCTGGAAAGCGTCGCCTGCATTAAGCTCATCGAAGACTACCTCATCCGGACGCCCCCTAAAGGTAGCGTTGGCCGAACTGAGACGGCCCGGTTTGAGTCTCGGACCGCGAAAAGCGGACTAGCGAGCGAAGGCCTCCGCCACGAAATCGCGGCCGAGGCGAAGTCCGACTGGATCGACGGTATGCGCCACGCCGTAGGAGACGTGCGTCGTGACGTCGACGCCGAGACGCTTGAGCTCGCTCTCCGACATGTGCAGCGCGGCGATCGGAACCACGGGATCGGCTGTGCCATGCACCAATAGAACGGGCGGCTTTGGGAGTTCTCCGTGGCTCAACCCGAGCGTCCCTGCCAACATGCCGGAATAGCCCACGACGGCAGCCACCGCCCGCGGTCGCCGCAGCGCGACATGCAGTGCCATCATCGTCCCTTGGCTGAAGCCGACGATGGCGAGGTCGGCCTCGCTCAGGCCATATTGCGCGAGCTTGCGGTCGATGAAGGCGTCGATCGCCGGTGCGGCCGAGGCGGCGCCCGCAGCGAGGACGGACGGCGCGAAGCCGGAAAGCCCCCACCATTGATAGCCCGCCCCCATCGTGCCGCAGCGCTGCGGCGCGTGCGGGGCAAGAAACAAGGTGTCGGGCAGAGCCTCTTGCCACTGCGGCGCCAGCGAGATCATGTCCGTCCCGCTCGACCCGAAGCCGTGCAGCAGCAGGACGAGCTTCTTCGGGGCGCCCCCCGACCGGGGCTGCAAACTTGCTCCATTCACGATCTTCAAAGCTCTGCCTCTTTCATGTCTGCCCAAAGCTATTTGGGCATGGGCAGCCAACCCGGCAACCACGCCACCCGAAAGCGAGCTTTTATGATATTGTCCCGGAATGAAGACTGGCCTGGAACGAGTCGCCCGTGCGCTTTGCGAGCTGGATGCCAACCCACCCGACGCGACGATGGACGGCAAGCCGCTTTGGCAGGATTATCTACCCGAGGCTTGGGCTGCAATCATGGCGGTGCGCGAACCAGACCCCGCTATGATCGGCGCTGGCACCCGTAGAGCGGCCGAGGGCATGGGCGATGACATCGGCGGGATTTATCGCGCCATGATCGATGCCGCGATGGAGGGACAACCCAACGCGCCGCCGAGCGGAGCGGAGCGTAGCGGCGCCGTCACTTGCGGCCGGTGCACGAACCGCTCCGCGGATTGGCGTTAGCCTCGATGTAAAGCGCCCCAGCGAGCGTCACGCCTGATTGAACGCGGGCTGCCGCAGGCAGACCCTTTCGGCTCCTTCAACAGAGGAGTCGAACGATGAACGAGCTTATCCAGATTGGCCCGATCAGCCCGCTGCGCCAGCGGCTGATCGACGATATGACCATGCGCCGCTTCTCGAAGGAGACGCAACGCAACTATCTTCGCGACGTCGGGCGGTTCGCGACCTGGCTCGGGCGCTCGCCGCATACCGCGAGCGCCGAGGATATCCGGCAGTTCCAGATCGAGCAGCAACAGGCGGGCGTCCCCGCACCAACGATGAACAGCATCGTCGGCGCGCTGAGGTTCTTCTTCACGCATACCCTCGATCGCCCCGATATCGCGCGTAAGCTGATCCGCACCAGGCAGGTTCGCAAGATCCCGGTCGTTCTGACCATGGCCGAGGTGAAGCGGCTGCTCGATGCCACGCGCTGCCTCAAGCATCAGGCTGCGCTGTCGGTCGCCTATGGCGCGGGGCTGCGCGTCGCCGAGGTATCGGCGCTGAAGGTCACCGATATCGACAGCAAGCGGATGCTGCTGCGGATCGAGCGCGGCAAGGGCGAGCGGTACCGCAACGCGATGCTGCCCGAAGGCCTGCTCCTGCTGCTGCGCGACTGGTGGCGCGCCGGACGACAGCAGGGCGTGCTGTTTCCCGAAGGCTGGCTCTTCCCCGGACAGAGCGCCTCGGTCCCGATCAGCACCCGCCAGCTCTACCGGGTTGTCGTCGAAGCCGCGGAGGCCGCCGATATCGACAAGCGCGTCGGACCGCACACCTTGCGCCACAGCTTCGCCACCCACCTGCTCGAGGATGGCGTCGATATCCGCGTCATCCAGGCGCTGCTCGGTCACGCCAAGCTAAACACCACCGCCTTCTACACGCAGGTTGCCACCAAGACCGTTCGCTCGATCGTCAGCCCGCTCGACAGGCTCGCGCTCGCATCGCCGAGCGAAGAGGCGCCCGACGGCTGAGGCCGATGCGCGCCTCACTCGAGGTTGCCGACATCTTCCGCGATGCTGGACCTGCCTATCGCGCTGCCCATGCCGGGCATCTGAGCCTGCACCAGCTCAAGATCATGTCGGCGATCGAACATTGCCGCACCGCCGCGCTCGGCGGGCACGTCGAAGCCTGTCCCGACTGCGGGCACTGGCGGATCGCCTATAACAGCTGCCGCAACCGCCACTGCCCTAAGTGCCAGGGCGTCGCGGCGCGCAGCTGGCTCGAGGCCCGCGAGGCTGATCTGCTCCCGGTCGGCTATTTCCATGTCGTGTTCACCCTGCCTGCCGAGGTCGCCGCGATCGCCTATTACAACAAGGCGCTCGTCTATGACCTGCTGTTCAAGGCGGCGGCCGATACGATGCTGACCATCGCCGCCGACCCGAAGCACCTCGGCGCCCGGATCGGCATCACCGCCGTCCTCCATACCTGGGGCTCAGCGCTCACCCATCATCCCCACATCCACATGATCGTGCCGGGCGGCGGCATCTCGCGCGATGGGACACGCTGGATATCAGCACGCCCGGCCTTCCTGCTGCCGGTCCGCGTGCTCGGCGCCCTGTTCCGCCGGCTGTTCCTGACCCGCCTTCGCGCGCTGCACGATGCCGGCAAGCTCGCCTTCTTTGGCAGCATTACGCATCTCGCCGAACGACGCGCATTCCTGCGGCACCTCTCGCCGGTCCGCAAAAAGCGCTGGGTCGTTTATGCCAAGGCCCCGTTCGCCGGGCCCGAGGCCGTGCTCGCTTACCTCGCGCGCTACACCCATCGGGTCGCCATCTCGAACAGCCGGCTCCTCCGGTTCGACGAGGCCGGGGTCACTTTCCGCTACAAGGACTACCGCAAGGCCGGTGCCGGACGGCAGCAGGTCATGACCCTCGGCGCGGACGAGTTCATCCGCCGCTTCCTCCTCCACGCCCTGCCGCGCGGGTTCCACCGCATCCGTCACTATGGCCTGCTCGCCAGCGCACACCGCAAGGATCATCTCGAACGCGCCCGCCGCCTGCTCAACGTCGCACCTTCGCCGACCGAGGAACCGACCGACGATGCAGAGCCCCGACCGACCTGTCCGTGCTGCGGCGGTACGATGATCATCATCGAGGTCTTCGAGCGCCGCTATCAGCCTCGCGCGCCGCCCCAGCCGGCGGCCTCATCCGAGACACCTGCGCCGTGATCCGGCACGGCCTCGCGCAGACACGATCCAGGGCAGACCCGCGCCTGGAAGTGGATCCGCTCGCGCCGGCGCTGCCCAAAAGCAGACGCCGGAACCGCAAAATCGGCCCGTCCGCTTTTCCACGTCCGCTTTTGCGACCCATATCCAGACGGTCCGCTATCGTGCACGTCCGCTTTTCGGCAGCACCTGGCTTCCCCACAATCAGACCAAAACAGCTTTCCCCATAGCTTAGCTCATGACCACCGCGGTTCGGGCATCGAAGACTTTCCGACGCCTAGCGGCGTCCGAAACTCTCAACGGTTGGAGACAGTCTGATTCTCGGAGTAAAGCTTGAATAGCGGACGCTAACTAACGAATTGAACCCAACGCACACCAACGCATACTCGCCCACCCTAGGCCCCGTCGGGCCGGGAGTCGACGAGCCGCATGAAGGTCTCATCCGCTTTCGGCGGGGACAGCATCGGCTTCCTGCGGCCGGAGAAGCGGTCAGGCTCGCGCTCTTCACCCGCCTGAGTGCGGTGCAGGAATATCTGGCAGATCGGCATGCCGGGATAGATTTCCAAAGGGACCTCGCCGACATTGGCAAGCTCGAGGGTCAGGCAACCGGAAAACTGCGGATGGATGCCAGCCGCCGTTTCGATCACCAGACCGTGGCGGCCCAGCGAGGATTTTCCGGTGACATAGCCCGACAGGCTCGCAGGCAAGCGCAGCCATTCGAGCGTCACTCCCAGCACGAAACGTCCGGGGTGCAGAACATAGTTCGACCCGAAGGGCACAAAATGTTGCTTGGTTCGCGACGTTTCCGATGGTTCGTCAGAGTCGCGCGGAATGCGGCCGACGAGTGAGACTGACGGCGTGCGGGTTTGCTTGAACGAACGAAACCACCGGCCGAGGCGCAAATCAATCGAGGTTTCACCCTTGCGAAGGAGCTCGTCGCGCTCAGGCCAGGGCACGACGGTCAGCCGCTCCTCTTTGGTCTGATGTTCAAGAGCCCCGACGATCTCGGCAGCGCTAAGCATGGGCTTCGACCCTCAGCTTGAATTCGGACACTTCGACCGACTTGAGCATCAGCTCGTTCAGGATCTTGTATTCGGCAATGTCCTGATCGAGCGACAGACCGCCACGCTCGCGCAGCAGGAGCCAGCCCGCGGTCACGATTTCAGGCAAGGTTGCACCCTCGCCATCCGGAACATGCTGTCGCAGCGATGCCAGCACGCGATCGGTTGCATCGGCCGTCGGCGGAGTGATGCCGTGATCTGCCAGAATATTGAACGTGATCGCGCGCAGGGCCGGATAGATTTTTGCAACCGCCGCATCGGCAAGCCTGATCACCGCACCGTCGGCGAACTTCAGCGGGATCGAGTCCCCCCAAGCCTCGAAAAGATCGGCTTCCGGAGCGATCCCTAGCTTTTCCGCCGCCTCGATGAGATAGCGCACCCGATCGAGACTCGACGGATAATAAGCGGAACGCATGCCCCATCCCGGTGCGAGAAAGTATTCATAGGCGTAGAGAAAGGACCGGCCGAAAATGAACAGGCCGAATAGGTCGCAGAAGATTTCTTCGAGCTGCTTGATAGCTGACCGCAGCACCGCGTCGCGCAGCTTCGCGAGCGCGACGCCGTCAACGCCGAGCTCGTTGGAAACTAAACTTGTTTCGGCAGGCATATCGTCGAGCGTCTGGGCGATCGCAGCCACTAGATCCGCCATGAGCTGGTCCTTGAGCTGCTTGCTCCGCCACGCCGAGTGACCGATCTCATGGCCAGCGAGAGGAACGATCAGGACATTGTCCGATTCCGGTGCCGGACCACCGACGAGCGCGAAGCCGGGCAGCCAGTCGAGGGTCATAGGGTAAGTGAAGGGGACGAACTTCCATTCGGATGACATGATCAAGCGTGCGTCAGGGCTGACCGCCGTTTCGACGAGGCGCTTGAGCGGAAAGTGCATCTCGAACGCGTTGCGCACGTTCGTAGAGCGCAAAATGAAGCCGAGGATATCGGTGTATCGCGATACCATGAGGCTGGTTTGCGCACATGCCTCGTTGACGCTAGCCTCGCTCGCTTCAGGCGTCAACCGCTCCAGCACTTCGCGAAGCTCGAGCGAATATCCCTTGATGAAAGTTAGGGCATCCTTGCCGTCCAAATGGGCGAAATCGGATGTACCCAACTCCGCGATCTGATCGATGAAGGCCCTCAGTCTACGACGGGCGGATGCCAGCCGAAGTGTCTTCGCTGAGGGGAGACCGCTCGTGGATGTCAAAGCCATCTTCTCCCGCCAGTTCCTGGATCAGCTCTTGATGCAGCGCTATGCAGACCGGCAGGAGCGATGCGGCTGCATCGACTTGGCCTTGGGCGACCGCGCTCAGCTGCTGGCTGACCGTCTTCATATATTCCTGGATATTCTCGACTTCGCCGTCGGGTGCGCTCGAGGCCATGCGGTACAGTCGCTCGAACGACTCATAATAGCCGGGTTCGACGAAGCGGAACTGGAGGGTGCAGGCGCTCGGCTCCGAATTCTGTCGGAGTGCGGTCGCGAGGTTGGTGAAGACGTCGGGGTTGCTGTCCAGCCCGGCATTCATCCGCTCAAGCTCGACGATCGATCGCAGGGCCAGATTGGAGAGACTATATTTCGAAAAGGATACAAGGCTTTGCTGCATGACCGAGGAGCCCCTTTCTCCAGTTGGTCGGCCTACCATGCTCTGATCTCGCACGACCGTTCTTACAGCATAGTAAATGACTCAAACTGAGTCAAATTGACTTAGATCCATACTGACGGCTAGCCAGCGTTCGGCAAGTTCCGCGCGGAATATTATTGCCGCGGCGCGGCTTGGTTTCAGATCACGCGCGATCGCATGCGCCTTGAACGCTGCCTTGGTTTCGGGATCGGACTGATGCGCGACGATTTTCTTCTTTCCTTGGCCGCCAAGGTCGCGGTCGTGGAGCGGTCGAAGCGCGGCAAGCCGCTCGCGTCTGAGTTCCCGGACAATCAACAGATTGGCAAGCGCCGTAACATCGAGCCGAAGTTCAGCGGCATATTGCTGGAACGCGCTCGCCTCATCGTCCGAAAGATAGCCGAGAATCTGTGCCATGGCCTAGAAGAGCGAGAGGCTGTGCTGGGCCGGGAGATAGACCCGGCGCTGAAGCGTGGCAACGGAGTGCAGAAGCACGAGCGTCTGGTGGCGGCTTCGAAAGGATTCCGCGATGAATTCCTGACGTTCGCCATTGGCGTCGAGAAAGCTCACCGTCCGCGGGCGTGTCATCCGGCGATCGGGGATCAGCCGGGCGAAGGCTTCCCGCGAGCGGATTTCCCGCGGCCAGGCCATCGCGGGAAAGCGCGCTTCGAACGACGGCGACGCGACGACGCGACGCAGGCTGCTGACCGATTGCCCGAAGGCTTCCTCGATCGGCGGATTGAAGATCAGGACCGCGCAGACGCGGTCGCTCGCCATCACATATCGCCGGGCCGTGGCATAGACCGAGGCGCCATAACGCTTCGCAAGCTGCAGCGGCGCCGCCATGCCGAACGTCAGGTCGCCTGCTTCCTCGGCGAAGATGTCCATCTGGAACAGGACTTCGGAGGCGAAGACATTGGCCTCGCGTTCGAACTGCGCCTTGATGAACGGATCGAGCGTCATCCGGCAATCTTCGAACAGGCCGAAGATGCTCTGCCATTCGAGCAGGGCGTGGCCGCCCTCGTGGAGTTTCAGGAAGGGAAGCTTGGCGTCCGGCGTTTCGGGGTCGATAAAGGCGATTCGCGACCGTGGGTCGAAAACACCCCATGCTTTCGACAGCGCAGTGAGCAGCGCCTTGCCGGCATTTTCCGCCTTGCGGCGAAGTTTCGCGAGATAGCCCTCGTCGATCGCCAGCGGGACCATTTCGATCCGGGCTGCGGCCATGATGTCGTCGACGGGCGTGGGAAAGATGCCGAGAGCGCCGCCGTCCCGCAAGGCGCGGTCGGCGGCGGCCCGGATGGCGACGAGCTGTTCGTGCGAAACGCTACAGTCGTCTGCCAGCATTATTTCTTCTGACGTCGCAGAAAGCCGAGGAAAGCCAGAAGCTGGTCTTCCTCGTCGGAGGTCAATTCACCCAGTACGGACGTGGCCATTCTGTTGAGCGGTTCTTCCGCCTCGGTCAGGAACCCTGCCCGCTTCATGATTTCGTGATAATCGAGCTTATAGGCATTCGAAAGCCGGTGCAGCATCATCGCCGACGGCTTGTCGATATTCCCATTCTCCAACTGGCTGAGATAGCCGTTCGAGACGGTGCCGTCCGTCAAGCGCTCGACTTCCCGGAGCGAGAGGCCGCGCGATTGGCGCACTTTCTTCAGAAACCCCCCGAGATCAGTTCCCTCCTCATCGATTGTCCTTTCATCGGTCATAAATCACCCATCCTAGTTTTTGGGGACCAAGAAACTAGGCGCAGGTGCTAAATTTGTCAAGCACATCTTAGCCCCCTTGACAACTTAGCACTGCTTCGCCAATTTAGCACCACAGCCGCCGCTGTTGGCCGGCTGAGTAGAAGGATCTGTTTATGGATACCCACAACCACCCCCGCGATCGCAAGGACGACGATCCCGAGATCGTGATCATCAACAACCGCACCGGCGCGGATGTCGACGTCGAGATCAAGCACGAGAAGGGTCACGACATCGTCATCGTCGATATCGTCGATGTCGAGGAATGCGGCCGCGCCAACCAGCCGCCGCCGCACGCGCACCGCTACAAGGTGAAGATCGACCACATCTACCACGTGTTCGATCGCCGCTTCGTCACCGGCCGCGAAATCCTCGTCGCGGGCGGCAAGACGCCGATCGAGAAGTACGAACTCGAGAAGCGTCTCCACGGCGGCCACTATGTCTCGATCGGCGTCGACGAAAAGGTCGACCTCGGCGAGTGCGGCATCGAGGTCTTCGAGACCTTCCCGCTCGACGAGACCGAGGGCTGATCGCAATGCGCCGGGAGTTCAACCTCGGTCCTGACGACATCCGGGTGCTCGAAACACTCGGATGTCCTTGGGAAACCATCGCCCAGGGCGGGGCGCGGTGGCTGCTCCTCCGGCAGCACCCCATCCCCGAAGGCTATAACGTCGCGCAGGCGGACGTCGCGATCCGTCTCGATGCTTATCCCGCCGGCATGATCGACATGGTCTATTTCAGCCCGCCGCTGAGCCGCGCCGACGGCAAGGTCATCAACAACCTCAGCGCGCTTTCGATCGACAACCGCTCGTTCCAGCAATGGTCGCGTCACTACCCGTGGCGGCAGGGGGTCGACTCGCTCTGCACCCACCTCCGCCGCGTTCGCGCCTGGCTGAAGAACGAATTCAAGAAGCGTTAGGAAGGATAAGGGTCATGCACATCTTGCGCCTGAACCAGTCGCAGCACGCGACGCTCGCAAGCCACCTCTTCGACGGCACCGGCCTCGAAGCGATCGCCGTCGGTCTGTGCGGCCGCTCCATGATCGAGGGCCGCAGCGTCTTCGTCGTTCACCGGATTGTTGAAATCCCGTCGGACGAATGCCTGCGGGCGCCGGACCGCATCACCTGGCCGACGTGCCGCCTCAAGGCGCTGCTCGCCGAGGCGCGAGCAAACAATCTGGCGATCCTCAAGATCCACTCGCATCAGGGCGGTTACCGGCAGTTCTCCTCGCAGGACGATGCCTCGGACCTCGACCTCTTCAACGCCGTGGGCCTCAAGGTTGTCGGCGAACATGTGAGCGCGATCATGCTGCCCGATGGGTCAATCTTCGGCCGCCGCGTCGGCATCGGCGGACCGCGCGGCATGCTCGACCGCGTGTCGGTCGTCGGCGACGATATCCTCATCTGGCCGGGCCGCCCGAGCCTGACGCGCGCCGACTTCGACGTTCGTCACCGGCAGATGTTCGGCGATCACACGACCGAAAGCCTCGGCTCGCTGAGCGTCGGGGTCGTCGGCGTGTCCGGCAGCGGCAGCCCGACGGTCGAGATGCTCGTCCGTCTCGGCGTCCGCCGGGTCGTGCTGATCGAGCCCGACCATGTCGAGGCCAAGAATCTCAACCGCATCTACGGCGCGACCCGCCGTCACGCGGCCGCCGAGGTCAACAAGGCGCGGATGATGAAGAACCATATCGACCGCATCGGCCTCGGCACGAAAGTGGAAATCGTCGAAGGATTCGCCGACAGCCCCGAGGCGATCGCCCGCCTCGCGACGTGCGATGTCCTGTTCGGCTGCATGGATTCGATCGAGGGCCGCGACACGCTGAACCGCATCGCGACCTTCTATACGCTGCCCTATTTCGATCTCGGCGTGCGCATCGATGCCGATGGCAGCGGCGGGGTGAACGCGGTGTCGGGGGTTGTGCACTATATTCAGCCGGGCGGCTCGAGCCTGCGCTCGCGCGGCGTCTATTCGGAGGCCGAACTGCACGCCGATGTGCTGCGCCGCACCGATCCCGATTTCTACGAGGATCAGGTCCGCCGCGGCTATGTGCGCGGCATCGTCGTCGATCGCCCCGCGGTGATCAGCATCAACACCATGGTCGCATCTATGGCCGTGAACGAGCTGCTCGCCCGCCTCCATCCGTTCCGCACTCGTCCGAACGGCGATTTCGCCATCCAGCGCATCTCGATGTCGCACGGCCGCATCATCCTGCGCCCCGACGGCGAACCCGACGCCAATCTCGCCAGCCACGTCGGGCGGGGAACGACCAACCCGCCGCTGCTGCTGCCCCGCCTCGGCCGCCCGTCGTGATACCCGGACGCAAACTGCTCTGCCGGCTCCTCGCAGCATTCGGCGCGGTCCGCTGGAAGATCGGCGGCTGGCGCCGCCCCGCGATCGTGAAACGGGAGGTCGGCGACGTGCCGTCCCGGCTCGCGCGCAACATCCTCTATGTCCGCCGCGGCGCCGATGGTCCGGCCTTCGGTTACCTCGCCTGCCCTTGCGGCTGCGGCGAAACGCTGCACCTTCGTTTTCTCGGCAAGCGCTTTCCGCGTTGGACGCTGGAGACTGACGGAAAAGGACGCGTGTCGCTTCGCCCGTCGGTGTGGCGAACGACTGGGTGTGCGAGCCACTTCTTCGTAACCGCCGGGCAAGTTCGCTGGTGTGCGCCGGGATCCTACCGGGCGTTCGACTAAAAACGGGCGCGTTGCTGACGGGGCTTCGAAATGCTCGAACGGCAGGTTTTGGGCAGCGACTTCGCGGCTTGCTACGAGCTGGATCAGGTGCAAACCGGCCGCATTCCTATTATAATATTTACCTATTATAATATTTAATGGCCGAATGTACGCCCTCCGGTACAATTTGGACTGCCCACCCCTTCACAAACCTCCCAGCCCCCGCCGAGAGCGCGGTGGATTTCGACCACAGACAGGAGATGGTCTGTGCGCGCCGCGACGAGCGTGGCTTCGGCTTCGTAGAGGCTGCGTTCGGCATCGAGAACGTCCAGATATTGGCCTTCACCCTCGCGAAAGCGAACCGCCGCCATCCGCGCCGCCTCGCGGCTGGCGCCGACCTGCTGGTCGCGCATCGCAAGACCGGTCCGGATTGCACCATAGGCCGTCAGCGCGTCCTCGACATCGCGAAGGGCGATCAGGACGGTCCGGTGGTAATCGATCAGCGCCGCATCGGTGCGAGCATCGGCGACGCGGACTTGCGCGCGCAGACGCGGCATGTCGAACACACCCCAATCGAGGCTGGGGCCGCCAGCAAAAGCGACCGCACCGCCCGTGAACAGCGATTCAAACCCGCCAGCGAGGAGCCCAATGAAGCCGGACAGGCGTACCGTCGGAAACAGGTCGGCCTCGGCGACGCCACGCCGTGCGGTGGCGGCGGCGAGTGTGCGCTCGGCGGCGGCGATATCCGGCCGCCGCCGCAACAGATCGGCGGGGGCACCGACGCCGATCTGCGCAATATGCGGCAGGCTGGTTGTTGCAACGGCGGGACCGACAAAGTTTTGCGGCGTCTGGCCGAGTAGCACGGCAAGGGCGTGGCGCGCAGTGCCGATGCGTTGTTCGATCCCGGGCAGCGTCGCCTCGACCGCGGACAGCGCGGCCTCTGCGCGAACGACGTCAAAGCGTGCGCCAGCGCCAGCGCGTTCCAGCTTGCGCGTGACGTCGAGCGAGCGTCGCTGGGTTTCGATCTGGCGGTGCGCGATGGCAAGCGCGGCCTCGCTTCCGCGCAATTCGAAATAATGGCCGGCGACATCGGCGGTGACCGCTGCGCGGGCGGCGCGTAGCAGCGCTTCGGCGCCGCCGACCTCGGCCTCGGCGGCTTCGACCCCGCGGCGGACACGACCGAACAGGTCGACCTCCCAGCTAGCTTCTGCCCCGAGGCGCAATGCATCCCCTTCACGCGGCTGACCGCCCGGACGCTCAGCATCGGCCAGACGGCGACGCTGATAGGAGGCATCGACACCGCCGCCGGGAAGCCGTCCCGCACGCGATACGCCGGCGAGTGCGCGCGCCTCGTCGAGCCGCGCGACGGCGAGCCGCGCGTCGAGGTTCGCGGCGAGCGCCTCGGCGATCAAACTATCGAGCGCCGGATCGCCAAACTGGTGCCACCAGGCGGCCTCGGCAGACGTGCCGCCTATGCCCACCGGCTGTGCGGCATAGGCGCCGGGTGCCTCGATCGACGGCGGAACATAATTGGAGCCAGCGGTGGCGCACCCGGCAAGGCCAAGAAGAACGGCGGGCGAAAGTTTGGCGATCAATGTCATGGGGTCAATTCCTGCGGCTTGGTGTCCGGGTTTGAAGAGCGCCGCGCCGCGCGCCGGAGAACGACCTTGCGGATCACGACGTAGAAGAGCGGAGTCAGGAAGAGGCCGAAGAGTGTCACCCCGAGCATGCCGGCGAACACCGCAATGCCCATGGCCTGCCGCATTTCAGCGCCCGCCCCCGTGGCGATCGCCAGCGGAACCGCGCCGACAATGAAGGCGATCGACGTCATCAGGATCGGACGCAGCCTCAATCGGCAGGCCTCGAGCGCCGCGGCGAGCGGATCGAGACCTTCATGTTCCTGCGCGCGCGCAAACTCGACGATCAGGATCGCATTTTTCGCGGCCAGCCCCACCAGCACCACAAAGGCGATCTGCGTGAAGATGTTGATGTCGCCGCCGGTCAGCCAGACCCCGACAAGCGCGCTGAGCAGACACATGGGCACGATGAGCAGGACCGCAAGCGGCAGCGTCCAGCTGTTATATTGCGCCGCGAGGATCAGGAAGGCGAGCAGCACCGCGATCGGGAAGACGTAGAGGGCGGCGTTGCCCGCGGTCTTTTCCTGATAAGTGAGGTCGGTCCACTCGAATGTCATGCCCTCTGGCAGTTCGGCGCGCGCGATCCGTTCCATTGCTGCAACCGCCTGCCCCGAGCTGAAGCCCGGCGCGGGGCCGCCGCTAATATCGGCCGATGGAAAGCCGTTATAGTGGATGATGCGGTCCGGTCCGGCGCCCGGAGAGGTGGAGACCAGCGTCGCGAGCGGGACCATATCGCCCTGCGCGTTGCGGAGCTGAAGCCGCCCGACTGCATCGGGCTGGGCCCGCGCGTCGGCTTCGGCCTGTGCATAGACCTGATAGGTTCGGCCGAAGCGGTTGAAGTCGTTGACGTAGAGCGAGCCGAGATAGACCTGCATCGTCTCGAACACATCGGTCATCGCGACGCCTTGGGCCGCGGCCTTGGTCCGGTCGACATCGACCGAAAGTTCGGGCGAGGCAACATTATAGCTGGTCATCAGCCCGGCGAGCGCGGGTTCCTTGGCGGCGGCAGCCATCACCTTGGCGTTGGCTGCCGCTAGCGCCTCGTAGCCCGCGCCGGAACGATCCTCGATCTGCATCTTGAACCCGCCGGTGGCGCCGAGGCCGGGAACCGGCGGCGGCGGGAATATGCCGACGAAGCCGTCGGGGACTGCCGCATATTTGCCCTGCAGCCGCCCGGCGATTGCGCCGGCCGCCATGTCCGGCGACGTGCGCTCGGAAAAAGGATCGAGCATCACGAACATGACGGCGGCGTTGGGCACGTTGACGAAGCCGTTGATCGACAGGCCCGGAAAAGCGACGACGCTTTCGACGCCGGACTCGGCCAGTGCGATCTTCGAGACCTGTTCGGCCACCGCCTGGGTACGATCGAGCGACGCGCCGTTCGGCAACTGCACGATGCCGACGAGATAATATTTGTCCTGCGCGGGCACGAAACCGGCGGGCAGCTTGTCAAAGGCGAACCAGGTCAGGCCGAGCAACCCGGCATAGGTCAGTCCCGCGACCGCACCCCGCCGGATGACGCGCTGCACGCCACCGACATAGGCGAGCGAGCCGCGATCGAAGGCGCGATTGAACGGCCGGAACAGCCAACCAAAGCCTTTGTCGATCGCACGTTGGAGGCTGTCGCGCGGCGCATCATGACGCTTGAGCAGTATCGCGGCGAGTGCGGGCGACAGCGTCAGCGAGTTCACCGCCGACAAGATGGTCGAGATCGCGACGGTGAGCGCGAACTGGCGATAAAATTCGCCCTGCAACCCGCCCAGAAAGGCTGTGGGAATGAAGACCGCGGCGAGAACCGAGGTGATCGCGATGATCGGGCCGGTGACCTCCGCCATCGCTTTACGCGCGGCCTCGCGCGGAGATTCGCCAAGCCCGATATGACGCTCGACATTCTCGACAACGACAATCGCGTCATCGACGACGATGCCGATCGAGAGCACCAGCCCGAACAGCGATAGCGTGTTCAGCGAAAACCGAACACATACATGACCGCCAATGTCCCGACCAACGAGACGGGCACCGCGACAAGCGGAATGATCGACGCGCGCCAGGTCTGGAGGAAGAGGATCACAACGAGGACGACGAGCAGGGTCGCCTCGATCAGCGTGACGATCACGCTTTCGATCGAAGCCTTGACAAAGATCGTCGGATCATAAGCGATGCGATGAACCAGCCCGTCGGGAAACTCGCCCGAGAGGCGGTCCATCGTCGCCCGGACCTCGGCCGCGGTGTCGAGCGCGTTGGCGCCGGGGCTTTGCAATATCTGCAGCGCGATCGCGGGTTCGCCGTCGAGCAGCGAACGCAGCGCATAATCATTGGCGCCCATTTCGATCCGGGCGACCTCACCGAGCCGGGTGAGCTGGCCGTCGGCACCAGTCTTGACGACAATCGCAGCAAATTCTTCCTCGGTCGCAAGGCGGCCCTTCACGTCGAGCGCGACCTGTTGCGCGGCGGCGGGGTTCGGCTGCCGCCCGACGCTGCCCGCGGCGACTTCGACATTCTGCGCGCGGATCGCGGCGACGATATCGCTCGCGGTCAACCCGCGCGAAGCGATCCGCGCCGGGTCGAGCCAGACGCGCATCGAATATTCACCGGCACCCCACACGACCACGTCGGCGATGCCGGGGATGCGCGCGATTTCGTCGCGGACCTGAAGCAGCGCATAGTTGGAGATGAAGAGCGGGTCATAGCGCTTCGATGGCGACAGAAGATGCACCACCATCAGCGCGTCGGGTGCAACCTTCTGTGTGGTGACGCCGAGCCGCTGCACCGTCTCGGGCAGTCGTGGCAGTGCGCGCGATACGCGGTTCTGGACCTGAACCTGCGCGATGTCGGGATCGATCCCTTGCGCGAAGGTGACCGTGAGCGTCATCCGGCCGTCGGTGGCGGCCTGGCTCGACATATAGAGCATGCCCTCGACGCCGTTGACCGCCTGTTCGATCGGACTGGCGACGGTTTCGGCGATAACCTCGGGCGAGGCGCCCGGATAGGCCGCGGCAACGGTCACCGTCGGCGGCGCGACCGCCGGATATTCGCTGAGCGGTAGCCGGAGGAGCGCGAGCAGCCCGGCAATCAGCAGGAGCACCGACAGCACGATCGCGAAGATCGGCCGGTCGATGAAGAAGCGGGGGAAGTTCATCGTGCCGGCTCCCGCTGGACGCTGGTTTTCTGCATGCCATTGCCGCGCGGCATCGAGACGATCCTGGGTTTGACCGCCATGCCGGGGCCAGCCAGCCCCTTGACGACGACGCGGTCGCCGGGCCGCAAGCCCGTCTCGACGACGCGCAGGCCATCGACGATGGGGCCGAGCGTCACGGGCCGATATTCGGTCATATTCTTTGCGCCCAGCACGAGGACAAAGCGCCGCCCCTGTTCGACACCGATCGCGATGTCGCTGACGAGGATCGCGGACCGGGCCTTGTCGGTCGCGACATCGACTTCGGCGAACAGGCCGGGCGCCAGACGGCCACCCGGATTGGGCAGGACCGCGCGCGCGCGGATCGTCCCCGTCGCACGGTCGAGACGGTTGCCGATGAAGTCCAGCCGCGCCATTCGGGTGCTGCCGTCTTCGAGGCGGACGCCGACCTTGGCCTCGGCGCCCTGACCGCGGCGGTCGGCGAGCGAGCGAAGATAGGTCGCCTCGTCGACGTCGAATTCGACGTGGAGCGGATCGACCGAGACGATGGTGGTGAGCGGCGTCGCCGTCTCGCCGCCGGCAACCAGATTGCCGCGGGTGACGAGAATCTGGCCGACCCGGCCCGCGATGGGCGCTTCGACGCCGGCATAGCGAAGGTCGAGCGCCGCGAGCCGTTCGGCCGCACGCGCCGACGCAACCTGCGCTTCACGTTCACGCAAGGTCGCGGTCGTCACGTCCGAACGCTCGCGCCCGGCGACACCTTCGGCGACGAGCCGTCGGGCGCGCACATCCTCGGCCTGCGCGAGTCCCAGCCGCGCCTCGGCTTCACGCGTCGCCGCGCGGGCTGCGGCGTGCCGCGCCGCGAAGGGCGCATTATCGAGGCGAAAAAGAATCTGCCCGCGCCGGACAATCTGCCCCTCGGGAACGCTGACGTCGGCAATATAGCCCGAGACGCGCGGTTTGAGTTCGACCGTCTCGACCGCAGTCAGGCGTCCGTTATAGGTGGAGCGCGGCACATGGTCCTGCACGACGACTGATGCCGCCAGAACCATCGGCGGCCCCGGCGCAGCGGCCTGCTCGCCGCCTTCCGGCCCGCGCACCCAAAGCACCACGAGCCCCGTCGCCAATATCGCGCCCAGCGCCGCGGCGACCCTCGATTTTCGCATCTCAACCTCCGAATCCGTGCTCGCCGATCCGGATGGATGGCGAGCTCATATTTCGGGGGTGCGGTTTTCCATCGTTGGAGGGTCAAGAGATTTTCTTCGTCGGCGTCGAATGCGCATGAACCCGTAGAAGACACCGCGCCTGTTGGTAGGCGGAGCTCTGCTGCAACAGTAATCCGGCGTGCGGCGACCGCGTTGGCCAAGGCTATGTCCCGCGAAGAATCAGGAAAAGCTCCTCCGCATACGGAAGGGCCAAATGATCCCGAGGCCAGGGCTAGTGCGTGCGGTTCGACGAACCCGCGGCATGGCGCCGGGCGGATTGTCCGCCGGACCTGCCGAAGCGCCGGGGTTCGCGCGGTTGGAGGCGCGGCATCGCATCCCCCTCTTCCGCCAGCCCCTCGATGATCGGGCAATCGGGCCTGTCGTCACCGTGGCAATGATTGGCCAGCGTCTCAAGCGTCCGCACCATGGCTTCGATCTCGGCCATTTTTTCCTTGAGCCGCTCGATATGTTCGAGCGCGAAAGCCTTGACGTCGGCGCTGGCGCGGCTTCGGTCGGACCAGAGACCCAGCAGCTCGCCGATTTGCTCCACGGTAAAGCCGAGATCGCGCGCGCGCCGAATGAAGCGCAGGCGGTGCACGTCGGCGTCGTCATAGTCGCGGTAACCCGAGTCCTGACGCGCAGCCTTGGGGATGAGACCCGTCTGTTCGTAATAGCGGATCATCTTTGGAGAGACGCCCGATATTTTCGCGGCGCGGCCGATGTTCATGCCGCCTCTCCTTCTTTTCCCTTGTCGGCGGCGATCACCGGCCGGAAGGTCTTCAACCTGAGTGCGTTGCTTAGCACGAAGACGCTCGACAGCGCCATCGCGCCGGCGGCGAACACCGGCGACAGCAACGTATCGTTCAGCGGATAGAGCGCCCCCGCGGCGACGGGAATCAGCGCCGCATTATAGCCGAATGCCCAGAAGAGATTCTGCTGGATGTTGCGGATCGTCGCCTTCGACAGCGCAATCGCGTTAACCACCCCGCGCAGGTCACCCGACATCAACACGACGTCAGCGGATTCGATCGCGACATCGGTGCCGGTGCCGATCGCCAAGCCGACATCGGCCTCGGCAAGCGCGGGGGCGTCGTTGATGCCGTCGCCGACGAACGCAACCTTGCGGCCGCCAGCACGCAGCCGGTTCATCGCATCGACCTTGCCGTCGGGAAGCACTTCGCCGACGACTTCGTCGATCCCCAGCGTGCGCGCGACGGCATCGGCCGTCGCCTGATTGTCGCCGGTGATCATCGCTACCTTGAGCCCGAGGGCGTGGAGTGCCCGGATCGCCTCGGGCGTCGTGTCCTTGACCGGATCGGCGACCGCGATCACCGCCGCGAGCTTGCCGTCGATCGCGGCATAGAGCGGCGACCGGCCCATCGCCCCGAGTTCACTGGCCTTGGCGGCAAAGGCTGAGACATCGTGCCCCAACCTGATCATGAAGCGGTCGGCACCGACCTGGACCTCACGGCCGCCGACCTTTGCCGATACGCCGTAACCGGGGATGGCTTCGAACGCCGCAGGCGATGGAACGTCAAGCCCCCGCGCGTTCGCGGCCGCCACGATGGCTTCGGCGATCGGATGCTCGGACTGGCTTTCGACGCTGGCGACCAGCGCCAGCACTTCATCGCGCCCGAAGCCCGCGGCCGGCTCAAGGTCGGTCAGTTCGGGGTGACCTTTGGTCAGCGTGCCGGTCTTGTCGAGCGCGATGACCGTCACGTCGCGCAGCGTCTGGAGCGCCTCGCCCTTGCGGAACAACACCCCCAGTTCGGCGGCGCGGCCGGTGCCGACCATGATCGAGGTCGGGGTCGCGAGCCCCATCGCGCATGGGCAGGCGATAATCAGCACCGCGACCGCATTCACCAAGGCGAAGGTCAGCGCCGGATCGGGGCCGAAGATGAGCCAGACGAGGAAGGTCAGTCCCGCGATCCCCATCACCGCGGGGACGAACCAGGCGGTGACCTTGTCGACCATTGCCTGGATCGGCAGCTTCGATCCCTGCGCCTGCTCGACCATGCGAATGATCTGCGCCAGCACCGTATCCCCGCCGACTTTGGTCGCACGGAAGGTGAAAGCGCCGGTCTTGTTGATCGTGCCGCCGACGACGCCCGCGCCCGCAGACTTGGCGACTGGAACCGGCTCACCGGTGATCATCGACTCGTCGACCCAGGAGCTCCCCTCGACAACCTCGCCATCGACCGGCACGCGTTCGCCCGGACGGACCTGGACGATATCGCCGGTCCGGACATCGGCGAGCGCGACTTCGAGCGCGGCACCATCGCGCACGACGCGCGCGGTCTTCGCCTGAAGCCCGACCAGCCGCTTGATCGCCTCCGACGTCCGTCCCTTCGCCTTGGCCTCGAGATAGCGGCCAAGCAGGATCAGCGCGACGATCACCGCCGCCGCTTCATAATAGATGTTGGCGGTGCCGGACGGCAGGACGCCGGGAGCAAAGGTCGCGACGAGCGAATAGCCCCAGGCGGCGCTCGTCCCCAAGGTGACGAGCGAGTTCATATCGGGGTTGCCGCGCAGGATCGCCGGGATACCCTTCTGGAAAAAGCGCAGCCCGGGCCCGAAGAGCACCAGTGTGGTGAGGACGAACTGGATCAGCCAGCTCGTCTGCATCCCGATCGTACCCATGACGAAATCATGGACAGCGGGAATGAGGTGCGAGCCCATCTCGAGGATGAACACCGGCAGTGCCAACACCGCCGCGAGAAACAGCGAACGGCGCAGGCTATCCAGTTCCTGCTCGCGCGCCGAAGCTTCCTGATCGGGCGATGCGCTGTCGCCCTCGACCCGGCGCGGTTCATAACCGGCGGCGCTGATCGCGGCCTCCAGATCTTCCAGCGACGCGATGCTGGCGCGATAGCGGATGCTGGCCTTTTCGGTCGCCAGATTGACGGTGGCGCTGCTGACGCCCGGCACTTTGGACAGTGCCTTTTCGACATGCCCCACGCACGAGGCGCAGGTCATCCCCGCGACGCCGATTTCCACATCGGCCTCGGGCACCTCGTAACCGGCGCGCTCGACCGCTTGCACGACGGCGCCGGGATCGGACGCCCCTGCGAATGTCACGTCGGCGCGGTTGGTCGCCAGATTGACGGCGACCCCGGTTACGCCCGGCAGCTTGCCGATCGCCTTTTCGACATGGCCGACACATGAGGCACAGGTCATGCCCGCGACGGCGAGACTCAGCCGTTCCGGCTCGGCAACAGGGCGGCCGCTTTTCCGCGGCAATTCGATAACATCGGACATGACAATTTCTCCGGATTTGCTCATTTGACCGGATTGTGCAGTTTCCAACGATGGGAAGGTCAAGGGGAGAAAAAAGGGCGCGCCGGGACTTGACCTTGCTACGATGGCAAGCCCCATCTTCGGACTTCAATCGAAGTTTGGAGATACTATGACGATCCGTTTCAATATCCCCGGGATGACCTGCGGCGGCTGCGCGCGCTCGATCACCAAGGCGATCCAGGGCATCGATACCGCAGCCAAGGTCGAAGCCGACATTCCCGAAAGGCGGGTCAGCGTCGAGACCAGCACGGATAGCGCATCGCTCATCGCGGCGATCCGCGAAGCCGGCTATGAAGCGCAGGCGGCATAGGAAGGGCGGGCCAAGAGACTGATCGACCTGGGGAAATAGAACCAGATCTGGTTCCAGTTCGCCTTTCGCCCAAGGTCTTGGCGGGTATATTCTCCTTCCCATTTTCTGGCTGGAGAATGAATTTGCGACATTCCGCTATCCTGTCACTCGGGTTGATCCTGTCCGCCTGCGGTCAAAGCGAGCCGCGCAGCACCCAGTATTTCGAGGCGAATATCGACGAGGCGCGAAAGGTGGTCGCCGACTGCCGGGCCGGCTCGACGCGCGGCGACGAATGCACGAACGCGGACGTCGCGGTGCAGACGGTCGAAGGCCGCGAGCGCTTCAAGCGGTTCGTAGGCAAGGATTAAGACAGGACACGATCGCCGCACCTAACCGTTGGCGATTGCGTGTCGGGCGCGCTTCGATATAGCGCCGGGATGACCGATGAACTGACCAGCATCGTCCTGCGCGCCGTCGAACGGGCTCCGCAATGGGTCCGCCGCGCCCTGGAATCGAAAGATCATGTCGCCCGCATTCAGGCCGAGGAATCGCTCGCCGCTATGATCGCCGACGCGCTGCGAAAGGCGGAAAGCACCCCTGACTAGCCCCGGCGATCACGCCGGGCGGCACTGCTCCTCAAGCTCGGCGATGCGCTCCGAGCAAATCGCGTGGACTGCGCGCCCCAGTTCCTCGACGCAGCCGCCGAGCCAAAGAAGCTCCTCCTCGGTGATGCGGTAATGCTTCGAGTAGCGCGCCTTAACATAGGCTTCCTTGAGCTTCTCGAAGCGCGCACGATCGGCGCGGGTCTCGCGCGGCCAGACGTTCACCAGCCGCATATCGATACGCTCGGCCTGCGTTCGTAAGAAACCAAGATTGTGAACGTACGGCGTGTAGAAAGTGCAGACTAGCAGAGCCCCATGATAGAGGCTCTCGGTGGCTTGGTGCAGCAAAAACGCTGCTTTTTTGTAACTCCGTCGGCCGACGTAAAACCTGTATCCTTCTAAAAACTCCGCCGCGCCCGGAATCCACTCTTCGAAATATTCCTTTGCCATCGCCAGCGCCTGCTCGGGCGTCTTCGGCTTCGGCTTGTGCAATTCCTTGTCGTCATATGCGTAGAGCGCGATTCCGTCCTTCGCGACGTCCATGAAGAAATAGCGCCCATGCGCGAGCCCGTCATTCACCTCCTGCAGCGTATGAACGATGAAGTTCACCGGCGTGTGCAGCGTTTTGTCGATCGCAAGCTCGCGGATGAGCCGGTCCTCGAGCTTCAGCCAGAAATCGACCCGCTCGGTCAGGCGCTTGTCGTTGACGATGATGAGGAGGTCGAAATCCGACCGATAGCCCTTGGCGGTATGCGGCTCGTCGACCCAGCCGCCGCGGGCATAGCTGCCGTAGAGGATCAGCTTGTCGATCCGGCCCTTCTTCTTCCAGCTCATCGTCGCCAGCGCGATCGCATCCTCGAATTCTTCGAAGATGATCGCCTTCACGCGCTCGAGCTCGCGCTGCTTGTTCGGCGGTAGATGATCGAGATCGGTTCGCATGGCTATTCTCACCCTGTAATTCCGCTCGCCCGATGGCAAGCGCTGTTGCAGTCAAATTTGCCGTCAACTTGCGGGCGGCACGCGAAAATCCCAGACGGGGATGCCGAACGCCCGCGCCTTGTCGACGAGATTGTCCTGGATGCCGGTGCCCGAGAAGACGACCAGCCCGGCGGGCATCGCGTCGATCATCCGGTCGTTGCGCTTGAACGGGGCCGCCTTCTTGTGGCGGTTCCAGTCGGGCCGGAAAGCGACCTGCGGCACGCGGCGGGTATCCGCCCAGCAGGCGGCGGCGCGCTCGGCCCCGGTGGGCGTTGCGCCATGCATCAGCACCATGTCGGGGTGGCGGGCATGGATACGATCGAGCGCGGCCCAGATATGCTGATGATCATTGCAGGCGGGACCGCCGCTGAAGGCGACGCGCGTGCCTTCGGGGATCAGCGCCGCGGCCTTTTCGCGGAGCCGCTTGTCGAGGAAATCGCGGCTGTCGATCATCGACGCAGTCAGCGTCTTATGCTGCGCGCGCGATCCGGTGCGCGGCATCCAGGCTTTGCGGACATGAAGGCGGAACTGCTCGGCGGCGCATTCGCGGAAGAACTCCATGGTGTCGCGGCGCTCGATCAGCGTGATGCCTTCGGCGATCTTGCGCTCGAGTTCGACCGAGCGGATTTCGCTGCCGTCCTGCTCGCGCTGCTGCTCGCGCTGCGCTTGCTCGTTGCGATCGAGATCGCGTTCGATCCGCTCGCCGGCACGGTGAAAGATATTGACGATGTTCCAGAGCAGGTCTTCAAGATCCGGCTCGATGCGCGTGTCGACGAGGCAGCCGGCCATCGCGTCGAAGATGTCGGCTACGGCGCCGCCGGCGAGGCGGTCGTCGGGAAGCGGCCTGCCATCGGGCTCGTCCTCATAGGGACGGTGACCGTAAAGCTGCATTTCCTGAAGAAGATAAGCGCTGGCGCCGGGTTCATGCGGCTCGCCGCGTTCGGGAAGGTCGGACAGGTCGGTCATGGCGTCTCTCGCATCTGGTGGCCGCGCCTCTCGCGGCCTTCGCGGCGACGCCTCCGCGGCGGCGGGTGCGGGTCCGCACCGCACGGGCGGAGCCCGGGCGGCCGAAGCGCAGCGAAGGATGGCGGGCGAAGGCTATTTTGCCTCGCGATGCAAAGGGGCAGAGCCCCGGCGGAAAATAGCCGCACGCCAGGCCATTGCGAGGCCCGCGCGCGCTGCCGCAGTCGCCCTCCAGCGAAGGCCGGAGGCGCGGGCTCTGCCGGGATGGGGCGAAGACCAACCTGTTCGCCCGGAGGATGGTGGCCCCGGTCAAGGGCGCGAGCCAGTGTATCTTTTCGGATGAAATATTGACTTTTGTTCAATAAAGGAACATATGGACCATGAAGGAGCCCGACATGGCAACGGCATTGGCAAAGACGATCGACCGGAAGGATCTTACCGGCCCGGCGCTGCGCACCTTTTTCAACATCGCCGAGGCGTGGAAGCTCAGCGAAAGCGAGCAGATGGCGGTCCTGGGGCTCGACAGCCGTTCGACGCTGCATAATTGGAAACGCGGCGAGGTCGCGGCGCTTTCGAAGGATGCGCTCGAGCGGATTTCCTATGTCATGGGCATCTACAAGGGCTTGCAGATCCTCGTGCCGCAGACCGCGGACGAATGGGTCCGCAAGCCGAACAAGGCGAAGAGCTTCGCTGGCAAGTCCGCCCTCGACCGGATGGTGTCCGGCAATGTCTCGGACCTTTATGTCGTGCGGCAATATATCGACGGGCAGCGCGGCTAAGCCCATGCCGCTCGACATTCCGGTGGCGGCGACGAGCTGGACGCCCTGCTACCGCATCATCCCCAGCCGCTTCCCGCCGATCGGCCTGTTCGAGAAGGTCGCCGATCCGGACGATCTCGAGGCGGTCTTCCAGATCGAGGCGATGACCAACGATCGCCTCCGCGACGAAGTCGGCGTGCTCGCGCTCGTGCCGCCCGAGGACCGTGTTTCGGGTCCCGGCACGACACCGATCATGGCGGCCTTCACCCATCTCAATCCCGAGGGCAGCCGTTTTACCGACGGCAGCTTCGGCGTCTTCTACGCCGGCCACACGCTCGACACCGCGATCGCCGAAACGCGGCATCACCGCACCAGATTCCTCACCGCGACCGACGAGCCTGCCCAGGAGATCGACATGCGCGTCTATGCCATCGACCTTGAGGCCAGTCTCCACGACATTCGCGGTCTCGCGGACAGCCATGCGCATCTCTACGATCCGGACAGCTATATCCATGCGCAAGGGCTCGGGGCGGAGCTCCGCGATGCGGGTTCGGACGGTATCCGCTACCAGAGCGTCCGCCATCCCGGCGGCGAATGCGCCGCCGCCTTCCGGCCGCGCCTCCTGTCCAATTGCCGGCAGGAACGGCATCTCTGCTATATGTGGGACGGCACGGCCATCACGACCATCTATGAAAAGAAGAGCCTCGATAGCTGAAAGAGCGCGATCGCGTCCTAGCCCCGAGCCGAACCCATTTCGTCAGCGATCATCGTCCAAGAAATCTCGCCGCGTCGACCGGCGTCAACTGCGGCCGCAAGTTTTCCGCCAGCCGCGCCGAGCCGAAGCGGCGAAGATCGGTGTTGAGATCGTCACGCTGCGGCTCGAGCGGGTGGACCGCGATGCCGAGCGGCAAGGCGCGTTCGTTCAGCGCCGCCCAGGCGGCGCGCCCGGCGGGATCATCCTCGCGCGCGACATAGAGCCGCCGCAGGCCTGCCGGAAACAGAAGTGCCGCAAGATGGGCGGCGGAGAGACCGGCCACGAGCGGCAATGCTGGAGCGACCTCGCGCAGTGACAACATGGTCTCGATGCCCTCGCCGAAGGCCATGACGTCTCCCGCCAGCCCGAAGCGCACGCCATGCCCCAGGAGATGTCCCATCGCGCGGCGCGGATAGGCCACCGGCGCCTTGGCCGGCCGTGCCGGATCGAGCCAGGTGCGATGGACGCCGGTGAGCGAGCCGCCCAAATCGGTCACCGCCGCGATCATCGCCGGGAATGCCGGCTTGACCGAAGGGGCATCCTCGTCGGACCGGCGATAATAACAATGCGGATGATATCGCAGCGCCGGCAAATCCCCGCCACGCCGAAGCGCGCGGTCCGCGAGGTAGGTTCGCACCAGCGTCCCGGCGATGGGATTGGATGCCGCCCAAAGCCGCGCGGCCGCCTCCCTGCTTCCCGGGCTCGCCCGCCGCGGACGCGGGTTGCGCTTCACCGGATCAGGCGGAGGCAGGCTCAGGAAGCGCCGCGCCTCGGCAAGCGTGTCGCCGAGGCTCATATGCGCGCAGCTCGCGGCGATGATGTCGAGCAGATCGCCATGATCGCCGGTCGCCGCATCGGTCCATTTTCCGGCGCGCGGCTTGCTCTCGCTGCCGCTGAGGCGGACGTAGAGACTTCGCCCCGGTGCATTATGCACATCGCCGACCAGCCAATAATGGCCTTCGCGGCGACCGTTCGAGAGATAGTGGCGGCACACCGCCTCGGCATTCTCACCGAGACGGCGCGCAAGTTCACGGGCTGGGCTTTCCATGCGGGGCTCCTTCAGGCGGCCTTGCGATCCGAGACCCGCTCAATCGGAAACCGATCGACGAGCCGCGCGAACACATCGGCGCCAGCAGCCCCTGCCGGCACGTAGAGCTTCAATTTCTGTGCGCCGATGACCAAAATCAAGCCCATCGCCCCGATCAGGCGACGGCGATACCATCGAAATGGCGCAATTCGGTGGGCGCGCGTCGATAGGGCGCACGATTTGCCCGTCGGCGGCAGGGGCCGCAGGTTAGGCATCAGGACGCCATCAGCGGACGATAACCTCCATCCTCGTCCATCTCCTCGGCCCACAGCGCCATCTGGAAATCATCGTAGGAGACGCCGCATTGCTCAAGCATCCAGGCCGCAAGGTCCGGATGATCGGCAACCGCTTCGGCGAAACTGTCGCAGCGACCGCGACCCCGGTCGAACCACCAGCGATCATCGTCCTCCCGGACGGCAGGATCGCGTTCGATCACCAGCCGCGACGCATCGAGCTCGAGCATCGCGGCGAGCAGCTTCTCGCAATGAACGACATCGAGCGTCTCACGCGGTCCGTGCTGGCGTTCATAGCCGACCGACAGGTTGGTGCATTCGGGGATGATGCCCGCATATTCATTGGTGTCGGTATAGACCCCCGTGTCGTCGGGCGCGTAACGGAAGCCCGCGTTCTGCTGGTTGAGTGCCGACGCGAGGCTCGTCGCAAAGGCGTCGGAGCAGGTCCGGCCATAGCTTTGATGGGTGATGACATCGCCGAGCCCGGCGCGGTCGAAGGCGATCGCCGCATCGATATTCGCGAGCAGTTCGGGCGTATGGCGCTCGATCCAGCGCGACCCGAGACAGCCCTGCTCCTCGCCGCGATGGAAGAGGTAGAGGCCAGGACACGCGGCCGCGATCATGCCGAGCATGATCCACAGCCCCGCGCCGTCGTCGGCGCCGAGCGACATGCCAGCCTTGCCGTCGCAGAGATGCGCGACGCCATGCGCGTCGATGCCCACCGCCTGCGCTCCGCCCACCGCTGCGACCGTGTCGACATGGCAGCTCCACAGGGTGCGGGGACGACCCCCAATGGTGATCATCCGGTTGCCGAAGGCATCGGAACGCATGCCGGGAATCCGGTCGAGATATTCGCGGCAGAAGGCGCGTTCGGTGGCGCTGTCATGGGGCCGCGCCCAGGACAGGATTTCGAGCAGGCCGGCCCGGCCCGTCAGTTCATAGTTCATGGGATCAGGCTCCTGTATGCGAGGGGGTAGCGGCAGGGGCTGAGGCGCCTGCAGCGGCAGGGACGAGGCTATCGGCTAGCCCCGGTGCTTCGAGAGAATTGCGGTGCGCGCGCCCACAATTGCAGGGTTCGAAAGGCTGGCGACGCAAGGTTTCGAGGCGAAGGCGCTCCGCTTCCTCCCGCTCGCGCCTCAGCCGCTCGTCGCGGGCACGCTCCCCGGCCGCCTGCCATTTGGCGACCTCGATCGCGATCGCGGCCATTTCATATCGAAACCAGTCATGGGCGAGGACATGGGCGTTGGCGAGCGACGGGTCGTCATCGTCGAAGGGCTCGGGAAGATGATCGGCGCAGAGCCATTCGCCATGATATTCGGTGAGATCGTCGGCGTGGAACCATTGGCCGGAGGCGTCGCACCGGCGGCAGCAGCTTTCGATCCACCATTCGCCGCGATCGTCGAGATAGACCGCGCCAAATGCTTCCACATCGTCTTCGAGAACATCATGCTCGTCGCCATCGGCGAGAACCGTGATGAAGGTTTCGGCGTCGCTGTACGAGCGCCCGTTGTGATCACAGAAGACGGAGTGATCGGTGAAGCAGCTGTAGCACCACTCTTCCGATGAGCCGTCGCGGTAATAGACCTCGTCGTGCGCGGTCGTTTCGCGGTCGCACCGCGGGCAGTACCAGCATCGATTTCCGAGCCCATTGGTGTTCTCGGACGGGATGCTGCCGCGTCCGATGATGAGATATTCGCCATCGTCAGCGAGGTCATCGCCCGCATCGATATAGGGAACGACGAAGCTGTCGCCGTCGACGATCCGCCGGATGCGCGCGCCGTTCAGCCCGCCCTTGGCGTAGCCGGCATTTTCGAGAAGCAACCTGAGGCGCGACACATCGCCATAGAGGCTGGTGTAGATCTTGCGCTCGGGCCACACCACGCTGCGCGCCCGGGCATCGTCACGAGGTCCGATATAGGCGATGGCCGTATCGGGACCGGCATAGACGCGCGTCGGGTGACAGAAGCTGTCGAACTCGCTTGCGTCATGCGCCATGCAGCTACCAGGACCGCCGACATAGACATCTTCGATCTCATCGGCATCCTGGGTGATCTTGAGCGCATCTTCCTCGAGCTGCACCGAGAGCCGGGCGCACCAGCCCTCGATCGCATTGTTGTCGAGATGAGCCGAGAAGAAGCGATGGAGGTAGCGGCCGGGTGACATCACGAGCTGGCGGTCGATCTGGCCCTTGGCGGCATTTTCGGTGAAGGCGATCTTGCCGGCCTGCTCGGTCGAGACATGGCAGAAATGCTCGTCGTGCTTTTCCCGGTACCAGGGCTCGTCGTGCCAGGGCGTCGGCGCATAGCTGCCGTCGGCGAAGCGCAGCTTCTCGCGGACCGGCCAGTCGACATCGCCGATATCGGCGCCGGCAAGCGCGATACGAAGCTGCACATCGGGCGCGCGGAGGAGCAGTTGCTTCCGCGCTGCTTCGGCTTCCTCGAAGGAGGGCCAGAGATATTGCTGGTCGCCGTTGGGCGCGAAAATGAATTCGATCGTGATCGGCCGCCACTCGGCTTCCGAGTGCGGACACAAGATTTGGAACTGTGCCATGGACATGACTCCACGCAGCCGCGCGCGTCCCCCGGAGCGGAGGCGCGGGCTGGATTGTTGGGAAATGGCGCAGGGTCGGCGAGGGTCCGGCATCAGCGCCCTGGCTGGGGGCGATGGTCGGTCTCGGGTCGCTTCAAGCCGCCCAAGGGCGACTTTCCAAACGCCGCTGCGCCGTATCGAAAGGTCCGGCGGGGTTCATGGCCCCGCCAGCCGTATCACTCGGCCGCGACGGGAAGCTCGATGTCACCGGCCTCGGCCGCGTCGTCGGGCTCGTCATCGAGCCCCGGCGTGCGCATCGGCGCCGGAAGCCAGCGCGTCTCCTCGACCAGCCGCTCGGCCTCGCGCGCCATGTCGGCCTTCTTCAAATGGTCGATCATCCTGGCGAAGGCCTCGCCGCGCGCCTCGGCGACATCGGCAAGGATCCGCGGCTTGGTGACGCTGCGGAAATAATCATCGGCGGTCGGCCGCCAGCCCGCGCCATGAACATCGAGCCCCACAGCGCGCGCCAGGATATGGCTGTGCGCGATCCGGCGCTCGACGCCGTGCGCCGAAATCCGGCCATTGTCATATTTGGGCACGATCTCGGCCTGCGCGTTGACGCAGAGCGACGCGCAATGCGCGAACAGCTTCGTCTGCTCCTCGCCATCGAGCGTGAGCAAATAGTCCCACACCTCTTTGTCCGACTGCGGGAGCCGCTCTTTCCATTCGGCCGCGCGCGCATCGATCGCCTGTGCCGGACCGCAATCGCGAAGATTGGTCGGCGCGTTCGTGAAATAGACGCGGTTCGGCGACACCTGAACGCAGCTTTCCCTGCTGCTCGAATAGAAGCAGCCGAGCACCAGGGCATGGAGAACCGAAGCGAAGGCGGTCGCCGGATCCTGCGCGAAGGCGTCCTGAAGCGCGAGCGTGCGCCACGCCGTCAGATCCGACACGAGCCGATCGGGAAGGGGCCGGAGTGTCTCCACCTCCTCGTCCTCCCCGGCGTCCGCCGACACCGCGGCTTCGCCGCCCGCGTCCGGGCCGGCGGACCGGGCATCGCCGTCCGCGGCCGAATGCGCTTCGTCTTCGGACGCTTCCGCCTTCGGCTCGTCCTCGGGCTTCACGAATCCACGCTCGACCCGCACCGAACCATCGCGATCGATCGAGACGAAGGCACCGGCGATCGCCATTTCGGCCGGGTCGAACAGCTCCGGCCGGTCCGCGAGCGTACCGAGCTCGGTCTCGACTGCATCGAGACGCGCGTGGACCTCGGCCGGAACCTCCGGGGCATCGGCCCATTCACCCTCGAGTTCCTCGGCTTCGGCCTCGAGCGTGGCGACGCGCGCCAGCTCGTCCTCGCTCATCGGGGTCACCTCGCGGTCGATTTCGCGGAGGCCGCGCGTGGCGTCCCACGGCAGGTCGATCGAGGTCGTCACCCATTTCCAGCCCTCGGCAAGGACGCGCTCGCCTTCCGCCTTCAGCTTCTCGTCGACCAGCCGATCGAGAAGCGCCGGATCGGTGAGCCAGCCGCCGCCGTCGGCTTCGAACAGGTCGCGCACGACGCCGCCACCGGCTTCGACATAGGCGCCCAGACCGACGAAGCATGTCCGTTTGTCGGCGGCGCGCACGCTGTTCTCGGTCAGCTTCTGCCGAATATAGGCCGCCGATTTGTTGAAGCTGTGTTCGAGCTGGTCCCACAGCTCTTCCTGGCGCGCATGGTCGTCCGACACGGTGAACGCCATCAGCTGGTCGAGCGTCATCGCATCGTCGGCGTAGAGGGTGTGAAGCTTCGGCGAGACACCCGCGAGCTTGAGCCGCTGGCGCACCGCGGCCGGCGTGGTGTGGAAGTGCGCGGCGATTTCCTCGATGCCGGTGTCCTTCTCGACCATCGCCAGCATCGCACGAAACTCGTCGAGCGGATGAAGCTGCTCGCGAAAGCTGTTTTCGGCGAGACTGTCCTCCTCGGCGAGGATATCATTGTCGGCAGCGCGCACGACGCAGGGGATCGGCGCATCCTTCGCGAGCCTTTTGCGCTTCACCAACAGTTCCAGCGCGCGGTGGCGGCGCCCGCCGGCCGGTATCTCATACCGGCCGGTTTCCTGGCCGTCGGCACCCAGCAGCGGCCGGACGTTGAGGCTCTGGAGCAGCCCGCGCCGGTCGATGTCGTCGGCCAGCGCGTCGATCGACACGCCGGCCTTCACACGCCGGACATTGGACTGCGACAGGACCAGCCGGTCGAGCGGGATGTCGCGCGACGGGCTGAGGGTGATTTTGGCGGCAGTTCTGGCCATGGCCATTCTCCATGACGGGCCGCCGCGAGACACTCTCCCGGCTTTCAAGCCCGTCACGAAAACCCGGCCCTCCTCTCCCTTTGGGGCCGCCGCAGGCGGACCTATCCGCACCCGGAAATCCGGCAGCCACGCCCGCTCATCCGCGCTGCCGCTTCGCGCAAACGCCGCTCGCCGAGCAGGATCGAGCCCGCGCTGCGAGCCGCCGCGGCATAGACCGAGAGCGGATGATGCGGCGTGAAGCCGAGATCACGCTCGATACCAAGGCCGAACGGCAGCCGGACCGCTTCGAGTTCGGCCAGCGCGAAGCTGCCGAGCTCGGGGCATCCGAAGCCAAGGTCGGCAAGGCCGAACAATATGCCGTCCTCGTCCATCTCGGTCGCGAGCCAGGTCGCCGATCCCACCGGGTTGAAGAAGCGCACGACGGGCGCCGGATCGGGCTCGCGCCCGCCGCGCGCGACGGCTGCACGACGGGCCGCGTCGTTGGCGCGCAGGTGCGCCGCGAGATCGGGGGTCAGGAGTTTCATGTCGCCGCCCTGCCCGCCAGGGTTGGGGCGTACATGCCGGCCGGGCGGACGCCGGGCCGCGCGAGCGCCCGGGGCAGGAAGAAGGGATGATATGTCATGCAAGGTCTCCGCGGCGGACCGGAGGCAGGGCCACTCCCGCCTCCTTCGATCCGCTCACCAGGACCCGTGCCTTCCTCTCGCTCTCTTTCCGGCGCCCCGCGGCACCGTCCGGCGACCGGAATATAGATGCAGATCTGGGGCCAATTTTCCGGGCAGGGGAATCGCATTTGAAAAATATAGTAGCGCGATGAGTTGATATGGATTCTTTGGGTGTCCTTCATAGTAAGGAGGATATCCATGTCCTGGTTTGCCGCGGCGTTTGATGATCTTCGCGATCCGCGAACGGGCAACGCGCGCCGTCACGATCTGCTGGAAGTGCTGACGATGGCGCTGACGGCGTCGATTTGCGGGGCGGAGAGTTGTTCGGATTTTGCGGATTTCGCGGTGGATCGCGAGGATCTGTTCCGGGAGTTTCTGCGCCTTGAGAATGGGGTTCCCAGCCATGACACCTTCTCCCGGATTTTCCGGCTGCTGGATCCGGCAGCCTTTGCACGCTGCTTCGAGCAGTTTCTGACCGCTCTTGGCGAAGCGGGTGCCGGTGTTGTCGCCATCGACGGCAAGACACTGCGGCGCTCGTTCGACACGGCAGCCGGCCGATCGCCGCTGGCGGTGGTGACGGCCTTTGCCTCGTCGACACGCACCGTCATCGGCCAGGAAAGCTTCCGTCCGGGGGAAGGCGACAGCGAAATCCTTGCCGCAAGAGCGCTCCTCGAATGCCTGGACCTCACAGGCCAGCTTGTCACCGCCGATGCCCTGCACTGCCAGACCGAGACTGCGCAGCTGATCCTCGATCGTGGCGGCGATTATCTCTTACGTCTCAAGGCGAACAGACCGGCCCTGCATGAGGCGGTGGCCAGCTACTTCGCTGCACCGGATATCCTTGCCGGTCTCGCCACGACTGAGACAAGCGATGCCGATCATGGACGTCTCGAAGAGCGGCGGGCTTTTGTCAGCCATGACCTTGGCTGGCTGCACGGTCCCAAGCGCGCCTGCACCGAACCGGTGGACATGCCCGCTCTTGCCTGTCTCGGCATGATCGAGGCCACGGTCACCCGCAATGGAAAGACCACAACGACCCGCCATTATCATCTCTCATCCCGGACGCTGAGCCCGGAAGAATATCTTGCCGCCGCCAGATCCCACTGGTCGATCGAAAATGGTCTCCACTGGGTGCTCGACATGACATTCGATGAAGATCGCGCCCGCAGCCGAAAGGACCATGCCCCCGAAAATCTCGCAACCTTGCGCAAGCTCGCCCTCAATGTCCTGCGAACCGCCAGACCCGATATCTCCATCAGGAGAAAACGGAAACGCTCCGGATGGTCCAACGCCTTCGCCAAAACCATCCTCGGTCAAATGCGATAGCCCTGATTTTCCGGGGCCCGCGCCTTTCCCGTTTCCGGCCAATCGATTAGGACCGGGAGGCGATCGCCGTCGCGCAGCAGGGGCCAGGGCAAAAGCCCGCCTCGCCGAGGGCCGGGACCAGTCGCATAATGTCCCATCTGTCGTCCGTGCCGGAGAGGAACCGGGACCGGCGACCCAGGGAGCGGCTCGCGGGATCGACGGGTTGGGAACGTGCCGGCGACCGGACGGTCACAGTGAAGCATTTTTGTTTGATGGAGGAACTCGCCCTCGAAATTTCCACGGCGACGAATGAGGACGGGCTCTTCGAAGCCCTCGCGCGCGCATCGATGCGCCTCGGCTTCGACCATTTCGCGCTCGCCTATGACCGGCGCGGCAATGCCGAGCCGGCATCCCTGCTGGTTCACAATTACCCCGATGCCTGGGCCAAGGTCTATGTCGGTTTCGATCTTGGCGGTGCCGATCCGGTGCGCCGCGCCGGCGAACGGTCGATGACCGGCTTCCGCTGGGACGAGATCGAAAGCTACATCCCGCTGACCCGCAGCGACCGGCAAATGCTCCATGTCGGCCGCGAATATGGTCTCGCCGACGGCTATACGGTGCCGCGCCACCTCCCTGGCGAGGCCAGCGGCGCCTGCTCTTTCGTCCTGCGCCCGCAAAGCGAGCTTCAGGACGATATGCTCCGCATTGCCGAAATCATCGGCGCGCTCGCGATCGTCTCGGCACGCCAGCTCGTCGGCGCCGTGCCGCTAAAAAGCAAAGCGACGCTGAGCGAACGGCAGCGCGAGTGCGTATTATGGACCGCACGCGGCAAGACCGCGGCCGAAGTGGCGGTCATTCTCGGGATCGGCGAAGTGACGGTCGTCCAGCATCTCAAGACCGCGCGCGACCGCTATGACGTGCATTGCGGCCAGATGCTGACCCTCTGCGCGCTGTTCGATGGCCTCATCGGATTCGGGGACGTCTATGACTGGTGGCACGCGCGCTGACCGCGTCAACGACGACTTGTCCGGAAATTCAGCAAGGAGGCAGGCACGCCCGGAATGACAGCCGAGGCAAGGGCGTGCCGCTCAGTCGCAGCACGCGCCCTTGCCTCCGATCTGGATCGGAGGGCAGGGCGTGGTTCCATAGGAGCAGAACACGCAGCAGTCGCCGGGCTCGGGCCTCAGCACGGCACCGCAGCCCTTGCAGTCATAGAAGAACTGACAGGCGTCGGTCGGCATCGTTTCCGTCTCGCGATGGCCGCACTGCGGACAGGTGATCGTCGAACGAAGGTCGGGGCCGGCATCAGACATAATGGTAGCCCGCCCACAGCAGCGCCGCGCCAAGCAGGAGGCCGGCAAGCGTCAGGATGCGCACCCAGCGGGGCGTGCAGGCACCGCCGGGGCCACAGCGCGCGGCCGCGCGCTGCTGGCGGAACAGCAGGAAGGCGCCGAGAATGAGGCATGCCGCCCCGATCAGAAGAAGCGGCGTGCGATAGGGCATGGCGACCATCGCGATGCCGCCGAGCCATGCGGCTCCGATCCCCGCAGAGGCCAGCAGGAAGGGCAGCGCGCAACAGGATGCAACGCCGAAAGCCGCGGCGATGCCGGCTAAGGTGAACGCGCCGGCGTCGATACCCTTGGGGCGATTCTGCATTGGGATCGGTTCCTTGTGCGGTGTGAGGGGACGCCGTAGCATCTGTAGCAGCTACAGACTCAAGAGGTATTTTTGCGATGGCCGCAACCAGAGCGATGCAGATCGGCGAACTCTCGCGCCGCACAGGCTGCAACATCGAAACGATCCGCTATTATGAGCGGATCGGCGTCCTCGACGTTCCGCTCCGGCGCGGTCGCTACCGCAACTATGGCGAGGAGGATGTAGGGCGCCTCGGCTTCGTGCGCCGGGCCCGAGAGCTCGGTTTCACCCTCGACGAGGTGCGGGCGCTGCTCCAACTCGCGACTGGAGGCCAGGCTGCCTGCGCCGAGGTGCGCGACGTCGCCTCGTCGCACCTTGCGGATGTGCGCGCGAAGATCGCCGATCTCAAGCGGATGGAGCGTGTGCTCGCCGCTTCGGTACGGGCTTGCGAGGCCGGCGACGATCCCGCCTGTCCGCTGCTCCAGACGCTTCGGGCCGGTACACCGCACGGCTGATCGTCCGGATGACACCCGCGTGACGACGAGCGACAGGCTCAACTATCAAGAGCTTCTGGAATCGCGCGGATCATCCTCATATCTGGGGATACGCGCAGTCCACGGAAAATGATTTGATTCCCGGCACCAACAGCCGAGGAATCATCATGATCGACACGACCCCGCGGGCGCCCGCCGCGCCCGGGAACGCGGCGCTGCGCGCCATGTTCGCCGCGCGCAAGAGCGTCTTCATCGACCTGCTCAAATGGGACCTGCCAGTACTCGCCGGCCAATATGAGCTCGACCATTTCGACACGCCGGCGGCGCGCTATCTCATCCTGCTCGACGCCGATGGCCGCCACCGCGCCTCGGCGCGGCTGCTCCCGACCGAGGGCGCACATCTCCTTGGCGATCATTTTGCGCATCTGTGCGCCGGCGACGTGCCGCGCGGCCCCACCGTGTGCGAGATCAGCCGCTTCTGCCTCGACCGGGACCAGGACGCAGCATCGCGCCGCGCCGCGCGCGACCAGCTGGTGACCGCCCTTGCAGAGCATGCGCTGCGCGAAGGCATCACCGATTATACCGGCGTCGCCGACCTATGCTGGTTCGATCAGGTCCGGGAGTTCGGCTGGAGATGCGACGCGCTCGGGCCGAAGGCCGCGGATCCGGGTGGGAGATTGATGGCATTGCACATCCATATCGACGCGCATGTGCTCGACGACCTCAAGCGCGGCGGCGTCTATGCGCCGCTCTCGTTCCGCCTCGCCGACGACGATGGGGAGGCGGAAGCATGACCGGTCTTGCGTCCGATGATCTTGCCCGGGAACTGCGCGAGACGGGATACTGCATCGTCCCCGACCTGATGCCGCCGGATGCGATTGGGGCGCTCGACGCCGATCTCGATCCGGTCTTCGCCGCGACACCGTTCGGGCGCGGGGATTTCTACGGTCATCGCACCAAAAGATTCGGCGCGCTGATGAAGCGCTCGGCCTGGGCGCAGGCATTGGCGCTCGAACCCACAATTCTCGCGGCGGTCGAATCCATTCTCGGCGATGCCTGCGAGAGCATCCAGCTCAATGTCGCGCAGGCGATCGAAATCCATCCGGGCGAGATCCGGCAGTTTCCGCACCGCGACCATGACATGTGGGCGGGAGAAAAAGGCGCGCATGAGTATCTGGTCAACATCATCTGGCCGCTCACCCCCTTCACCGCCGACAATGGCGCGACGCACATCTATCCGCACAGTCATGGCGCGGACGGCATGGCAAAGACGGATCCCGGCGAGCCGATCGTCGCGGCGTGCGACCCGGGCGCCGCGATCTGTTTTCTGGGCTCGACCGCACATGGCGCCGGCGCCAATATCACCGACCAGGTGCGGCGCGGCGTCGTGATCGGCTACAGTCTCGGCTGGCTCAAACCCTATGAGAATTTGTGGCTCGCCTATCCGCCCGAGGTCGCACGCGGGTTCCCGCCCGAGCTCGCCGCGCTCGCGGGCTATCGCCAGCACCGTCCCAATCTCGGCAATTATGAAGGCCAATGTCCTTCGATCCTGCTCGGAGGCGAAGTCCCGGAACATGTCGGCGCCGTCGATGGGCTGCGTCCCGACCAGATGGAGATGCTCGCAGGCTTTGCGGCGGCCGAGCGGAACAGCGCATGAGTCCCGCGCATGTCGTCGAGCCGACTTATGAAGCGATCAAGCGCCGGTTGATGGCGGGCGGCTGGACGCCCGGCAGCCGCTTGGAATCGGCGAAGATCGCCGATCAGCTCGGCGTCAGCGTGACGCCGGTGCGCGACTGCCTCTACCGCCTGGCGGGCGAGCGCATGGTCGATTTCACCCATGGCGACGGATTTCACGCGCATAGCCTTTCCGAGACCGAATATCGCGACATGCTCGAACTCCACCTCATCCTGCTGCTCGCGGCGCTTGCGACGACCCCGCGCGGGCGCGCGGCGCCGGATCCGCGGGATGGCGACTATCCCGACCGAACCGCCGGGCTGTTCATCGAAATGGCAGCGCGGTCGGGCAATGGCGAACTGGTCGCGAGCATCACCGCGCTCGGCGACCGCCTCCATCTGGCGCGGCACCTCGACGAACAGCTTGTCGGCGAAACAGTCGCCGAACTGGATGCGCTCGCGGCCGCGCTGACAAGCGGCCCGCCGCATGAGACGCGCAACCTTCTGTTCCGCTATCACGAACGCCGCGCCGGCGAAGCGGCCAGCTATGCCCGGCTACTCGGAGGCGCGTCATAGAGCCGGACCCGGCGCCCAGCGCCTGATTCTACCCATAATCCTTGTCTTTGCGCGGCCATGCTGACATGATTCGGGGTGCGGGATCGATCTGGCAACGCCCGCGCGATAATATCGCCAGCCATTATGAACGCCCGTCCTTGCCGGACAGGCGGCCGATCCGGACCAGGTCGCCCTCGCGCGGCCCAACGACGGCACAGCGTTGGGAGATCGACAGCCCGGCAAGCGCCGGACTGCTGTCTCGTGCCGGTCGGCTGTGCCCCTTGTCTTCCTTTTCCTCCAAGAAATTGTCGCAGCAGCGCCACCCCTTTTCGGTGTCGTCGGCCTGTCACGCGCATCCCGACGACCGGCCCATCATGGCACCGGCGGAAGCTTGCGACCTTGATGACGCCTTTCGGGCGCATGGACATTGGCTCTTTCATTTTCTTCGCCGAAAGGCGGGGCCTGAAGAAGCGCCGGATCTCGTGCAGGAAGTTTTCGCGCGCGCGGCGGGCAGCGAGCAGCGCCACAGCCTCGCCAATCCCGGCGGCTTCCTTCGCCGCATAGCGCAGAATCTGCTGATCGACCGCGCCCGGAGGCAGCGGCGCAATCCCGCGCTCTTCTTTTCCTTTCAGGAGGAAAGCGACGCCGCCAGCCCGCCGCAGCAGGAATGGAATATGGAAGCCGACGACCTTCTCCGGCTGTATGAAGAGGCGGTCGACGCCATGCCGCCAAAGACACGCCGGGTGTTTCTGATGCACCGGGTCGACGAACTCAGCTATCGTGAGATACATGAATGCCTCGGCATCAGCATCGCGACGGTGGAATATCATATGATGAGGGCGCTCGGCTTTATCGCAAAGGTGGTGGACGGCGGCCGATGAGTGAGGCGTCTGACGACTATCCGGTCGACACGGTCGCGCACGCCTGGCTCGTGAAGATGCGCGGCGAGAACCCCGATGCGCACCGCGGCGAGTTCGACGCCTGGCTTTCGGCCTCGCCAGACCACAAGGCGGCCTATGAACGGATCACGAAGAAGCTCGCCGCCTCGGCGATCCTGAAATCCTCGCCGCGTCACGGCACTGCGCAAACCGAACAGCGCAGCGGCCGACGTCGGGCCGGGCGACGCTGGCTGTCGGCGGGAGCCGTGATCGCCGCCGCCGCGGTGGTATTACTGGCTTTCGGCGCCGGCGGGGCTCCGCTTTCCGGTCCGCTCGGAGACGGTGCGCTAACGGCGCGCGCGGCCGAGCCGCTGGTAACCCGCCGCGGGGAGATCCGCAGCTTCCGCTTTGCCGATGGTTCCACCGCAGTCCTCGACACCGATAGCCGGCTCGAAGTCTCATTTGCGCAAGCAGCCCGTCGTCTCCGGCTTGCCAAAGGGCGCGTCCGGCTTTCGGTGACCAAGAATGAACGGCCGCTTCGCGTCGAGGCCGGCGACGGCATCGTCACGGCCGAGGATGCGGCATTCGATATCGGTTTCGAGGAAAATGGCGCGCTCAGCGTGACGATGCTGCGCGGCGAGGCCGATATTCGCTTTGGCGGCGCCCCTGAACGCGCCCAGACCCTGCCATCGGGACGGTTCGTGACCTATGATCCTGGCGGCAAGGAGCAGCCACCGGCCGCATCGCCGAGACAGCAAGACAGCCGCGAATGGCCGTCGGGCTGGGCGAACTATCGCTCGGTCCGGCTCGATCAGCTCATTGCCGAAACCAATCGCTACGCCGCGAAGCCGATCGTCATCGACGACGCAAGAACCGCGGGCCTCGAGGCGTCGGGCCGGTTCAGGATCAGCCAGCCCGAGACAGTGGCCGAGCGGCTCGCCCAATTGTTCGATCTGGAGATCACCAAGCGTGCCGACGGCACCCACCTCCGCCAACGATAATTAATTCACTGCTCCACTAAGGCGGTCGACCAACTGGCGTCATCGCTCCCCCACAGGCCGTGTGCCCAAGCATCCGGTCACAACCCAGGGGGAGTATGATGATGTCCGGAAAGTCTCGTTTTTGCCTGTCGCTGATGGTCGGTATAGCCTGTCTGCATCCCATCGCCGCCGCGGCTCAGATGCAGGATCGCCAGAGCTTCGACCTGCCGACGCAGGATCTCGGCGATGCTTTGCGAAAAGTGGCCGAGCAAGCCGGGATCGAACTTTACGCGTCGAGTGCCGATCTCGCGGGCCGTAGGACCGGGCCGCTCAAGGGCGACATCACCCCGCGCGAAGCCATCGAGACCCTGCTGCGCGGGACCGGGCTGACCCCGCGCTTCGAGCGCGGTTCGGTCATCATTTTGGGGAGAGCGCAGTCCGCGAGCAGTCCGGCGCAAGAAGACATCGTCGTGACCGGCAGCCGGGTCTCCGGCGCCCCGTCCGCAGCCCCGGTGATCCGCGTGACGAGCGAAGATATCCGCAACGGCGGTCAAGCCGATCTCGGCGAGGTCGCGCGCAGTCTCCCGCAGAATTTCGGCGGCGGGCAGAACCCCGGCATCGGTTCGGGCCAAGGCACCCAGAACCAGAATGTCAACGTTAACGGGGCGTCGACCTTCAACCTGAGAGGCATCGGACCCAGCGCAACGCTGACGCTGCTCAACGGCAACCGGTTTGCCTACAGCGGCACGCAAAGCGTGATCGATATCAGCGCGATACCTGCTGCGGCGGTCGAACGGATCGAGATCGTCGCCGACGGTGCTTCGGCCATCTATGGCGCCGATGCCGTCGCGGGGGTCGTCAACATCCTCCTCCGCAAGGACTATGAGGGCGTCACCACGAGCGCTCGGCTCGGCGGCTCCACCGACGGCGGCAATTTCCAGCAGCAATATAATCTGCTCGGCGGTGCCAAATGGTCAGGCGGCGGATTCATGGCGACCTACGACTATTTCGACAACAGCGCGATTCTCGCGCGCGACCGCAGCTACACCGCGACCAGCAACCCCGCCTCGACCCTTTATCCCAGTCTGAAGCGGCACAGCCTGCTATTGAGCGGGCACCAGGAATTGACGCCCAGCCTTCGGCTGAAAGCTGATGTCATCTACAAACGCGGCGACATGCAATCGGTGCGCGGGCTGCTCGCCGACCGGCCGATTACGACTCGGGGTCTCGTTGTCGACAATGAATTCGAGACCTTCGGCATGGCGCCGACGCTGGAAGCCGAAATCGGCGGTGCGTGGACTGCTAGGCTCACCGGCTTTTACGGCACCGACAAGACCTATGGCGTCACCCAGAACTTCACCAACGACGTCGAAGCTCGATCGATCCGGATTTTCGACAATCGGAGCGTCAGTGTCGAAGCGGGCATCGAGGGTCCGCTGTTCACCCTTCCCGGGGGTGACGTGCGGCTCGCGGCAGGCGGCGGCTGGCGAAGCAACCGCATCGTGGCACTGGTTGCAGGGCGCAACTTCGCACCGACGCGCGAAAACCGCTTCGCTTACGGCGAACTTTTCGTGCCGCTCGCCGGCCCTGCGCAGGACCTCGCTTTCGCGCATCGCGCGTCGATTACCGCCGCACTCCGCTGGGAGGATTACTCCGACTCAGGCAGCATCGTCACGCCAAAGCTCGGTTTTGTTTATGCACCAGCGCCTGAGCTCAGCCTCGGCGTTTCATGGGGGCGCTCCTTCAAGATGCCGACGCTCAATCAGCAATATAGCGGCTATACGCCCGTGCTGTTGCCAGTGACGGGATATGGCACGCTTTTTCCGCCCGGCGCGACCTATCTCTATATCGGCGGGCCGAACCCCGACGTCGGCCCCGAGCGCTCGGAGAATATGACGCTGAGCGCGACCTTCCAGCCTTCGCCGCGGCTGCAGATCGTGACGAGCCTGTTCCGGATCGATTATCGCGACCGTGTCGCCCCGCCCTTCGGTTCACCGCTGGGGATATTGACCAATCCCCTCTTCACGAGCCTGGTGACCTTCAATCCTTCCGCAGCCCAGCTCGACGCGGCGATCGTCCGTGCATCGGACCCGCTCGGGAACGCAACCGGCGGGCCCTATAATCCCGCCAACGTCATCGCGCTCATCGATGGTCGCGACCGCAATATCGCATCGCAACGCTATGAGGGGGCCGACCTCTCGCTTCGCTACCGCGCGCCTGTGGGCGGCGGGCGGACGCTGACCGTCACGGTCAATGCGACCTGGCTCGACAGCCGGCAGCAATTGCTGCCCGGCCTTCCGGTCACCGACCTCGCGGGCACGATCTTCAATTCGCCGCACTTTCGCGCACGCGGAGGCGCGACCTTCGGCGACGAACGCTTCACGATCGCGTCCTTCGTGAATTTTACCGGCGGGGTAACAGACCGCCGGCGCGCGGTGCCGGCAAAGGTTTCGCCTGTGGCCACCGTCGATCTCGCGGGCCGCATCAAGATCAGCGGCCTCGCCGAGCTATCCGTAAACGCGCTCAATATCTTCAACGCGAAGCCTGACAGGACGGCGGTAGCATCGCCCAGCGACACGCCCTTTGATTCCACCAACTATTCGGCGATCGGCCGCTTTTTCGGGCTCACGATCAGCCGTGACTGGTGAGGAGGGCGGCATGATGTATGCCTTCAAAACCGGTTTGTCCGTTGCGACGACCCTTGCCGCCGCAGCGCTCTCCCCTGCTGTAGCGGCAGGGGAGAGCATCGGGCGTCCATGGACACTCGAGGATATTCTCCTAGTTCCGGAAGTGAACGAGATCGCGCTTTCGCGCGACGGGCGCCTCGCGATTTATGCTGCGGAAATTGCAGATGAGAAGGCTGGAAGACCGCAGGCCGTGATCCGGCTTGTCGATATTGCCAGCGGAGCGCAGCGTGACCTGCGACACGCAAACATCGCGAAATTATTCCAACGCATTCCGGGAACGAACGATTGGAGCGGTCTTCTCGACATCGGCGGAGGGCTGCAACTGTACCGGATCGACAACGCGGGATCGATCGCACCCCTGATCGTCAATCCGGCGACCGTAGCAGTCGGCCGCGCGGACCTGTCGCTGCCCGTGGGCGGTGGGGCCGTTCCACATCATGTGGGCGTATTGGCCTATGCCTGGTCGCCTGATGGGCAATGGCTCTGGTATTCATTCCTCAAGGCCAGACCGACATCGCCGCGCGTCCGGTTCGATGAAGAAGTCAGCGCGATGAGCAATCGGCGGCGATCGACGACCGAGGCCGAAGTCGAATTCTATTTGCGCGGCCCGGATGGGCAAAGCGTCAAGGTCATGACGCGGCCCTCAAGCGACCGCATGGCAATGTACGCTGGCGCCAATATCCTCTGGCGCGGCGACGAGATTCAGTTTCGGGTCGAGAAGCCTGGTGGCACCGGCGGGGGCGAATTCGAAGTCCGCGCATGGGATCGTCGTACCGGAAAGATGCGCATCCTCGCGAACGAACGGGATCTGCAAACCCTCTGGCTTCTCAAAGGCCCGCGTGGCGGCGAACTTGTCACATCGGGAATCGGAGACCAGCCCGAACTGACCGAAACGCGCCCCGGCGGAAAACGCCATAGCTACGGCCGGGTTGGCTTCACGATCGGCGATCTCCGGTCCGCCGGCATCAAGATCAGCCGGGATGAGCAACATGTCGTCCTCGGGACGCGAAGCTTCGGCAATCCGCGATACGGCCTTGCGATGCTCGACAAGCAAGGTGTTCGGGAGATTACGGGTCAAGGGAGCCTGACGCGATGCGGGTTCGACGATGATTTGACGCTGGCGCTTTGCGTCCAGGAAAGCATGACGCGACCGCCTGCGCTCGTCCGGGTCAATCTCGCCAATGGAAAGATCGCACCCGTCGCGTCGATATCGCCACGGCATGACGAGATCGCGCCGCTGTCCGTGCAGCCACGCACTTGGGTCAACCGGCATGGCTACAAGGCGACGGGCTATGTCATCCTCCCGCGCGCGTATCGCGAGGGGCAGCGCTACCCGGCGATCATCGTGACGCATGGCAGCGACGCCGATGACCGCTTCTTCAACCACGGAAATCAGTGGAATTATCCGGTTCAGCTGTTCGCGGAGCGCGGCTATGTCGTCCTGCTCATCAACGACCCCAAGCCGCAGCAGGCCGAAGCGTTGCTGGCGGCCTATAAAGCCTGGATCCGCGGGAGTGGGCCGCCTGAACCCGAAACATTGCAGCGCCTCATCTGGATCAACGGCGTTCACAGTTTCGAGGATGCGGTGACCGAGTTGGCCGTCGAAGGGCTTGTCGATCCGGACCGGGTCGGCATCGCGGGCTACAGCCGCGGATCGCAGATGGTCAATGTCGCCGTCACTCAGTCGACGATGTTTCGGGCGGCGTCGAGCGGCGACGGCGGCTTCCTGGAGCCAGCGGGTTACGCGTCGTCGGGGGACAGCTATAACCCTGTGTATGGCGGCCCGCCGCTCAGTGACCATATCGTTCAATATCGCCGCTTTGCGCCATCATTGAATGCCGCCAAGATCTGCACGCCCGTGTTGCAACAAGTGGCCTCGGCATCCCCATCGCAGGCCCAACTATTCGAAGCGTTGCGCCGCGAGCGTGTGCCGACGCAGATCAGCTACTATCCCGGAGCGAGCGCGGCCTCGGACGAGACGCATCTGTTTCATATACCGTCGAACCGACTTCTGGCGATGCGCGAGAATATGGTCTGGTTCGACTATTGGCTGCTCGGCACCCGCGACAGCGACGTCCCTTTTCCGGAGCGACTGGCCGAATGGGACCGAATGGCGAAGGAGGCCCTTCGCACCTGCCGCCCGCCACCTAAATCTTAGAAGTGCTCCACCAACGCGCCCAACTCTCGGCAGCACCTAGTGCCAGAATATGCTGAATGCGTTCGATGCCGCGCCAGCTGGGGTCCTCGGGTGCGTCGAGTAGCGTCATATCGAGAACCCCAGCGTCAGCGAGGAGACCGCCACGCAGATGCTCGTGGAGTGCGCTTCGGTGCCGACGATAAATTGCAAGGTCGAAGCCCCCGGGACCGCCCTTCTGGGTCCGTCGCGTTATGATTTCGGGAAGCCATCCCTCGAAGGCTTTCCGGGCGACCGCGCGGTTGAGGCCACCCGATATCCACATCCAGGTCGGAATGGAAAGGCAAAGCTCGACGATGGGCTGCGATAGCAGCGGCGCGATATGCGGGGGCGAAACGGCGCGGGGATAGAGTTCCACGCCTTGCTGCGTGCGCATCAGATAAGCAGTGTGAACCGTTTTTCCCGGCAAGACGTCGTCCGGCGCCGCGAGCCAGGGATGCATGGCACCGTTTGTCTCGATCCGCGCGACGACATCTGCGCAGAGGCCGGAGGCACTATATTGCACCCCGTGCCGGCCTCCATCGCGGCGATACCGGCGCCACGCATGGCGCAGGACCGTAATCTTGTCGGCGCCAGTCAGGACGCAGATATCGCGAAGCGTATCAGACAGCGCCGAACTCGGCCCCTCCGCTAGAAACCGATCGAGAAAAGGCACCGCGCTGCGGATGCTGCACAGGATGCCGTCGCCGCCATTTCCGGAAAAATGCGCGTCAATCGAAAGCTCCTGTTGCAACCGACGATGAATCGCGTCGTTCGTTTGCGCGCCCAGCGGGACGACCGGCCAAGGATGATGCGGTCTGGCGGTGCGGGTGATATCGACGTCCTCGATCTCGCGCGACGCTTCGCGAAGATCGAGCCCCAAGAAGTCAGCGAGCGCGGCGGCGTAGCGACGTTCGTCGCCGTCGAAATCAGGTCCGAATAGTGTCAGGCAAGTAAGGCGGCTCGCCGTCGGCGCGGCGGTCGCAGCGACGATCGACGAGTCTAGGCCACCCGATGATCCGAGCAGGATTGACGAAAAGCAGCTTGCCCAGGTTCCTACGCAGTCCGTTATAGTCTCGCGAAGCCGAACCGCCGCTTCGGGAAAATTCATCTCGGGCGGCGGATCAATATGATCCCATGGCGACCACCAAGGTTTGATCGATACATGGCTCCGATCAATGACGAGGCATTCCCCGGCGATGAGTTCGTCGATGCCCTTGAGGCAGGTTCTTCGCCCCCGCGCATCGCCGCTGGCAATGACGCGTGCGATCTCTTCGAAATCAACCTGGCCGGACGCGGGCGACGCGAGGTCGGCGATGTCACCCGCAAGAATGACACGATCCGTCTCACGCAGGAAATAGCATGGAAGCGCGCCGGACGGATCTCGCAGGACGTTCACAGTGCCCGCCTCATCGATGCGAACCATCACATAACCGCCCCAGTAGGCAGTAAGCAGCAGCCGCGCCTTGTCGGCCGCTAGCCGCCGGCCGTCGCCGGGACTAAGGCTGACAATCCGCCTGCTTGGCGGACCTCGCGAAAATAGATGACCGATGATGATGGTTTGCGGATCGATCTGGATTATTGGCTCGTCAGACCAAAGGCGGACGCCAGCAAATGCAAAGGTTGGGGGTCGCGTCGCCCTGCTTCGAGCCAAAAGCTCGCGTTCAGGCTGCAGCGCTATTTCAATTTGGAAGCCGCCGGCCATTAGACGGCGAATATCGGCTGATAATGAAGAACGATATCGAGCGGGTCGGTAAGCACTGTTTCGCCAGCCTGCACCCAGCAATGCGCTGCGAACGGCATGGTCACACCAAACACGAGTGAAACCGCACAGCCGCGCCGCATCAGCATTCGCTTCATGGCGATGCCGCGGGTGAGGCACTGGTCGATTGCCGGTGCGTAGCGGCGAGCTCGCAGAAAGGCCGCCGCGATCTCTCCGCAGACCTTATCATTCCCCGAAGATGTGCTGAATCGCTCGTCGCAAAATGTGCCGACGATGTCCGCAAGGCTGCGGAGGCGCAAATCCCGGCGAACGCGCCTTTGCGCCCAGAGGCTGGCAACTGTCGTACCGAGCGGCGCGTCGGCGATCGGTGCATCGATCAGGCTCGTCGTTACGGTTGGAAGATCGCGGCCTTCTCGCATCGCCCTCCCGGAAACCTCGGCAAGAATATCGCTGGCGAGCAGGTGCTCACGATCAGCTGCGCTCGCCCTTCCCGACACAAAGTTGCCGAAACGGTTAGCGGCGACGCCCGAGAGCAGGAAATAGCGATCCGCGGCGAGGTCGAAGAAGACATACTCCGCGTCGAATCGACAACAATGGAGGCCGGAACGAAGCGCGAGAGCCATTTGAGATGCCCAGGTCGATTGACGCGCATACGGCGTGCCGCCTGGAAGCGGCACGCCGCTTGCTGTCAGTCGTCGGTCGTGATGCCGCCGACGAACAGATAGTGCTGGTTCGTGTCCTCGTCCCGCGGACCCACGGGTTCGATGCCGCGGGTTTCGACGCTGATCGCGCCGAGTTCGATCAGCTCGTCGCTGTTCTGCAGATTCTTCATCACTTTCTTCCTTCCCAAAATCGCGACCGAATGAGTCGCAAGAGGGAAGTTATGGCTCGATGAAGTCAGCTTCCATTTTATTATCTGTTTATAATCGACCTGGTTCCCAGTTCGAAAAGGAGTGACCGCGCAAAGGAAACGCGCGTCGGGAGCGCATACCGTCACCTTTAGCTTTCGCCTGGACATGCGTGACGGAACCCGGTCACACGCCCGTATTGTGAAGGCGCAAAGATGTTCTGACCGAAACCGGAATTGTCGCAACGGAAACTGGCCCCAAATCTGGATGCATTTTTCCGCGCGCAACATCGACACCGAACCGTGGCTGACGAACCGCGAGCGTCCAGCGAGCGCCAGGCCAATGAAACGCACCCTGCAACAAGGCGGCCATTTCGTCCGATTGAGTGCGGGCGGAAAGCCGGGGCATGTCGGCTTTCAACGCCCGCAATTTCGAAATGCCACCGGTTCAGAGTGCGGCGGGGCCCGATACATCAGGTGCCGCGCCCTCAGGAGCCGGCCGCCAAGCCGGCGGGAAAGAGCGCGCCTACAGCCCCGCTCCTTTCCGGTAAGCCTAATCGAAGATGACGACCTTGCGCGCGGCGGGATCAAATGTCTCGATCACGACCGCTTCATCCTCGACGGCCGGCGGCGAGCATTCGAGAATCTTCACCTTGGCCGAAAGCACTGCGGCGTAGGCTGCGGGGCAGCAAAGGATGAACTCCGTGCCGTTTCCATAAATGCTGCCCCAGTCGACGTACATGGTGCTCCAACCATGCCGCCGTTCCCATTCGATCTGTCCGGGTTCACCTCGTTCGGACCGCCCGGGATAGGGTTCCGTTGACAATATATGGACTCGCGCGTCGGGATCGAACCAGCAATGATCATGATCCGCGACGGGCGGACGACTGTCATACTCTTGCGTCGGATAGCATCTGCGGGCGCTTGAGGGTTTGAGACCGGTCGCGGCCATGAACTGCAGCGCACGGGCAATCCGGCCGATATACCATTGGGTTTCATTGGCGTGGCGCTGCTGGCCCGTCCGTTCGAGAAAGACCGAGTCTTCGACCTTGCAGGCGCCCAGATAGCCCGTCAGATGGTGACGCCGCACCAGCTCGGTCAGTGGCACACGCAATTTGAGATCGATTTGCGCCGTGCCCATTTCTCTTGTTTCATAGCCCCACCAGTTCTGACGAACCGTGACATTGTGGAGCATGGATCGGCTAGGAAGTTTCCGCTTCGCATCGACATAGCCTTGGAACCCGCCGGCACATGCCGCGAGGTCGAGCGCATCGTGCCGAGGGACCGATTGCTCCGCTTGGATTTGCTTGGCGAGCGATTTCAGCCCGGCGAGGGTGGAATATTGAAACATCATCGCAGGTCTCCGTGGGCTTCGGACCGGCGTCGCCTGCTACCGCCCCCAAAGCCACGAAATGCGATGGGTCAGTGATCAAAACAGTGCCATTGTGGCTTCGCAAATGCAGGCGGCAGGCCCCTGTTGAAGGCCTACGAGAAATCTGGCGTAGCGCTGACGACAAGTCAATCGGCAAGAAGGCGGGCAGCGAGCTTGAGCCCTCTTGCGTCGAGCGGGCCTCCCCTGCACGTCTCGGAAGTCGCAACGCGCCGAGAGACGGAGAGTATGGGATGAAGAGATTTCTGCGGCGGCTGTTTAGAACGGAAACCCAAAGCGAGCTGCCCACGCGCCCAAAGACAACAGGTCTTCGCATGCAAAAGTTCGGGCACGACCTCGTTCGGATCGAGTCGATCGGGTTTTTCGGTCATCATGCCGCGTCCCCCAATGGAGATTTTCACCTGGTTTGGGCGGATCGAAATCGTGAAGGTACGGTCGGCGGATACCGCCACGAAGGCCATGGTTCCTGGTCCCTGCTTCACGGCGATGAAACTGTCGCAACGGGACGGCTCGAGCGTCCCGCGGATGGAAAGACCGCGAACAATGGCAGCTTCATCATCCACGACCGCTTGTTCGGCGATGGCCTCAAGGGTCGGTTCGTAGCCTTCGGGGCCGACGGCGCAAAGCTGGTCGAAAAGGAACTGAACGCCAATCTGATAAGCAATGGCCTGTCGGACGATGGACGCATCGCTATTTGCCAGACCGCCAATGCCCCCGGGAGCGACGACAGTTGCCGCTACATTCTTTTCGATCTCGAACTAGGCGACGAAATCGCCCGCTGGGAGGTCGAGACGGGTTGGGCGGACGGTTATGAGTTCGATACCACCGGCCGCCACGTCTATTTGCTACGAAACAACGGCGGCCGTGTCGGCTATGACTTCGACGGGGCTATGCTCGACCGCAAGGGCTGGCAGACCGAGCGCATCGGCGCTGGCGATCTTTATGTCATTCGCATGGTCCTCGCGTCAGAAGAGCCAATGGATCGCGGGATGCGAGAGGCACTTTTGGCCGGCTTGCATGTCGCGGCGCAAGGTTCTGAGCGCACGCTGCAAGCGCATGCTTTGCGGCTCCTCGGCGAACTGCACGAAAAGGAAGGCGCGATCCAGGAGGCGGTGGACGCTTATGAGAAGGCGTTGAGCATCGATGCCCGAATCGGCGTTGCTCGAAAGCTCGAAAAGCTTCGAAAATCTCTGCCATAATATCGAAAATGGCGCCCCACGCTGGATAAACATAACGAATATGTGTCGCCGGTCATACTACCCTAGCACCGTCTAAACGTGCTCACGGCCGCTCGGCACTGCCGAGAATGGCCGCAAGCGCTACTCCAAAGGAACTGCCAGAACACACCAAGCCCAACCCGTGCGCGATCACGGCCGACGATGCAACGGTTCTCAAGGCGGCGCTGCTGTGCTACGAGATGCGAATGGCTCGTATTTTGGCTGCGATCTTGATGTGCCTTGTCGCGCTGTCGGTGACGGCGGGCACGATCGCGCATGCCGCGGAGCCAGTTGTTGTTGTCTGCGTCGACTCGGACATTGCATCAGACCCGGCCCATGACAGCGGCGGCAGCGAGCAGGTCCCTTCCGACGATAACAAGGCCACGCCGCACCAGCACGGCGGATGCCACGGGCATCACCAGGTTGCCGAGCCGGTGAACGGCCAGCTCAGCGCCAACTGGTCGCTGCACGCGTCGCTTCCTTCTGCCGCGAAGGCCACGGGCCTCGTGTCTTCCGGCACCGACCCGGCGCTCCGCCCTCCCAGGGCCTGACGACTCCACCCTAGCCCCGTCAACGGGGCCGTCTGGAATCGTCAGGAGTTTTCAATCATGCACCGATTGCTCGCGGCCTTGCTGGCCGCGACGGCTTGCGCGAGCGTCGCGCAGGCCCAAGAGCCGCCGCCCGCGGAAGCTGGCCAGTCCTTCACACTAGACCGGGCGCTGGAATTGGCCGGCGCGGTGTCGCCGTCGCTCGAAGCGGCATCGGCCGATATGCGGGCGGCGGAAGCCGGACGCCGTGTCGCGGCCTTGCGCCCTAATCCGAGCGTCACCGTCGAAGCCGAGAACGTGGCCGGCTCCGGTCCCTATCGCGGCATCGACAGGCTGGAGACGACCAGCTCGCTGACGCTGCCGATCGAGCTTGGCGGCAAGCGATCCGCGCGGATCGCGGTCGCCGATGCGCGCACCGACCGCGCCGCCATCCAGGCGGCGATCACGCAGGCCGATCTGAGGCTCAGCGTCATTCGTGCCTATGCCGAAGCGGCTGCCGCCGAGCGGCGGCTGGTGACCGCGCGCGATCAGGTGCGTATCGCCAGCGAAGCGTTGCGCGCCGCGCAGGTCCGCGTTCAGGCGGGCCGGGCCTCTCCGATCGAGGTCCAGCGCGCCGATGTCGCCCGGGTCAACGCCGAGGCGGCGCTGGTACGCGAAGAGCGCGCCGTCGAGGTTGCGCGCTACAGCCTGTCGCGGATTGTCGGACAGCCGATCACCGGCCAATTGGATGCCGGCTGGTTCACAGGAGTGGCCGCCGGCTACGGCCCGCTCCGCCCGATCGAGAGCAGCGGCACATTGGCGCTGGCGGCGGCAGAAGCCGACCTTGCCATCGCAACCGCCGGGGTCCGGCTCGCCCGTTCGCAGCGCATGCCCGATCTGACGCTCGGCGCCGGCGCACGCCGGTTCGAGGATACGAACGACACGGCGGCGATCTTCAGCCTGTCGATCCCGCTCCCGCTGTTCAACAATGGGCGCGCGGCGCTGTCACAGGCTTCGGCCGAACGGCAGCGGGCAGAGGCGCAACGCCGGGTCACCGCGCTCGACGTCGATCAGGCCATCGCCCGCGCACAAGCGGACGCTGCCAATGCCGCGACCAGCGCCGCGACCGCGAGCGGTCCTGCGCTGGCGGCGGCCGAGGAAGCCGCCCGCATCGCCCGCATCGGCTACCGGGAAGGCAAGTTCGGCCAGCTCGACCTGCTCGACGCCGAACGCACGCTTGCCGAGACGCGCGCAGCCGCAATCGACGCGCTGCTCTCCTACCACATCGCCCAGGCGCAGCTCGAGCGGCTGACCGCACGCGCGCCGACTACCCAGGGGGAAAACCCATGAAGACCCGTTTTGCAGCGGTCCTGCCGCTCACCCTCGCCGCCGCCCTCGCTGTCGCGGGATGCTCCGGCGGCGACCCCGCGCCGGAGAACGCCGATGCCGGGAACACCGCGCAAGCCGGCAAGGAAGGCGGTCACGCGGAAGAAGAAGGCGAGATCGAGTTGACGCCGCAGCAGATACGCGCGGCAGGCATCGAGCTGGTCCGTGCGGTGCGCAGCGGTGGTGGCGCGCTCACGCTGCCGGCGACGATCGAAGGCGATCCGCAAGGCATGCAGGTGGTGTCGGCCGCGATCGGCGGGCGCGTGGTGTCGCTCACCCGCAATCTCGGTCAATCGGTCGGCCGGGGGCAAACGCTCGCGGTGATCGAAAGCCGTGAGGCGGCGTCGCTTAACGCCGAGATCGAGGCAGCACGCGCCAGGCTCGGACTTGCTGAATCCAATCTTCGCCGCGAACAGCGCCTGTTCAACGAGCGCGTCTCGCCCGAGCAGGATCTGATCGCCGCACGAACGGCGGCGACCGAGGCGCGGATCGCGTTGCGCCTCGCGCAGCAGCAGGTCGCCGCGGCCGGTGGCCAAGGCGGCGCGCTCAACCGCGTCAGCATTGCATCGCCGCTGTCCGGCCAGGTGGTCGCGCGCAGCGTGACGCTCGGCCAGACGGTCGCGGCCGACGCGGAGTTGTTCCGGGTCGCCGATCTTTCGCGCGTGGCGGTCACGCTCGCCCTCTCGCCGGCTGATGCCGGCAGGGTGCGGCCGGGATCGGACATCGAGGTCGTCGCGGGGGAACGCAGGTCGGTGGCGAGGGTCGATTTTGTCTCGCCGATCCTCGACGAGGCGACGCGGCTCGCGACGGTGATCGCGGTGATCGACAACCGCTTGGGCCAATGGCGGGTCGGCGAGCCGGTGACCGCGTCGATCCGGCTGGCCGGCGGCGATGCCGGCGCCGGTTCGGTGCTGGTCCCGCAAAGCGCGGTGCAGACCGTCGAAGGCCGACAGATGGTGTTCGTGCGCACCGAGCACGGCTTCCGGGCAACCCCGGTCACGCTCGGCGCGCCCAGCGGCGACAATGTGGCCGTGACCTCGGGCCTTCGCGGCGACGAACAGCTCGCCGGCGCCAACAGCTTCACCCTCAAGGCCGAACTCGGCAAGGGCGAAGCCGAGCATGGAGGCCATTGACCGCCATGATCGACCGCATCGTCACATTCTCCGTCGAGCGCCGCTGGTTCATCCTGCTGCTGACGCTCATCGCCGCGGTGATCGGCGGCTGGGCCATCAGTCGCCTGCCGATCGACGCCGTTCCCGACATCACCAACAATCAGGTGCAGGTGAACATCACCGCGCCGGCGCTCTCGCCCGAGCTGGTCGAGAAGCAGGTCGCCTTCCCGATCGAGAACGCGCTCGCGGGCGTTCCCGGCCTTGAATACACGCGGTCGCTGAGCCGCAACGGCTTTGCGCAGGTCACGGCGGTCTTCTCGGATTCGACCGACATCTACTTCGCCCGCCAGCAGGTTGCCGAGCGGCTGCGGGTCGCCGAGGAAAGCCTGCCCGAGGGTGCGGTCCCGACCATGGGGCCGATCGCGACCGGCCTCGGCGAAGTCTATATGTGGACGGTCCATCTCGAACATCGCCGGGAGGACCGGCACCGGCCCGGCGAGCCGGGCATCCAGCCCGACGGCAGCTACATCACGCCCGAAGGCGAGCGGCTCGTCACCGAAGCCGACAAGGCGACCTATCTGCGCACCGCGCAGGACTGGATCGTCGCTCCGCTGCTCAGGAACACGCCCGGCCTCGCCGGCGTGGACTCGATCGGCGGCTATGTGAAGCAGTTCCAGGTCGTGCCGGACGTGCAGCGCCTCGCCGCCATCGGCATGAACCTGTCCGACCTCGCCCGCGCGCTCGAAGAGAACAATGTCGGCGTGGGCGCCGGCGTCGTGAACCGCGGCGGCGAAGGTCTGGCAGTCCGCTCGGACGCACGCATCCGCAATGTCGGAGAGCTGGCGAGCACCGTGATCGCGACGCGCGAAGGCGTGCCGATCCGGCTCGATCAGGTCGCACAGGTCCGCCTGGGACAGGCGATCCGCTACGGCTCGGCGTCTGAGAATGGGGAGGAGGTGGTTGTCGGCACGGCGATCATGCGGATCGGCGAGAACAGCCGCACCGTCGCCTCGGCGGTCGCGGAGCGCCTCACCGAGATCAACGCGTCGCTGCCGACCGATGTCGTGGTGCAGCCGGTGCTCGACCGCACGGCGCTGGTCAATTCCACCATCAAAACCGTGGCGAAGAACCTCACCGAAGGCGCGCTGCTGGTCATCGTCGTGCTGTTCCTGCTGCTCGGCAACTTCCGCGCGGCGCTGATCGCGGCGCTGGTGATCCCGGTCACGATGCTGATGACCAGCTTCGGCATGCTGCGCGGCGGCGTCTCGGCCAACCTCATGAGCCTCGGCGCGCTCGACTTCGGCCTGATCGTCGACGGCGCGGTCATCATCGTCGAGAATGCGCTGCGGCGCATCGCCGAGCGGCAACATCATCATGGCCGCACGCTTGACCTGGACGAGCGGCTGTCGGTGGTCGCCACGGCCGCCCGCGAGATGATCCGCCCCTCCGTCTTCGGGCAGGCGATCATCATCCTCGTCTATGTGCCGCTGCTGACGCTCACCGGCGTCGAGGGCAAGACGTTCACGCCGATGGCGCTCACCGTCATCATCGCGCTCGTCTGCGCCTTCGTGCTCTCGCTCACCTTCGTGCCGGCGATGCTCGCGATCTGGCTCTCAAAGCCGGTCGAGGAGAAGGAAGGCCGCATCATGTCCTGGCTCAAGCGCCGGTACGAGCCGGGTCTTGATCGGGCGATGAAGCGGCCGACCCTCACCATGGGGGTCGGGGTCGGCGCATTCCTCGCCGCGATCCTCACCTTCTCGTTTCTCGGCCAGGAGTTCCTGCCTCAGCTCGACGAAGGCGACCTCACCGCCCAGGTGCTGCGTATCCCCGGCACCTCGGTCGATCAGAGCCAGGCGATGCAGTCACGCATCGAACGGCAGATCGGGCGGCTGCCGGAGGTGCGGTTCGTCTTCTCCAAGACCGGCACCGCGGAACTCGCGTCCGATCCGATGCCGCCCAACATCTCCGACACCTTCATCATCATGAGGCCGCGCGATGAATGGCCCAACCCGAACCTCTCCAAGGCCGAGTTGGTGGCGAAGGTCGAGCGGGTGCTGGAAGGGCTGCCCGGCGGCGCGTTCGAGATCAGCCAGCCGATCCAGATGCGGTTCAACGAGCTCATCGCGGGCGTGCGGGGCGACATCGCGATCAAGGTGTTCGGCGACGACACCGACGCGATGACCGCGACCGCCAACCGCATCGCGGCGATCCTGCGCCAGACGCGGGGCGCGACCGATGTCCGGGTCGAGCAGACCGAGGGCCTGCCGATGCTCGACATCCGCCCGCGCCGCGACATCATGTCGAGGCTCGGCATCACCGCACAGACCGTGCAGGACACGATATCGGCGGCGATCGGCGGCCGCGACGCCGGGATGATCTTCGAAGGGGACCGGCGGTTCGCCGTGACCATCCGCCTGTCGGATGCGGCGCGCGCCGATCTGCAAACGCTCGGCCAGGTGCCGGTGCCCTTGCCGAACGGTGGGTTCGTCCCGCTGCAAAGCGTCGCCGAGATCGGCGTCACCGACGGTCCCAACCAGATCAGCCGCGAGAACGGCAAGCGCCGCGTGGTCGTCCAGGCGAACGTGCGCGGGCGCGACGTGGCGGGCGTCGTCGCCGACGCCCAGGCCGCGATCGACGCCCAAGTCCGGTTGCCGGCAGGGCAATATCTCGATTGGGGCGGCCAGTTCGAGAACCTCCAGTCGGCCAGTCAAAGGCTGATGCTGGTGGTCCCGGCCTGCTTCGCGCTCATCATCCTGCTGCTGTACGGGGCATTGGGCAGCGTGCGCGACGCGGCGATCGTGTTCACCGGCGTGCCGCTGGCGCTGGTCGGGGGCGTGCTTGCGCTGTTCCTGCGAGGGATGCCGTTCTCGATCTCGGCGGCGGTCGGGTTCATCGCCCTGTCCGGCATCGCGGTGCTGAACGGCCTGGTCATGGTCTCCTCGATCCAGGACCTGATGGCGCGAGGCATGGACCGGGCACGGGCCGCGCGCGAGGGCGCGATGATGCGGCTGCGGCCGGTCGTCATGACCGCGCTGGTGGCGAGCCTCGGGTTCGTGCCGATGGCGATCGCCACCGGATCGGGCGCGGAGGTGCAGAAGCCGCTCGCGACCGTGGTGATCGGGGGCCTCGTCTCGGCGACGCTGCTGACACTGTTCGTGCTGCCGACGCTCTATGCCCGCTATGGGCGCAAGGAGACGGACGTACCGCCACGGGAGGAGCGGCATGACACGCCGCCTTCCGATCCCGTCGAGGCTCCGCTGTGAGGCTCGACGATCATCGCACCAGCACGCCTAGCGTGCGGGCTGAGTGGCAGACGGCTTTGCCGTCCGCCCCTTGGGCCACCGAAGCGGCGCGCCGGCCATGAAGGAGACCACCTCCTTCGCCCTGACCATCACGCCGATCCGGGCGTGGACCCATATCGCCGATCTCGCTGCGTTCGCACTGTGGCATCCAAGCTATCGCTTTCGCGGCGTTGCTGCCCCTGACGCCGAGGTCGGTCTGACCTTCGGCATGCTCAAGGGAGAACTGCCGCTAAGAACCGAAGCCACGATCGTCGCCTACGAACGGGCACAACGGTTCGCCTGGCGGATCGGCCTCGGCGGGTTGTTCACGCTGAGCGAGGAATATGCGCTCGAAGAGGCCGGCCCGCAGACGCAGGTTCGCCATACGGTCAGGATGGAAGGCGCGCTGAGCCCGCTTGGTTATCTCGTGCGGCGAGGCCTGCGCAGATCGATGCGCGCGCAGGATGCGGCGCTGCTCCGCTACCTCACCAGGGAAGCGCGCGGCAGCAGCCTCACCATCAACCGCCAGCGCCGGCGTGCCCGCAAGGCCCAGCTCACCCGAAAGGCCGCCAATGACTGACCCTGCATCCGCGGGCGCGCCCGCCGAGCGCCGCACGCTCTGGATCGTGCTGATGCTCAACGTCGGGATCGCCTTGGCCTTCCTGATCGCTGGGATCAGTGGCGATTCCAGCGCGCTGCTCGCCAACGGTCTCGACAATCTCTCGGACGCGGCGGTCTACGCACTGAGCCTGATCGCGCTCAGCCGAGGCGCGAAATGGAAGACCCGCGCGGCCGCCGTGTCGGGGGTCATGCTCCTGATCTTCGCCGGCGGCATCATGCTCGATGTCGGACGACGTTACCTGCAAGGCAGCGAGCCGATCGGCATCACCATGATGGCGATGTCTGCGGTCGCGGCTGTGGTCAACTTCATCTGCCTCAAGCTCTTGCAACGGCTGCGCGAGCCCGACGTCAACCTGCGCGCCGCGACGACCTTCAGCTTCAACGATTTCATCTCGAACGGCGGAATCCTGATCGCCGGCCTGCTGGTCTGGTGGCTCGGCTCCAACTGGCCCGATCTGCTGGTCGGGCTGCTTGCCGCGGCCATCGCCGTCAAGGGTGGCGTCGAGATCCTGCGCGATGCGCGAGAGGAAGCGCGCCGGGACAGGGAGGCAAAGGAATGAGGCCTCCCACCATTCACTCCCCCCAAGCCGAAGAAGAAAGGATGCCATCATGGTAGAAGGCCGCACTTCAACGAGTCTGTTGTGTCCAGCCTGTCGCGTCGATCTCGTCATGAGCGAGCGCCAGGGCATCGAGATCGACTACTGCCCGCAATGCCGCGGCGTCTGGCTCGATCGCGGCGAACTCGACAAGATCATCGAGCGGAGCGCCGGCGACGAAGCGGCCCGCCGGTCGAGCGGCGGCCGGCTCGGCATGTTCGACGAGCATCGCGGGCGCGGCGATCATGACAGGAAGCACGGCTACGAGCGCGGCCATCATCGCCGCAAGAGCTTCCTGAGCGAACTGTTCGACTGAGATGCTGTGGATTGGCCGCCGCACCACGGGCCCTTCGGGTGAAGGTGTGAGAACGGCCCGCGCCATGGGCGCCGCCCCCTTGAGCGCCCATGGCGAACGATTCCGGCGAGGATGGAGAGCAAGGACGCCGACGCGCGGTCGTCCTGTGCTCCTCGCGCTAGCTGGGCTCGCGCTTGCGCCCGGCCTGTCCGGCTGCTCGCCCGCTTCCAACGACAAGGATGCGGGCGAGCGGCATGACCGTCGCTCCGTCTCCAATCTCGTTGGCGAACATATCTATGCCTGCGCCGATGGATCGCGCGTGGACGCCGATTTCCTCGCCGACGGCCTGACCCTCGATCTCACGATTCTGCCGGATGGTCGTTCGGTGCGGCTGGTCGCGCCGGCCACCGGCCTCACCTTCGTGGGCGACAAGCTCAACGTGTCGCTCTCCGGCGGTGATCGGATGACGCTGTTGCGCCCCGATGCGCCGCCCCTGACCTGCACGCGGCTCAGGTCCAATACCGCACCGCCCTGACAGCGAGCCGCACGGTCCTCACCACAGAAGCGCGCCTCGCGAAGGAACCACGTCATGATCGAAAAGCTCCGCCTCGAAATCCCCATACTTCTCCCCGACGTCACCGATGCGGCCGATGCCTGCGTCGGCAGGCTCGTCGCGGCGCTTAAGGACCGGCCCGGTGTCGAGCAGGCGCATGTGGTCGCGGCCGACGCCGCCAGCCCTGCGACGCTGTGCGTCCATTTCGACCCGCAAGTGGTGACGCTCGCACGCATCCGCGAACTCGCCCATGCCTCGGGAGCGGAAATCGCGGACCGCTACGGGCATATCCTTTGGGAGGTCGATGGCATCGGTCACGCACGCCGCGCGCGCACGGTCACCGAAAGCCTTCGCGCCCTGTCCGGTGTGATCGAAGCGGACGCCTCGGCCGCCGGCATGGTGCGCATCGAATATGATCGCGATCAGCTCTCCCGAGACGACATCAGCGCTGAACTGACGAAGCTCGGCGCAACGCCCAGACCTGTGCCGGCGGCGGCAGATGCTCATGCCCGCCATGTCGATGGCCCTGCGCAACCGAAGCGGGAGCATGGCCCCGACGACGGTCACGATTACGCGCATGGCGGTCTGCTCGGGGCCAATACCGAACTGATCTTTGCGCTCGCCTGCGGCGCGACCCTGGGGATCGGATTCGCAATCGAGAAGCTGGTGGCGGGCGCGCCGGCCTGGCTGCCGTTTACGCTCTACGTGGCCACCTATCTGTTCGGCGGCTTCTACACGCTGCGCGAGGCGATCGACAATCTCCGGCTGAAACGCTTCGAGATCGACACGCTGATGCTGGTGGCGGCCGCCGGCGCGGCGGCGCTCGGCGCCTGGGCCGAGGGCGCGCTGCTGCTGTTCCTGTTCAGCCTCGGCCATGCGCTCGAACATTATGCCATGGGCCGCGCCAAGCGCGCGATCGAGGCGCTGGCCGAACTGGCGCCGCGCACCGCTACCGTGCGCCGCTCCGACGGCGGCACGAGCGATGTTCCGGTCGAGGATTTGAAGGTCGGCGAAATCGTCGTCGTGAAGCCCGACGAGCGTGTGGCCGCGGATGGATTTGTCGTGAAAGGCATCACCGCCATCAACCAGGCGCCGGTGACGGGCGAGAGTATGCCGGTGGACAAGCGTCCCGTGCTGGATGATGCGGCCGCCCGCGCCGATCCCGACCGGATCGACGCGGCAAGCAGGGTGTTCGCCGGCACCATCAATGGCAGCGGTCTCGCCGAGATCGAGGTCACGCGCCTGTCCACCGAAAGCACGCTCGCCAAGGTGGTCAAGCTGGTCAGCGAGGCCGAAACGCAGAAGTCTCCGACGCAGCGGTTCACCGACAGGTTCGAGCGCTTCTTTGTGCCTGCGGTGCTGGCGCTGGCCTTCATCCTGCTGTTCGCCTGGGTCGTGGTCGATGAGCCGTTCCGCGACAGCTTCTATCGCGCAATGGCGGTGCTGGTTGCGGCAAGCCCCTGCGCGCTCGCCATCGCCACGCCCAGCGCCGTTCTCTCCGGAGTCGCGCGAGCGGCTCGGGGCGGCGTGCTGATCAAAGGCGGCGCGCCGCTCGAACTGCTCGGTTCGCTCGACGCGATCGCCTTCGACAAGACCGGCACGCTCACCAAGGGCGAGCCGCGCATCCATCAGGTCGTCACCGCGCCCGGCGTATCCAGGGAGGATATGATGGCGGTGGCCGTGGCGGTTGAATCGCTGAGCGATCACCCGCTTGCGCAAGCCATCGCGCGCGACGGGCGCGATCATATCGGCGAGCGTCAGGTTCCGCAGGCGGAGAGTCTGAAGAGCCTTACGGGCCGCGGCGTCTCGGCCGTCATCGGTGAGGACGAGGTTCTCATCGGCAAGGCCGAGATGTTTGGCGCCGACGGCATCGCTCCGCTCTCGCAGGGGATGCACGACATGCTCCCGCTGCTGCGCGAGACCGGCCAGACAATCATGATCGTCCGTCGCGGCGAGCGGGATCTAGGCGTGATCGGATTGCTCGACACGCCCCGTGAGGAAGCACGCGAGGCGCTCGAACGGCTGCGCGCGATCGGCATCCGGCGGATGATCATGATCTCCGGGGATCACCAGCTTGCTGCCGAAGCCATCGCTCGGGACGTGGGACTTGACGAGGCTTGGGGCGATCTCCTGCCCGAAAACAAGGTGGACGCGATCAAGAAGCTCCGCGCCGAAGCTAAGGTCGCGATGGTAGGCGACGGTGTGAACGACGCGCCCGCCATGGCGACGGCGACCGTGGGCATTGCGATGGGTGCGGCGGGATCGGACGTGGCGCTCGAAACCGCCGACGTTGCCCTTATGGCCGATAATCTCGACCATCTCCCTTTCGCGGTCGGCCTGAGCCGCCGGACGCGATCCGTGATCCGGCAGAATGTATTCGTCAGCCTTGGCGTGGTCGCGCTTCTCGTGCCGGCGACGATCCTCGGGCTCGGCATCGGACCTGCTGTTGCAGTCCACGAAGGCTCGACACTGCTGGTCGTGTTCAACGCGCTGCGACTGTTGGCCTATGCCGACCCCCAACAGAGGCGTGCTCGGTCGCCCGCGTCCCCGAGCAGCGCTGCGCGCTAGCGGATGTGAGACGCGAGCCGATGGCCTTCGACATCCGTCAACTGCGTTACGCCATTGCGGCGGCAGACCACGGCAGCTTCTACCGCGCTGCTCGTGCCCTCGACATTGAGCAGTCCACTCTCAGTCGCAATATTCTGAAGCTGGAGCGTGCCGTCGGCATGCCGATATTCGAGCGCTCCCGCGCTGGTGTTACCCCGACGCTGGCGGGCAGTGCCTTCCTGCGCGGATCGAGATCGATCGTCACCAATGCGGACAAGCTCGTCGCGATGATGCGCGCTGCCGGTCAGGGCCGTGCTGGAGGCCTTCGATTGGGGCATAACAGTTCGGTTTCGGCAGGCCATCTGCGCGCGACCATGATGAGTTGGAGCCAGGCGCATCCCGCTGTGGAAGTCGAGTGCGTCGAGGCTGACCGCAGCGTTTTGCTCGCAGGACTGGATACCGGCGAGATCGATATAGCCATCCTGATGGGCGCACTGGCCCACGAGGGTTTTCGATCCGAGCCGTTTTGGAGCGAACGAGTCCTGGTCGCGCTCCCGACGGCAAATCCACTGGCGGAATGCGAAATCGTGCATTGGACGGACCTGCGCAACGAACGCTTCCTGTTGCCCGCAGCCGATCCGGGCTCTGAAATTCGCGATCTACTGCTCGGAAGGTTGCCCGCGTCAGCGTCGAAGCCGGACATTCGAATGCACCAATCGAGCCGGGAAACGATCCTGAGCGTTTTGGGCGGTGGCCGCGGCGTCACCATTGTGTGCGAGGGCGCCACCGGCGCGGTTTATCCCGATGTTGTGTATCGTCCGATCCATGGGGAACAAGGCCCGGCGTTGATCGGATATTCGGGCTACTGGCGGGATGACAACTGCAATCCTGCGCTTCGGCGTTTCCTTGAATTCATCAAGACACGGTATGCTCTGTCTTTTGATTTTACCAAGGAATCTCAGTAAAATGGCTAGGCAGGTTTATGGAGTGACCACCATGTTTTCGGTTAGGACAATCGTCATCGTTCTGGTTACATTGCTCATCGGATTTGCGGGAGGTTTTATCTTGCGGCCCGTGATCGCGCCGATGCAACAGGCGGACGTCGACACGTTCACGTCGCCGGTAGCTCCAGCGTCCAGCCAGGCGCGCGGTACTCAGTATTTCATGTCGCATATAGACGAGGCGCGCCAAGTCGTGGCCGGCTGCCGCGACGGCACTGTGCGAGGCGGAGAATGCGCCAATGCCGAGGAGGCGATCATCAAGGTGGATGCGGAGGAGCGTCGGAGGCGCTTTCTCGGCAACTGAGCGCGCACAAGGTGGTCAGTTTTTCGCGTTGTGCCGTCCGCGTGCAAAACCCCGGTCGCTCGCCATGAACCGCGCGAGCATCGGCGCAATGAGCTTCTCGGGCGGCACGGCCTGAGCGCCGGTCTCTGCCGCGAGTGCGGCGGCGTAGGCAGTAAGATCGCGGTGAACGACGGCGGGTAGCTCGACAGTCACTTTGACAGGTCGGTCATCAGCGATCGCTCCGAGCTTCAACTTGGTCATCGCGTTTCACCTATTGGTTCGAGGACGAGGTCGCGGGTGACGATCACGCGCAGCGGATGGCCAGGCCGGATGGTGAGCGTCGGCTGCACGTTAAGCTGCCGACGCACGACCTGCTGGCCCGTCTGATTGATGGTCCCCTGCGTGCCCCAGCGCAGCGCTCGGCTCAGAGAGTCGTCGCCGCTGGTTGTGAGTTCGGACCCCACACCGAGAAGCGTCGAGATAGCAGCGGCCTTCAGCAGGTTGCCCCAATGCTGATTGACCTGATCCTGGAGGCCCGCGAACCCCGCGCCATCGGCGCCGGGCTGGCGCTCGAGAACGATCGAGCGGCCGTCCGGCATGATGAGCCGGTCCCAGGCTAACAGCACCCGCGTCTGCCCGGCTGCGATCTCGCTGTCATATTCGCCGATCAGCCGCGCGCCCTGCGGGATGAGCAGGATGCGGCCGGTCGGGCTGTCATAAACGTTCTGCGTGACCTGCGCGGTGATCTGGCCGGGAAGATCGGAGCGGATGCCGGTAATGAGGGCTGCGGGCACAATGCTTCCGGCCTGCACGATATTGGGCGATGCTGGCGCGCTTAGCCGCTCGACGCTCACCGTGCGCTGGTTCGACGCCTGCGCCATGAACGCCCGCTTCCCGGCCTGATCGCCCTCGGCGGCGGCCGCCTGCTGCTGCGCCGGCTGCGGCGCAGCCTGCCCCGGCAGGGCCACCGACGGGAGACCCGCCGTCCCGCTGTTGCCCGCATTGCCGCCGAGGAACACGCTGCTCATGCGAGCGGAGTCGCGCTCCTGCTGCGCGCGCTGCCGGGCAGCTTCCTCTGCTTGCGCGCGCGGGTCAGGCTGACCCGGCTGCGCGCCGACCGGCAGCACCGGCACATTCTCGCCGCGCTGCTGGGCGGACACGATCGGCCGGCCGAGATCGCCCGGAAGCGGCGGGCCGAGACGCGGCGCCTGCGCATAGTCCCGCGGACCCGACGTGATGGTCTCGGCCGTGGCGCGGCTCTCGGTATTGTAGAGTTCTTCCGCCTGCCGCTCGCTGGCCGGTTTGAGGGCGTAGATCAGCGAGCCGCCGATGCCGAGCCCGGCGACGACGCCCATGACGGTCAGCGCCTTGCGCGACAGCCGCATCACGCGCGGCGGGTCGCCCCTGAGCTGGAATGGCCTCGGATCGGCAGGAGCCGGCGACGGAGCCGGATCAGCGGCAGGCATGTCGGTGCGATCGTTCACGGCCGCCGCTCCCGTCCATCATTGCGCGCGATGCGGACGCGCTGCTCACTGCGCCGATCGCCCAGCCGCAGCTCTGCGGCGGCGAACAGGCGATCGACCACCATGTAGCGGCCCTGCACGCGGTAATTGACCAGCTCGGCGTCGCCGGCCGCACCGGCTACAAACAGCGGCGGCATCTCGCCCTGCGAGATCCCGGCCGGAAACTCGATGAAGACCTGTCGGCCATCGTCGAACGCGCGGACCGGACGCCACGGCGCTCGCTCGCCGTCGATCCGATAGCGGAAATTGAGCGCGGACACGTCCACGCCGCTCGCCACCGGCGCAGCGGTGGCTGCCGCCGCATTGGCGCTCCGCAGCGCGATGAGCTGATCCTGCGGGTAGGTCCAGGACACCGACGCCATGTAGGTCGAAGGCGTCGCGCGCAGTTCGAGGTGATAGGTGCGGCGGTCGGTGTTGATGACGAGGTTGGTTGCGATGTCGGGCCGCGTGGGCTTCGCGAGGATATGAACGCGCGCGGTCGGGCCGCTGCCGCTGATCGTGTCGCCGATAATCCAGCGCACAGTATCCCCGGCCGCGACCGGCCCCGGCCCGACGAGCTGCTCGCCTTCCTGCAAGGCAATGTCCGTCACCTGCCCGGGCGCGGTATAGACCTGATAGAGCGCACCATCGGTCCACGGATATTGCTGGATGGCGTTGAGGAACCCGTCGCGCACCGGCTGCACACGGGCGGCGGCGTTGGCGGCGCCGACGCGGCGGCGCGGATCGGCAGGCTCGGGCGGCGATGCGGATTCGCCGACCGGCTTCAACTGGCCGGGCAGCGGCAGCGGCTCGGGGATCGTTACCACCTCGACCGCGCGTGGCGCTTCGGGCGCGGGCGTCGCTGCGATCTCGCGTGGCGGATCGTCGTAGGCGATTGCGGGCGGCCGGGCGGACGTGGTGGCGCAGCCGGCGAGCGCGGCTGCGGAGGCGATCAGCGCCGCCGATGCGACGCGGGGAAACGGTGGGCGCGTCATTGCGACAGCTCCTTTGACCAGTTGAGGGCATTGACGAAGATGCCGAGCGGGTTCTTGCGCAGGGCGTCGGGCGTTCGCGGCGGCTGCACGACGACGGTGAGGATCGCCGACCAGCGTTCGGTGGCGGCAAGGCTGCCGTCCTGATAGCGGCGCTCGGTCCAGGCGACGCGGAAGCTGTCGGGCGACGCGCGGATCACGCTGGACACGTCCACCGCGACCTGCACGCGGCCGACATTGGCGAACGGGTCGTTGGCGCGGGCGTAATCGTTGAGCGCCAGCGCGCCGCGGTCGGTCGTGAAATCGTAGGCGCGGAGCCAGTTCTGGCGGACGATGACCGGATCGGCCGGGATGCTGCGCACCTGCTCGATGAACCGCGCTAGGTGGAACGCCACCTGCGGATCGGTCGGACGGTAGCCGGCCTCGGCCGGCGCGACCGCCTGCGCTTCGCCGAGCCGATCGACCTGCACGACCCACGGCACGATATGGCCGCGCGCGGACTGCCAGATCAGCCCGCCGGCCAGGCCGCCCGAAAGAGCGAGCGAGCCAAAGAAGGCGAGCCGCCAGTTCTTCGCCTGCACGCGGGCAGAGCCGATGCGGTCGTCCCAGGCTTGGGCGGCGCGCTGGTAGGGCGTCGTGGGTTCGGGCGTCTGCCCGTAGCGGATGGTGGGGCGTCGGAACATTGGCGGCTAATCCTTCTGGCTGAGATCGACGGATGCGCCGCTGCCGCCACCGTCACCGGAGCGCAGCGTGTGGGCGGCGACGGTCGCGCCGTGAGTCATGGTCTGGCGGCGCTTCATCGCGGCCGCCCAGGCGGGCGGACCGTCCGGCGACGGCGTTGGTGTTGACGGGTCGCCGGAGATCGTCCCGCCGGTGGCGGTCACGGCGGCGCGGCCGCCCGAGCGATAGCTGTCCTTGAGCGAGGCGGCCGCCCGGCGGAGCGGCGACATGGCTGCGCCTACGGCAGCCTTGCCGACGCCGCCGGCCCCACCCGCGACGGCGGCCGCGCCGGTCTTCCCGGCCGAGCCGAGCGCATAGGCGCTGCTGGCGGCCCCGGATGTGAAGGCCGCGCCGCGCGCCGCGCCGCCGATCGCACCAGCGACCGCACCGGCGCCAAGACGGGCGGCGGCCGCACCGCCGGCCAGCGCGCCGCCCGCGGCGAGCGCCGTGCCGGCCGCGGCACCCGCGCCGAGCGCAGGGCCGCCCGAGACGATGCCGTTGGCGATCGACGGGCCGAAGATGCCAAGCCCGAGCAGGCAGAGCGAGGCGAGCGCGACAGCCATCGCGTCTTCGATCGTCGGCTGCGCGCCACCGAAGCCGGCGCGGAACTCGTCGAACAGGGTCGAGCCGATGCCGACGATCACGGCGAGCACCAGCACCTTGACGCCGGACGAGATCACCAGCCCCAGCACGCGCTCGGCCATGAAGGCGGTCTTGCCGAACAGGCCGAACGGGATGAGCACGAACCCGGCGAGCGTCGCCAGCTTGAACTCGATCAGCGTGATGAAAAGCTGGATCGCCAGTATGAAGAAGGCGAGGATGACCAGCGCCCAGGCGAACAGCAGCACAGCGATCTGGATGAAGTTCTCGAAGAACGACACCCAGCCCATCAGATCGGAAATGGATTCGAGGATCGGCTGGCCAGCTTCCAACCCGACCTGCGCTACGCGGCCCGGCTGGAGCAGCTCGGCGGCGGTGAAGCCGGTGCCCGAGGCTTTCAGGCCGAGGCCGGAGAAGCTCTCGAAGACGATGCGGGCGAGGCTGTTCCAGTTGCCGATGATGTAGGCGAAGACGCCGACGAACAGTGTCTTTTTGATGAGGCGGGCAAGAATGTCGTCATCGGCGCCCCAGCTCCAGAACAGCGCCGCAAGCGTCACGTCGATGACGATCAGAGTGGTGGCGATGAACGCCACCTCCCCGCCGAGCAGGCCGAACCCGCTGTCGATGTAGCGGGTGAAGACATCCAAGAAACGATCGACGACGCCGGTGCCGCCCATGTCAATTCTCCTGCGGGGTGGCCGCATCGGCGATGCGGGCGGCGGGACGCGCGCCGGGCGCGAGGAAGCGGCGGCGGTTCTCGGCCCAGGCGCGGAGGCAATCGGGATCGCTCGCGCCGGCCGGTCCAAGCGATTGACACCGGCGCAGCTCGATCAGCAGCGGGTCCGTCGCCGGGGTTTCGGCGACGGTCGCCGGCGCCTCGCGCGCGGGTTCGGGCGGCCGGCTCATCTCGATCGCGGTCATAGTGATCGCGATGGCGACGAACACGATCGCGCCGATCCGGGCCAGGAGCTTGCTGTCCACGGGCGTCAATCGTGGAACATGCGCGCGTTGCCCGGCTGGTAGCCGGTGCGCGGGCTGAGGAACCGGCGGAGCTGCTCGCGGGCCTGCGCCTGCGCGGCCGCCCGCTGCGCCATGTCGAGCGACTGCGCCCGGCCCTGCGCCGCGACGAGCGCGGTCAAATCGGCTAGCTGCTGCGATTGCAGGGCGATGAGCTGGTTGCCGGCCTGGGCGGCTTGCAGCGCGCCATCGGCTGACTGGCTGGCGTTGACGAGCCGGTCGAGCGTGGTGCGCGAGCCGTCGATGTTGCCGACCACGCCGGCCTGCACTTTCAGCGCGTCCTCGAACGCGCCGACGCTCGCCTCCCAGCGGCTGCGGGCATCGGCGACGAGCGACTGATCCGAGCCGGACAGGTTGGTGCCCCGATAGCGTTGCGAGAACGCCTGGTCGATGGAGCGCACGTCGTAGGCGATGCGCTGCGCCTCGGAGAGAAGCTGCTGCGTGCGCTGGAACTGGCTCTGAAGCTGCTGAAGCTGACTGAACGGCAGCGAAGTCAGGTTACGCGCTTCGTTGAGAAGACTCGTCGCCTGGTTCTGGATTTGCTGAATCTGATTGTTGATCTGCTGGAGCGACCGGGCGGCCGTCAGCACGTTCTGCGCATAGTTGGTGGGATCATAGACGATCCCGCCGAACTGCGCGTAGGCCGGGGTCGCGGCAGTGATGCCGATGACGCCCGACGTGGCGAGGACGCCGGCCACGATGGCTCGGCGCAGGATTCTGGTCTTCATAGCGGTAACTCCTGCTGGCTGGGGGGAAGAAGCTCGATCGCCCAGGCGCAGCCGCGATGGCGCAGCCACTCAGCCGCGAAGGCGGAGGCGTCGTGGGTTTCGGTGATCTCGGCGATGCGGAGCTGGTCGGTCTTCGACGACGCGGCGGCGAACGCCAGCGCGACTTCGCCCAGCCCCAGCTCGAACAGGCGGTTTCCCCGCCGCGACTGGCAGTAATAGTCGCGCTTGGGAGTCGCCCGGCTGAGGATTTCGATCTGACGGTCGTTGAGGCCGAACCGTTCGTAGATCGCAGCGATCTGCGGTTCGGCGGCGCGCTCGTTCGGCAGGAAGATGCGCGTCGGGCAGCTTTCGATGATGGCCGGCGCGATGCTCGACGTCTCGATGTCGGCGAGGCTCTGCGTGGCGAACACCACGCTCGCGTTCTTCTTCCGCAAGGTCTTGAGCCACTCGCGGAGCTGCGCCGCGAAGGCCGGGCTGTCGAGCACCAGCCAGCCCTCGTCTATGATGATGAGCGTGGGCGAGCCGTCCAGCCGGCCCTCGATCCGGTGGAACAGGTAGGAGAGCACCGCGGCGGCCGAGCCGGCGCCGACCAGGCCCTCCGTCTCGAACGCCTGCACCGAGGCTTCACCAAGGCGCTCCGCCTCGGCGTCGAGCAGCCGGCCCCACGGACCGCCGATGCAGTAGGAAGCCAGCGCCTGCTTGAGCTGCTGGCTTTGCAAAAGGACGGAAAGGCCGGTGATGGTGCGTTCGCCGATCGGCGCGGATGCCAGCGAGCCGAGCGCGGACCAGATATGCTCCTTGGCCTGCGGATCGACCGCGACGCCTTCGGAGGCGAGGATCGCCGCCAGCCATTCGGCGGCCCAGGCACGTTCGGCCGGATCGTCGATATGCGCGAGCGGCTGGAGCTGCACGCCGTCACCGGCCTCGTCGGCCAACATCCCGCCGAGATCCTGCCAGTCGCCACCCATGCCGATGGCGGCGGCGCGGATGCTGCCGCCGAAGTCGAAGGCAAAGACCTGGGCGTTCTCGTAGCGGCGGAACTGCATCGCCATCAGCGCGAGCAGCACCGATTTGCCGGCGCCGGTCGGGCCGACGATCAGCGTGTGTCCGACATCGCCGACGTGAAGGGAAAACCGGAACGGGGTCGAGCCTTCGGTCTTGCCGTAGAGCAAGGGGGGCGCACCGAAATGCTCGTCCCGTTCCGGCCCCGCCCATACCGCTGACAGGGGGATCAGGTGGGCGAGATTGATGGTGGAAATCGGAGGTTGGCGGACGTTGGCGTAGGTATGGCCGGGCAGGCTCCCCAGCCACGCCTCGATCGCGTTCATCCCCTCGGGGATCACGGTGAAGTCGCGGCCCTGGATGACCTTCTCGACCAGCCGCAGCTTCTCGGCGGCGATGGCGGGATCGCGGTCCCACACCGTCACCGTCGCGGTGACATAGGCCATGCCGGCATAGTCGGCGCCCAGCTCCTGCAGGGCGGTGTCGGCGTCGGCGGCCTTGTTCGAGGCGTCGCTGTCGAGCAGCGTGGATGCCTCATTGGTCATCACCTCTTTCAAGATGGCCGCGACCGACTTGCGCTTGGCGAACCATTGCCGCCTGATCTTGGTCAGCAGCTTGGTCGCGTCGGTCTTGTCGAGCATGATCGCGCGGGTGGACCAGCGATACTCGAAGGCGAGCCGGTTCAGCTCGTCGAGCAGGCCGGGAAACGTCACGCTCGGGAATCCCGTGATCGTCAGCGTGCGGAGATGATGGTCGCCCAGGCGCGGCTCAAGTCCGCCGGTCAGCGGCTCATCGGCCAGCAGCGCGTCGAGGTGCATCGGTGTTTCGGGCACGCGCACGCGCTGGCGCCGGGTCGAGATCGTGCTGTGCAGGTAGGTCAGCGTCTCGGCGTCATCGAGCCAGCGGACCTCGGGCACGAAGCCTTCCACCAGGTTGAGAACGCGGTCGCTGCGATCGGTGAAGCTCTTGAGCAGCTCCCACGGATCGACGCCGGACGTTGACCGGCCTTCGTAGAGCCAGCCCTCGGCGCGCGCGGCTTCCTCGGCCGGCGGCATCCATAAGAGCGTCAGATAATAGCGGCTCTCGAAATGCGCGCCCTCCTCGCGAAACTGTTCGCGCCGCTCCATATCGACCAGCGCCGATACCGCATCGGGGAACTCGGCGTCGGGGTAGTCGAGCGCGGGCGTGCGCTGCGCCTCGACGAATATCGCCCAACCGGAGCCGAGACGGCGCAGCGAATTGTTGAGCCGCGCCGTCGTCGCCACCAGCTCGGCCGGCGTGGCGCTATCGAGATCGGGGCCGCGGAAACGGGCGGTGCGCTGGAACGACCCGTCCTTGTTGAGAACGAGGCCTTCGCCGACCAGAGCGGCCCAGGGAAGGAAGTCGGCGAGGTGCGCCGCCTTGTGGCGGTATTCGCGCAAGCTCATCATGGCTGCATCCATGTCGGGAAACGGAGGTGGCGACGGGCGACATCGACGAACTGCGGGTCGCGCCGCGCCGCCCAGACCGAGATCGCATGGCCGATGGCCCAGATGACCAGGCCGGCGATCCAGAGGCGCAGGCCGAGACCGATCGCGCCCGCCAGCGTGCCGTTGACGATAGCGAGCGACCGCGGTGCGCCGCCGAGCAGGATCGGCTCGGTCAGCGCCCGGTGGACCGGCGCGAAATAGCCGGGGATCGGCTCGACAGGATCGCCCGCGCCGGTCACGCGATCAGCGCTCCGCCGCCGAAGCTGAAGAAGCTGAGGAAGAACGAACTGGCCGCAAACGCGATGCTGAGGCCGAACACGATCTGGATCAGGCGGCGGAAGCCGCCCGACGTATCGCCGAACGCCAGGGTCAGGCCGGTCACGATAATGATGATGACCGCGACGATCTTCGCCACCGGCCCCTCGATCGATTCGAGGATGGATTGCAGCGGCGCTTCCCACGGCATCGACGATCCGCCCGCATGGGCCGGGGCCGAGACGGTGAGCGCGGTCACGCTGGCGGTGGCGGCGAGCATGGCGCGGCGTGCGCCACGCCGAAGGGCATGGATCATGGCAGGTCTCCCGGTTGGGTGGTGGAAAGCGGAGTGAGTCGGTAATCGCCGGTGGCCGGGTCGAGCCCGCTGACGCGGGCCAGCTCGGTCAGCCGGCGCCCGTGGGCGTCCCGGACCAGCACGGCGATCAGGTCGATGGTCTCGGCGATCAGCGCGCGCGGGACCGTGACGACGGCCTCCTGGATGAGCTGCTCCATGCGGCGGAGCGCGCCGAGCGAGGTGCCGGCGTGAATCGTGCCGACGCCGCCGGGATGGCCGGTGCCCCAGGCTTTGATGAGGTCGAGCGCTTCCGCTCCGCGCACCTCGCCGATGGGGATGCGATCCGGCCGCAGGCGCAGCGACGAGCGGACCAGCTCGGACAGCGACACCACGCCGTCCTTGGTCCGCATGGCGACGAGGTTGGGCGCGGCGCATTGCAGCTCGCGCGTGTCTTCGATTAGGACGATGCGATCGGTGGTCTTCGCCACCTCGGCGAGCAGCGCGTTGACCAGCGTAGTCTTGCCCGCGCCCGTGCCGCCTGCGACGAGGATATTGGCGCGGGTTTGGACGCCGTGGCGCAGCGCCTCGGCATCGACCGCCGACATGATCCCAGCGGCCGCATAGTCGTCGAGCGTGAACACAGCGACGGCGGGTTTGCGGATCGCGAAGGCCGGCGCGGCGACGACGGGCGGCAACAGCCCCTCGAACCGCTCGCCGCCTTCGGGCAGCTCGGCGGAGACGCGCGGTGATCGTGCATGGACCTCGACGCCGACATGGTGCGCGACCAGGCGGACGATACGTTCGCCGTCCGCCGCACTCAGCAGCTCGCCGGTGTCGCTGATCCCCTCGCCGAGCCGGTCCAGCCATAGCCGGCCGTCCGGATTGAGCATCACTTCGATGACGGCGGGGTCGTCCAGCCAGGCCGCGATCGAAGGCCCGAGCGCGGTGCGCAGCATCCGCGCGCCGCGCGTCTTGGCCTCGGAACGGATGGGATGGACGGTCAAGGATCGGCCCCTCAAATGAGCCGGGCGAACCGCCGCCCGGCTGTCGGGGCACATCAAGAGAGGCAGAAACGGGCCGTGAGCAACAGTAAGCTGGCGGCGTAGTAGAGGCGGCGGCAGATACTTACGGAGTGCGGATCGGCCTTCCGCCTCAGCGCCTAGTCGCGGCGCTACTTACTCCGAATCACTTGCCGCTTTTGGCCATACGTCTTCGGGAATCTCGTCGAGCAAGCTCTTGCCGCTGGCGAAGCGACGACCGAGCGTCTCGATAAAGCCTTCGTAGCGCTTGCGACCTTTGACCTGCGCCGCGGCTTGGTCTTCGTCGGGCAACGGCGGCGTCACCGACAGCCAAAATCGGACGAACAGCGCCAGTGCTTCGGTCGAGAGGCCCGTGTTGCGCTCCAACCGCTGCACCTGTCGCGACAGCCGATCTAGCCTACGGGCGAATGCCGCCTCCATTCGGTCGGCGCCGTCAGGCGACAGATAGGACGCGACCGCCGCCTCCACGATCGCCGAGCGCGAGATGCGCCGCCGGATCGCCAACTCGTCAACCTGCTTGGCGAGCGCGGGCGGGAAATAGACGTTGAGCCGGGTTCGCATCGATACCTCCTACAGTTCGATGCCGTCGCCGGGGTCGAGCGACGCCTGCCGCGCGAGGCCCTGCATCCGGCGACGCACGGCCGCCTGCCGGGCCGCGTCGTCCTGCTCGTCATCGACGATCGCAAACTCCTGCGCCGGCGGCGGCGATGTCTCGGGCGCGATGGCGACATGCTCGGGCAGTTCGGGCTCGCGGCGCAGGCCGCCATTGGCCGCGTCCTCCTGCGCCCGCACGATCCGCGCCACGTCGGCCGGGTCGGCGGCGGCGGCGCGGCCGGTCCAGTCATCGGGACGTGCCGCGCTTGCGATCGGCTTGGGCGTATCCATGATCCGCTCGGACAAGCGGCGGTCCTGAAAGTAGCGCGCCTTCTTCGCCCGGATCGGGTGGACGCCTGCTACCATCACGATCTCATCGTCTGGCGGGAGCTGCATGACCTCGCCGGGGGTGAGGAGCTGGCGGGCGGTCTCGGATCGCGACACCATCAGATGCCCGAGCCACGGCGACAGGCGGTGCCCCGCATAGTTCTTCATCGCCCGCATTTCGGTCGCGGTGCCGAGCGCATCCGAGACGCGCTTGGCTGTTCGCTCGTCGTTGGTGGCGAAGCTCACACGGACATGGCAGTTGTCGAGGATCGCGTTGTTCGGCCCGTATGCCTTCTCGATCTGATTGAGCGATTGCGCGATCAGGAACGCCTTGAGGCGATAACCCGCCATGAACGCCAGTGCGGACTCGAAGAAGTCGAGCCGGCCGAGCGCGGGAAACTCGTCGAGCATCAAGAGCACGCGATGGCGGTTGCCCTTCGGGGTCAACTCCTCGGTCAACCGGCGCCCGATCTGGTTGAGGATGAGGCGGATGAGCGGCTTGGTGCGCGAGATGTCGCTGGGCGGCACGACCAGATAGAGCGTCGCCGGCCGCTCGCCCTCCACCAGATCCGATATGCGCCATTGGCACGCCCGCGTGACCTGCGCGACGATAGGATCGCGGTAGAGCCCGAGGAACGACATGGCGGTGCTGAGCACGCCCGATCGCTCGTTGTCCGACTTGTTCAGCAGCTCGCGTGCTGCGCTGGCGACGACGGGATGCACGCCGGCTTCGCCCAGGTGCGGCGTCGCCATCATCGCCGCAAGTGTCTGCTCGATCGTGCGCGACGGATCGGTGAGGAACGAGGCCACCCCGGCGAGGGTTTTGTCCGGCTCGGCGTAGAGGACGTGCAGGATCGCGCCGACCAGCAGCGAGTGCGATGTTTTCTCCCAATGGTTCCGGCGCTCGAGACTGCCTTCGGGATCGACCAGCACGTCGGCGACGTTCTGCACGTCGCGCACCTCCCACTGGCCGCGCCGCACTTCGAGTAACGGGTTGTAGGCGGCCGACGCGGCGTTGGTCGGATCGAACAGCAGCACTCGGCCATGCCGCGAGCGGAAGCCGGCGGTGAGCTGCCAGTTCTCGCCCTTGATGTCGTGGACGATCGCGGAGCCCGGCCAGGTCAGCAGCGACGGTATGACCAGTCCGACGCCCTTGCCCGAACGGGTCGGCGCAAAGCACAGCACATGCTCGGGGCCATCGTGGCGCAGATAGTCACGGCCAAGCCTTCCCAGCACAACGCCATCGGCGCCGAGCAGCCCGGCGGCGCGGACTTCCTTCTCGCTCGCCCAGCGCGCCGAGCCGTAGGTCTCGGCGTTCTTCAGCTCGCGGGCGCGCCAAACCGACATGGCGATGGCGACGGCGATCGACACGAACCCGCCCGACGCGGCGATGAACGCGCCGATCTTGAAGATGTCGGGCGCATAGGCGTCGAAGCTGAACCACCACCAGAAGAAGGCCGGCGGCGGATAGATGCGCCAGCCAAAGGCAATGAACCACGGTGGCCCAAGCTCGGGCTGATAGGCGAGCGCGGCGGCGGTCCACTGCGTCGCGCCCCATACGCCGGCGAGCACGATCATGAACACGGTGATGACTTGGCCCCATAGGATTTTCGTCGCGGACATGCTTGTCTCCCTGCGCTGGCTAGAGGCCGAGGCCGCGCTTGCGGCCCATCATCAGGTCGAGCCCGCCGCCGTCGCGGATGACGCCGGAGACTTGGCGTCCGAGCTGCTGTTCGAGGGCGCTGGCCCAGGGCACGAGGCGGAAGCCGAGGCCGTCGTCGATCATGGCGAAACGGCCGGACGCTAGTCCGAGGCGCTGGCGCACGACACCGGCGATCTTCTCGCCGGCCTGCGTCGGCCGATAGGTCAGCCCGGTCTCGCCCGCGATCCTTGCGCCAACTGAGTCCAGCTCGCGCCGCCGCAGCGTATCGATCAGACCGCGCTCGAATACCGTCCGTTCGCCGAACCGGCGCGCGAGCCCTCCCTTGACGAGGTGGTCGGCGCGGGTGTCCATCGCCCGGCGCACCTCGGCGCCGAACCCGCCGTCCGCGACCCCGGCGCCGCGCTCGATCAGGCGGTGGTCCAGCCAGGTCGCGCCGGGCGCCTTGATCTGCGCGGCGAGATCGAGGTCCGACCGCGTTGCCAGGATGAGCGTCGGCCGCTCCTCGCCCGGCTTGCCGATCGCGCGCAACTCGACGATGCCGCCGAGCTTGGGGCTGTGCTCCAGCGCCTCGATACCGGGTAAGCGGACATGATGCGTGCGCCCGTCCATGCCGTCGATCACGGCATAGGCGGTGCCGGTCAGCTCATCGTGCAAACCCTTGTCGATGAGCCGGCCGACGATCGGCTTCTCCGGCGCACCGCTCACCACGACATAGCTGTCGAGCGGCCGATCTTGCCCCTGATCCTTGAGCGCCTGGCCGATGGTGCGGATGATGTCGCCGCGCGCGGCCAGCTCGCGCAACTTCGCCTGCGCGCCCTCGGCGACCGCCCATTGGCCCGGCTCGCCCTCGGCGGCGAGCCCCATCGTCTCAAGGTGTTGCAAACGGCCGACCATCAGCCGGCGCAGGCGCGGGTCGTCGGGGCCGGGCCGCTCGGGACGCAAGTCGATGACGCTCAGCTCATCGGCGGTGCGCTGGATCTCGCTATCGAGCCGGGTCCAGCGCTCCGCCGTCACCTCGCGGTCAAGCGCGCGCTGGATTTCATGCTCAGGCTTCGGCCCCAGCTCGGCGAAGGCAAGCTCCTCGGCGCGCGAGCGCAGGCCGTGGCTGATATAGTCGCGCGCCATGACGAGATCGGCGCCCTGGTCTGTGACGCCGCGCACGAGCAGATGGACGTGCGGGTTGTCCGTGTTCCAGTGATCGACCGCGACCCAATCGAGCCGCGTCCCCAGGTCCGCTTCCATCTGGCGCACGAGGTCGCGGGTATATTCGCGCAGGTCGGTCAGCTCGCCCGCATCCTCGGGCGATACGATGATGCGGAAATGATGCCGGTCGTCCTTGCACCGATCGGCGAAGGCACGGTCATCGGCCCGGTCGGACTCGGCGTCGAACATGCGCGTCGGCGAGCCGTCACGGGTAACGCCTTCGCGTTTCAGATAGGCGATGTGCGCGGACAGCGGCGCCATGCGCCGGCCGCCGAAGCGGTGGCGCACCGGCAGCGCCTTCACCAGCACGCGCCGGCCGGAGCCGAAAAGGCGACTGCGCGCGAAGGCCGTGCGTCCCTTCCCGAAGCTCGACTGGCCGCGCCGACGCGAACCGCCCCAGCCCGAACGCTGACTGCCGCCGCTCATTGCGGCGATGCGCAGCACCTCGGCGACCAGCCCGCGCGCATTGCGGCCCTGCGCCTTGCTGCGCTTGGCCTTGCCCGGCCGGACGCGGAACTCTTGGCTATCGCTCATGGCCGGCCGTTTCTCGCCGAAAACCAGCCGTGGTGCCGTTCGGTGCGTTGAAATGCCTAGCTTTTTCCTTCCGAGCGGCACGCTCGCCGACCGACGCCCCCATGTGAAGCCACGGAAAAGCCTTGGCTTTTCGGCGAAACGGGGTGCGACTTGTATCTTGCCCTCGCCTGTCCCTGCCGTTCTCTTCCACTCCAGCCATAATCCTGCTCGCGCCGGATGATAGGGATGAGGCCGGAATCATTGCGGTCGGCCCGCGCGGGCGCGGGGGACGAACAGCGTGTCCGCCGGCTTGTTGGAAGGGGGAGCGGCGGAGCGAATGTCGCCAGATCTCAGCCGATCGTTCGGCAGCTCGGACGCAGCTTCTTCCCTGTTCGACTGCGCGCCGACAGCTTCCGAAGCGGCGCTCGCGGTGCGGACGAACAGTGCGGCGCGGCGCCAGGCGAACGGATCGGGCGACGCGCTCACCGTCACTTCCGCCGTGCCAGCCGTGCTGACAACGGCCGTGAGCCGGGCGAGGTAGCCGACCGTCTCGGGCGGCAGCGGACGGCCGCGCGACAGGTAATCGTCGTACCGGCCCGGACCCGCATTATAGGCCGCCAGCATCGCGCTCGCACTGCCGTAGCGGTCGTGCATCTCGCGCAGATAGGCCGCGCCCGCCATGATATTGTCGCGCAGGTCGAACGGGTCAGCGCCGAGACCATATCGGGCGCGAAGCTCGGCCCAGGTCGCGGGCATGATCTGCATCAATCCCGTCGCCCCGGCGCGCGATACAGCGCGGGAGTTGCCGCCGCTCTCGACGCGCATCACCGCCCATATCCAGCTCTCGGGGATTCCAAACCGCCGCGCGGCTTCGGCGACATGACCTGCGTAAGGATGAGCCGCCGCGGATCGCTCGGCCGGCAAATCCTGCGCCAACGCCGCGACCGGCGCAGCGCCACCGGACAGCAGCACGACGACGAGCGCCACGGCCGATCCGACTCCGCTCCGCCGCCAGCCTGCCAGCGTGCTCGCTGCGCTCAAGGGTGCGCGCGGTGCGCCGGCCGTTGGCCGCCCTTGACCTTCGCTGCGCACCCCGGCCGGGCTGCGACTGAGCGGGACGAAGGGATGAGACGGCTTTCCCGCGAACAAAGGGATGATGGGGACGCGCACGGGCTCAGTCCTGCTCGCGAGACTTCGGTTGGCGGCTCCAGCGCAGCGACCATGCCGACTTGTCGCCCGTGTTCTGGAACAGCGCGGCGCGGATCGGCTGAGGAAAGACGGGATCATCAATACGCAGCGAGACGTAATCGCCTGCGCGTTCGCCAGTCTCGTTCCAGCCGGCGCCGATCTCCGGGCCTTCGCCACCGTCGCCGCGATGGACCCGCCAGTCCGGCGCCTTGTCGGCGTCGCTCGGCTCGGCCGGCACGATTGAGATGCGGATGTCGAGCGTCGCCGTCTCAATGATGCCTTCGTAGCCGTTGGTGGTGCGAAAGAAGCTGCCGATCTGCATGGAAAATCTCCTTTGGGTTGGCAGGGAAAAGCGGGTCAGCGCTAGGCGAGCGGCGCGTTCGGCGTGTCACGGGTGAGGATCGGAATCGCGCGACCGAGTACGGCGGAGACGCGGAGTGGGCCGAAATAGCGGCCGTCCAGGCTGTCGGGATGTGCCGGGTTGAGCAGCAGCAGTTCGCCGGTCGCCAGCGTGCGGCAGCCCTGCCAGACGGGCAACGGACGGCCGAGCCGATCGCGCGTCAGTGCGACGGCGACAGGCCGGGCATCGACGCTCACGATGCCGCCGATCCGACACACGCGCTGCCCGGCCTTGGCGGAGACGTGCTTCAAGAGCGGTACGTCCTCGCCCAAATAGCCACGCTCAGCCATCCATTGGCCGAGAGGCTCGGGCGGCATGACGGCGACCAGCGCGCCGACTGGTGGATCGCGTTCGGGCTCTATCCGGTAGAGGCCGAGCGGCGTGCTCGCGCTGGCGTTCCAGACAAGGCGCGGCAGCGGATCGAACACCGCGACGGCGGTAAACGCTACAGCGAAGACCGAAGCGGCGATTGCTGTCGCACGGACATAGAAGCGGCGCCTCATCCCTCAATCTCCCGGCGTTTGAGCCAGGCGCGATGGCGCTCCAGCGTGTAAGGGCGCGGCTGATGGCCGGCGGCAATGCGGTTGTGGACGTGCCGCCAGTGATCGGGCGCGGCGTCACATGGATCGACGCCCGCAGCCTCGGTGGCGTCGATTGCGGCGAGCACCTGCTGGACCTTGGGCCAGCTCTCGATCTTGAGCAGGATGTCGCCGCCAGGCCGCACGAACGGCAGCGTGGTGAACGGCTCGCCCGAAGCGACCGCCCGCACTATATCGATGCGCGAGCTGACCGTGCCGTAGTCGTTTGCCGCCCAGCGAACGAACGCGAAGATCGCGCCCGGACGGAAGCGGACGATGCGGCGACGGCGGTCGACGATCTCGTCCACGGCGACGCGGCCGAACCTGATCCAGTGCTCGAGCCGCCTCTCTATCCACGTCAGCTCGACGCGCGTCATGCCGTCATCGGACGGCTGGCGATGGCGCATGGGGGACGGCGGGACGGTCATCGCCGGCTCCGGGCAATTGCCGAGTCCGCGCGCGGCATGAGGTCGTCCTGTCCCGGATCGGAGGTCGAATGCTTGATGCCGATGTCGGCCCAGGCGCGCAGGTCATCGACTGAATAGACGACCCTCCCGCCGATCCGGCGGTAAGCGGGGCCGGTCCCGAAATAGCGGTGCTTTTCGAGGGTGCGGCCGGAGAGGCCGAGGAAGCGCGCGGCTTCCGGCGTGCGCAGGAAGCGGGGCGGCAGGGTGTTGGGCGTATCGGACAAGTGACAGCTCCTGCGGGCGGTGGCGGCAGGAGACGAAAATGGCGAAGCGGGCTTGGCCGGGTGGAGTATGAAGATGTGCGGCTACACGGATGCGACCACCCCAAGGCGGTCGCTACGGCCGGGTCAGGTCAGCGGATTCGGAGAAGCTTGCGGTAGTCACCGTTCATGAGCGAAGTGGCGTCGCGCACCAGGCGCATCACGAAGGATCGCGCGGCGGAGATCTTCCACTCGGTTGCAGGAAGCCGCGCCGCATCTTCGCGACCCAGCTCAGCGGCGATTTGGCGATATGTCGCGCCGCGTTGGCGCAGGTCCAGCGCGCGGAGCATGAGGTCGAGCCGTGCCAGCCGGTAAGCGGTGAGCGGCCAGCCGCGAGGCAACGGCCCCGCCGCGCGGCCGAGCAAGCGACGGTGGAAGCGCAGCAGGCTGGCGATGCGGGTGAGGAAATCCTTGTCGAGCGGGATGACGGCTGCGAGCGGCCGGCCGGGCGTCGGGTCGCGCAACCACAGCCGATGCTCGCCAGCCGCATCCGCGACGATGACATGGCGTCCATCGATCCCGGCCATGTCGGCGAGCAGCGCGCCGAGCGCTCGCGGATCGACCGGAGCGGCGGTCTCGAATCCGGCCGGTGCGGCATCGAGAATGACCGTGACGGCGGTCAGCTCCGGGCGCCAAACGACAGGCTCTGACAGATCATCCGGCGCCGTCGCGAAAGGACAACCCCCAACGTCGCGCGAATGCCGCCTCGGCGGCGTTCCTCGCGACGGCGCCGCTCGCGATGCGCTGCTGCATCTGCGTATATTCGGCGCGATAGGTGCGGTTTCGTCGAAGAAACTCGGCGGCTATGTCGGCGCGCCCGAGCGCGTCGGACAGACCGCCGGCGCGTCGCTGGCGACGCCCAGGCGGCGTCGGCATTTCATCCTCCCAACCGCGCTCCGCGCGGATTTCGGTGGATGGAGCATCAGCGGCGTCGCTTCGCCGCGATAGCGCGAACATTGCAGGCAGCCATGTCGGCTACGCGGCTGATTCAGCAATGAATTGCTGCCGAATCTGCTGAAATCCTAACCTTTTAACGGCTGTTCGCAGCCGAGCAGATGCGCGTAGCCGATCTCCGTCATCCACCTTGCGCGCGCAAGATGGCTCTCATGCATCGCCTTCGCCCGATCGGGTTCGGCAGTCACGTCGATGCCGAACACCGACGCAGCCGCCTGACGCCAATCCGCCCCTTCGGCATCGGCATCGAGGAGGCGCAGATAGTCGGCAAGGTGGCTTTCGTCGTATGGTGTGAGTTGCGCCGCCTCCGGCACGCGGTCCTCGAATTGACATCTGCTCATGGCGTGCCCGTCATGTCCCCCGGTTAACCAACCTAGACCAAATCCGTCCTTCGGTTATGCGCAAGTCCCGCATCGTTCAGTGCACCTATCGCCGCGATGGTGAGCGCCCGTAAGATGATACACCTTATATGAGATAAACCGCATAGGGTGTATCGTCCAGTTTGCCGCGCATGGACATGCGCCGCCTCGTGGGATTGAACTTTGCCAGGCTGAGAAAGGATAAGGGCTTTACCCAGGAGCGCTTTGCGGAGACGTCGGGCTTTACGCAGCAATATGTCAGCGATCTGGAGCGGGGCCGACGTAACCCGACCGTTGTCACCTTGTTTCACCTGGCCTCGGCGCTTGGCGTCACGCCCGCCGATCTTGTGGCCGAAGTCGACCCGTCCGAAACTGACTAGCTTCGCAGAACTCGAGCGCGAGCCGGGCGCCAGCCCGGCGAGCGCGATTGCGGCCGCGCGAACCTTGGGACGCGCGGCCGCTGCCGATCTGGCGCAGCAGATCGGCGCAAAACGGCGAAGCCGCAGGGCCGGAGCTCCGGCCCTGCGGTGGCGGATGGTCAGGCGGCCTTGAGGCGCTGCATCCCCTCGGCCAGCGTCCAGAGAGCGCGGTTGAGCGTCACGTTCTGGTCGATGCCGTTGATGGCGCGAGTCTGTGCGCGGCGGATGCGACCCTCGGCGTTGCGCTTGCGGCCCTGCAAACCGCCCCGAACGACATTCTCCTGAATGACGTTGAACGTGGTCCACAGGCTGTCGCCAACGTCCTCGCGGCGGCGCGGCTCGATGATCTGTTCGGGCCGCAACGGGCTTTCGTCCTCGCCATAGCGGGCGACCAAGCTCACCTCGCCGAGCAACCGGCGCTCGTCCTCGGACAGCCGAACCGCCTTCATCGTTTCGCTGGCGTCGATCAGCCGGGGGAAATCCTCGGCAACGGTATAAACGCCCTCGATGATGTCGTCCTGAATGTTGCCCTTGTGCGGCACGCGGACTTCCTCGAAGCGCTCGCCTGCGATCATGCTGTTGGTGCAGACGAAGCGCAGCATGCCAGCGAACATCTGATAGGCGCTGGTCCCGTCGTGGCTGTTGACGATGATGACCTCGGCGGCCTCGGGCTTGCCGATGCCCTCGTCCCGGCGCAGACGCAGCATGTGCTTGGCGTGGCCGTGGCGGCCGCCGTCGCGCGGCACCGACTGAACGGCGAAGAACGGGAACCATCCTTCCCGGCGCAGCCCCTCGACGATGTCGATGGTCGGCACATAGACGTAGCGGTCCGAACGGCTGTCGTGCGCCTCGCGGGCGAAGATCGACGGGACGTGCCGATAGAGCGCCTCATTGTCGAGCGGCTCCCGCCCGCTGATCTGATGGGCATTACGGCCGAACCGGGTGGCAAGCTGATAGTGCATTCTGACCTCCTTGGGCTTGGGTTTCCGCGCAGCGGAGCGCCGCGCTGAAACCCTGCCCGTCGGCGAGACCGGGGGTGCAACCGGAGTGGGCGGCTTCGCGGGGAACCGGCTGCACGGAACGCGCTCGCGCGTGGAGGAAGCCGGGCGGAAGCCGCTCCGAAGGGCGCTGGGGGCAGCGCCCCAAGCACTGCGCCGGCCACGGCGCCAGCAAACAGCTCTTGCCATTTGTTCTTGTTTTGATCCAAACCGGCCGCAAGGAGTCGGTATGAGCATTACGATCACAGGACAGCCCGGCCAGCGCATCGCGGTCGCTGGCGACATCACCAAGACGCTGCGAGTTCCATATGACGGGGCGGAGGGGCGCTTCCTTCTGGCGGCGAGTGATGGTTCGCTGATCGAAGGCCGCCTCGAAGCCGAGGAAGAGCGCTTCGATTTCCGGGTCGTGGTGGACGGAGCGGGCATCTCGCGGATCGGTCCAGGCGAGCTGACGCTGGATTGGGCGGTCGAATGGGTGACGATCGCACCCTATGAAGCCAGCGCTCTGCCGGAGCGCGGCCCGATGCCACTGCCGCTGTTCGATTCGCGGTCCGGCTAGTTGGCCCATTAACGCGAGACGCCCCCCCGCTCCGGTGGAGCGGGGGGCGCCGCCTCGGATCAGCGTGACCAGATGAGCGCGTATTCGCCGGCGTTGTCGGTCTCGGACAGCGTGGCATAGACGGGAGCCGGAAAACTCGGATCGTCCAGCTTGACCGAGATGTAGTCGCGGCCTTCGCGGCTGGTCTTCTTCCAAGCCGCGCCGATGTCCATCGATCCGGCGCTGATACGGAAGTCCGGGGACTTTTCGCCGTCCTTCTCGACCGGGCGGAGGGCGGCCTTGGTGCTAAGAGTGAGCGTCTTGATGACGCCGGTGAACTCGCCCTTGCTGTTGGCGGTGAAGGTGCCGATGGTAGCCATGTCGTATTCTCCATTTGCTTGGGCCACGCCCATCGCGGCCTCGATGGCGATCGACGGATCGGTGGCGAGCGGCGGCGCACCGTTCACGGCCGGAACGAAGTGCAGGACGGCGCCACGCGGCTTTTTTGAATCGCGATGCAAAGCCGAAGGCGGCGGAAAAAAGCCGAGCGGCGCCGTTGCGCCAAGACGATCGAGGCGAAGACGTCCTCCGATCAGATCAGGCCATTACGAGGCTGTGCGGTGCGATCGGCGAATGTCGGGGCGGGACATGGCATTTACGGCGCCATAGTAACGCCGATCGAGAGCATCAGCGTGCGTTAGCCGATCCCGCGCCTAGCCGGGTGATCATCACTGCCGGGGACGTGAAGCAAAGGCGAGCGTTCGCCTTGTGAAATCGGCCAGCTCACGATCATTGATCGCCTCGGTTTGGTAGGCCGGGTTCTCATCATGGTGATAGCGGTTGCCGAAATCGAGAAGCGCCCGCAGCTCAGCGGTATCGTTCGGCCCCAAGATCTCCTCCGCCGTTCCGAGCCGTTGGCGACAAATGTCTGCGAACTGGCCGAGCTTACCACCGGGCCTGAACTGCGCGGGAAAGGCAACGCGGACAAAGGTTTCGAGCATCGGGCGAAGCGACTCTGCAATCTTACGCTCGACGGCCGGGTCCGCCGCCTGGAGGTAGGCGAGCGCATCGGCGTGTCTCTTGTCGTGCAGCGTAATCATGTCGCCGGTGACATCCCAGGCCACCAGCGTCGAGCCCTGCTGCGCGCGCACGACCTGGAGCGAGGCGCGCGGGAGCGCGCCGCACTTTTCCCAGACATTCAGGATGAACGGCTTCGAGTGCGAGAGGACGATGACCTGCCCCACGGCGCCCGCGAGACGGTGAATCTCCTGCACAGTGTGCAGAGTGCGGTGCTCATCAAGGCTGCTCATAGGATCATCGATCACGACAATCTTCTGCGCGAGCGCCTGGTCGCGTTCGAGCGTGGCGAAGAAGAAGGCGAGCGCCAAGGTGTTGCGGTCGCCCGCGCTCAGCGCAGTCCGGAAGCTCGGCCCCTCGGCTGCGTTGAGCCCGACGGCGATATTGTTGATGAGCACATTGTAGCTGGCGGCCGATCCGCCACGATTGTTCACGGGTGCGACGTTGCCCAGTCGAAAGCCGGCGTTGAAGCGACGCAGGTAGTCGTTCACCGCGTCTTGGTAGGCCGGAAAGACGTTCTGACGATATTGGTTGAGCGCCTCGCGGGCCTGGTCCCGCGCGGTCTCGGTCCGTCCCTTCTCATCGCGCTCGTCAACATAGGCGGTGCAGAGCGCGGCGATCTCCGGCTGATGCCGGGCCTCGACGGCGCGAAGCCGCGTTAGATCGGCAGCCAGCGCGGCGACGTTGGCCGCCCGCGCTTCCTCCTTGACGAGCGCCAGAGCCTCGTTCGCGTGCACCAAGGTTGCGGCAACCCGATCAAGGCCAGCCCGGTGGGCCTCATAGGTCGCGACGGCGGCGCGCACGTCGTCGCCCAGCGTCAAAGACTCCAGCGGCGCGGCCTGTTTGGCTTTCAAGCGCTCCATGATGCCGTCGCGGGCGGCTTTCCAGGCGCGAGCAATTTCCGCGGTGTCGATCTGAATGGCGGGGACTTCGGTGAAAGCCTGCCAAAATTCGCGGCGCTCAATAGCTTCGCGCACCGTGCGCTCGAAGGCCGCAGGCACGTCGCCGGCATGGGTGGTCGTGAGGGTTTGGACTGCGTTGGCGATGTCGCGCTTCAAGTCGTTGTAGGCATCTCCGAAATAGGCGCGGTAGTGCCCGATTACAGGAGAGCCGGCGAGATCCTGGGCGCAGAACGGGCAGATCGCCGCGCCTGCCGCTGCGGCATGGTCGGCGTGCGTCAGCCCTTCGCCAATCCAACGCTCCCCGCCACGGGCGAGCAGCGCGATGTGCGCCCGCACACGCTCGGCTGCCGCCTCTTCCAGACCCGGCAAATCGCGATGGAGAAGTTCGTCCAAGGCGTCGAGGTCGAAGGCCGGCAGGGAGAGCGCTGGGAATATCGCCGCCGCCGCAACCGCCTCCGATGACCGGGCGGCGGCCAGTCGCTTTTCCGCGTCGGCCAATTCCCGATCGAGGTCGGGGATCGGTTGCAGCGCGCAGAACGCATCTGCGTCGAGCCCACCGCGCCGAGCGGCCGGGATCGCATCGGCTTTGGCGCGGAGGTCGCGGTTGTGCTGCTCGATCCGATCGACATGCGTTTGCACGGCGGCGTTCAACGCAACACCCTGGCTCCCAACGATCAGCTCATGCAGGTTCTGGCGATTACCGGGGATAACCTCGATGCCCGAACACACGTTCTGGGCCACGAACTCATCGTCGAAGACGGCGACATTGGGCTCGGTTCGGGACCATGCTCCATTCTGGAAGACGGCGGGCGCACCGGCAGCCAGGCCGATGACCACATGCGGGGGATTCGCGGCGCCGAGACGATGACGATCGCTGATCGGCGCGGCGGCCCCCGTCGCCAGGGACCGCAGAATGGCGGTCAGCGTCGTCTTCCCGCGCCCATTCTCGCCATAGACAACCGTGAGCTTCGCGAACGGAATCTGAGCGCCAGCGTTCACCGAATCGAACTGGCCAATATTCCGCAGTAATTGAATTGCCTGAACCACGCTGAATCCCCCCGGTCCGCCAATATACATGGGACGGCACAACCATAGCGGTTCCGCCCCGAGGGGTCAGCGGTGATTCACTTCAAGACCACCGGCCTGCGAACCTTGGGCCTGCGCTGAGACGCCGACATCGCCAGATTTCGGGTCCGGGCCACGATTCTCAGAATGGCGGCGCCGTGATGGAATTGCCGGAACGCGTCGGCAACGGCCGGATCAACAAAAGTGGTCGTAGTTTGACTGTCTGCCGGGGCGGTGACGGTGCCGAGGGGCACTTCGTGTTGCCATCCTCGCGCGGCGCGGAAGCTCAGGACCAATTGCCCGAAGGTCGGATAGGCGTGGTCGATATGGGCCGCGTCGATCGCAATGAGCTCGTCAGTCAGCTCGCAGGGGACTCGACCGAGTTCGTCTCCGTAGGTCTTGAAGTGCCGAACTTTGGCGGCTTTCAAATCCGCCGCTACCGCCGCCCGGCAGGCGTCATAGAACTCCTGGGCGTTTGATTTTGGGACTCCACGAACAGCCGCCAAATAGCTGAAATCCGTTTCACTCCCGTCAACGCGCCGCACCCAAAAGCCGGGTGTCGAGTAGCCGTCGCCGGTGTTCCGGCGCCGGAAGAAGGAATCCACCCCTTCGCCGATCTTCGAGGGACCGTCCACGATCACGCCGTCATAGCGTTCGAGAAGGGCAATCAGGTCGTCATGGTCGGCACGGTCTTCGACCACCTCCTCATCGGAATGGCGGGCGAGCATGCCCTTAAAGTGAGCCAGGGCGGCGCTCTGGGTCTTCCATGCCCTGCCGTTCGACAGACTGATCGCCTTTGCCACTGGTGCGCGTATCCCCATTTCAGCCTGCCAACTGGCTATCGGCGAGGATGGTTCGACGCAAGGCGACACACAACTATGTCGGCCGCGCGCGTGCGCGCGGCCGAATTGCTGGGGTGAGAGCAAGGCCGGGACCGCTCGCGCAGCCCCGGCCCGGTCCCGCTACTCGGCGGCGACCGCGTAGCCCGCTTCGCCGTCCTCCACGTCAGACGGCTGCTCTACGGCCTCGATGGTCGCGGGCTGCTTCCCCTCTGGCGTCGGCGTCCGCAGCACGGCAGGTAGCCAGCCAGTCCCGGCCAGAAGCTGCTCCGCGGCCAGCGCCATGTCCGGCTTCTTCATGTCCGCGATACGACGGGCGGCATCCTCCGAAACACCTTCCGACACGGCTTCCACGATGTGCGCCTTGGTGACGCGGCCAAGATAGCTGTCCACAGTGGGCGTCCAGTCCTTCGCCACGTCCAGCGCCAGCGCGGTCGCAAGTCGGTCAGCAGTTTGCAGAGAGCGGGCCTTGCGATCCCACGGCAAACGCAGCGCATTGACGGTGCGGGACACGCAATGCGCCAGCAGCGCCAGCCGCTTCGCGTCGTCCAAGGCGACGATGAAGCCCCACAGGTCGGCCACGTCACGCGGCATCCGCTCGGCCCACGCTTCATGCGCCTCGCTTGCCCGCGCAGCCAACGGCGTGTCCTCGATCCCGTCCGCATGACTGCCAAGCGGCGTCACGGTCGGACGGATTTCGAGGCAACCGGCCTCGGTGTAGCTGTAGAACAGTTGCGCCGTGAGCGTGTGGGTCAAGACGATCAGCGCCATGTCGGGCCGCTCACCAAGCGCCACGCGAAGCGCCAGCGTTCGGTAGGCGGACAGGTCGCGGATGAGGCTGTCGGAAATCGGCTTGCCCGGTTCCTCGTCCTCCTCCTCGATCTCCTGCGCGTCGTCGTAGCCGTCCTCCATCTGCTCGTTCGGTTCGTCATCCGGGGTGGCCGTGTCGCCTTCGGTTTCCGGCTCCGGCTGCGGGTCGGCCAGCGCCTCGTCCTCGAGCCGGACGAAACCACGCTCGATCCTCACCGCGCCGTCATGGTTGAGCACGATGAACGCGCCCCCATGCGCCACTACCTGCGGGTCGTAGGCGTAACGCTTGGCCGAAATGGCGTCGATCGCGTCGGACACCGCCTCCAGCTTCGCCGCCACGTCCTCGGGCATCTCGTCATAGGACGAATAGCCCTCGGCAAGCTCGTCATGCTCGGTGGACAGCGCCTCCAGCCGCGCCTCGTCCTCGTCAGACAGCGGAATCGACTGCGGATAGAAGCGCCGCATCCCGTGGGCGTGGGGATAGTCGATGAGCGCTTCGGTCCATTTCCAGCCTTCGGCCTCGACCTTGCCTGCGATCTCGCGCAGCTTCTCGACGGCGAGAATGTCGAGCAAGCCCGCATCCTCGAAGAACCCGCCCCGGTCCTCGCTGAACAGGTCGCGGATGATGTTGCCGCCCGCCTCGACATAGGCGTCGGCCCCGACGAACACGGCGCGCCGGTCGGTGGCGGGCACGTTGCTCGCGGTCATGTCGCGCCGAATGATCCACGGCTCACGGTTGTGATGCAGGTTGGCGAAAACCTGCTCCTGCCGGGCATGATCCTCGGTGATCGCAAAGGCCATAAGCTGGTCCAGCGTAAGCCCGTCCTCCCGATAGACCTGCAACAGCTTCGGGGAAACCGCGCCAAGGCGCAGCCGCTGCTTGACCACACCCGCCGACACGCCGAACCGCGCACCGATCTCTTCCGCGCCCCAGCCCTTGCCGTCCGCAAGCTCGCGGAAGCGCTCGAACTGGTCGGCAGGGTGCATCGGGGTACGGGTCACGTTCTCGTCCAGACTGATCTCGGACGGGTCATTGGCCGTGTCCAGCCAGCAGCGCACCGGCTCGGACTTCTTGATCTGCTTGCGCTTGGCACGCAGCAGCATCGCCAGCCTCCGGCCTTCGCCAGCGGTGACGAGATAGTAGCCGGTCGGCGTCCCGTCCTCCTTTACCTCCGGCTCCACGACAAGGTTCTGGATCAGCCCCTTGTGCTGAATCGAAGCGGACAGCGCCTCGATGGCGGCTTCTCCGTGCGGCACCTTGCGCGCATTTTTGGGGGACTTCTTGAGCTTGGCGAGCGGCACGAAAATCTCGACGGCCGACACAGCCTCGGCGGTTACGGTTTCGGTAACAGCGTTCATCACACTTCTCCTTCAAACCGCACTCGCCCCGGAATGGGGTGGGCGGCGAAGGAGCGGACCGGCAGGCCCGCCGGCGGAGCCGGGCAGCATCCGCAGGACCGGAACGCAGAGGAGGTAAGCGCGGCTTGCCGCGCGTTGCGGCCCGGCGCGGCGGGCCTAGAGGGGAGCGGCGCCCACCCCACCGACGGGGAGAGCTACAACGACGCGATCGGGCCGGCGAACGCCTCGGCCCGATCTCCGCAGCATGGAAGGACCGCAATCCGCGAGCGGATTGGCCGACCGGCGCGCCAGCGCCGCGCCGCCATGCTGATCGTCACCCGGCAGGGACGAGACCCGCAGGGGCTCGGTCGAAGCGGAGCGCAGATAGAGCGGCGGTCCCGAAGGGAGGCGCCAACTCCAATCTTGCAATTTTTTCCTTCATCGACTAATGTGCAGTCAATGACTTATGGAGTTGCATATGGCCGTCATGACGATCCGAAACATCGACGATGCGATCAAAAATCGTCTGCGGCTGCGCGCTGCGATGCACGGCCGATCAATGGAAGACGAGGCCCGCGACATCCTGCGTTCGGCGCTGTCGACGGAAATCCCGCGGCCTCGCAATCTGGGCCAGGCCATCCATGAACGCTTCGCCGAGCTGGGCGGCGTCGATCTGCCTGACCTTCCCCGTGAGCCGATCCGGGCGGTGGACTTCGGCGAATGATCGTCCTCGACACAAACGTCATTTCCGAACTGATGCGGCGCGAGCCTGACGCGAGGGTTATGGCGTGGATCGCCGAGCAGCCGATGGCGGGCGTATTCACGACGACGCTGACGCAGGCGGAAATCTTCTACGGCCTGGCGCTGCTTCCCAAGGGACGCCGCCGCGATGACCTGCTGGCGGCAGCGCGCCCGATGTTCGACGTCGATCTGGCTGGCCGCGTCCTGCCGTTCGACACCGAAGCGGCCCTTGCCTATCCCGAGATCGCCGCCGGGCGGAAACAGGGTGGCAAGCCGATCAGCCAGATTGACGCGCAGATTGCCGCCATCGTTCGGTCGCGCGGCGCGCGACTGGCGACTCGTAACGTCCGCGATTTCGCCGATTGCGGGATCACGGTCGTCGATCCGTGGGGCGAAGCATGACGCTCGCCGCCGCACGCCCCTATCTACGCTTCGCCGCGCGAGAGGCTTTGCGCGGGATGCGGATGCGGGGCAGCCTGCCGCGATGGCCCTTCCTCGCAAGCTCCGCCGCCGCACGCCTCGTCGCTGGGCCGAATGCCCGGATGACCTGCTCGATTACACCAATCGCGTCGCGCCGCGTCGGGCTTCGCGCCGGTCGCGCGAGGATGACGGGCCCATCATCGTCACCGATGACTGGCCGGAGCAGGTTCCGATCGGCGACGCGGAGTTGCGCGCGATCGAAGGCTACATGCGGCAAGAGCTGGACAAGCTGTTCGGACCATTGCCGTGAAGTGAGGAGTAAAGCGTCATGACCAGCGCCGCCTTGCGACGAAATGAGGATGAGGCGCCGGTCGTCGCGTCCGCTCGCGCCGCACTTTACCTGCGCGTCTCGACCGGCCGGCAGGCGGAGAGCGACCTGTCCATCCCCGACCAGCGCCGCCAGATCGAAGGCTACTGCCTTGCGCGCGGCTGGGAGGTTTCGGCCGAGTTCGTCGAGCCGGGCAACTCCGCGACCGACGATCGCCGGCCGGCTTTTCAAGCGATGATCGACGCCGCGATGGCCAAGCCGCCCGCCTTCACCGTCATCGTCGTCCACAGCTTCTCGCGGTTCTTCCGCGATCAATTCCAGTTCGAGTTCTACGTCCGCAAGCTGGCGAAGAACGGGGTGAAGCTCGTCTCGATCACGCAAGACCTCGGTGACGATCCGATGAGCGTGATGATGCGGCAGATCATGACGCTATTCGACGAATATCAGTCGAAGGAGAACGGCAAGCACACCCTGCGGGCGATGAAAGAGAACGCGCGGCAAGGCTTCTGGAATGGTGCTCGTGCGCCGATCGGCTATCGTGTGGTGGCTGCCGGGGAGCGCGGCGCGAAGATCAAGAAGAAGCTGGAGATCGACCCGCTCCAGGCCGAGACGGTGCGGCGCATTTATCGCATGGCGCTGAGCGGCGTCGATAACAGCGGGCCGATGGGCCTCAAATCGATCGCCGCCTGGCTCAATGAAAACAACATCCGCACCCGCGACGGCGGGCGCTGGGGCTTGGGCGCGGTGCATCAGGTTCTCACCCGCACGACCTATATCGGCCGGCACCGCTTCAACACCCGCGACCACAGAACGAGAACGCCGAAGCCGGAGAGCGAGCACGCCGTCATGGAAGTGCCGGCAATCGTCTCGGAAGCGGAGTTCGAGGCGGTGCAGCGCTCGCTCAAGGCGCGCAGTCCGAAGATGATGGCCCCGATGGCGGTGGGCGGCCCGACGCTGCTCACCGGCATCTGCTTCTGCGCGTGCTGTGGCGGCGCGATGACGCTGCGCACCGGCACCAGCAGCGCCGGCCGGGAATATCGCTATTACACCTGTTCGACGAAGGCGCGGCAGGGCGCAACCGGTTGTCCTGGCATCACCGTGCCGATGGACCGACTCAACGAGGCTGTGGTCGATCATCTCGAAGCGCGGCTGCTCGAACCGGAGCGACTCGAAGCGCTGATGGATCAGATCCTCGAACGCCGCGACGAATGGGTGAACCAGCGCCGGTTTCACGTTGCCGATCTCGAACGCCGGGCGACCGAGGCGGAAGCGAAGCTCAAACGACTCTATGACGCGATTGAAAACGGCGTCATCGACGTAAGCGACCCCTCCCTCAAAGATCGGATCGCCGAGCTGACCGCCACGCGGGACCAGGCCAAGGGCGACGCCGAGCGCGCCCTCGCGCATATCGTGAAGGTTGGCCCGACAATCACACCGGAGAGCCTGCGCGCCTTCGCGGCGGCTCTGCGCAAGAAGCTGAGGAACGGCGACGGGACGTTCGCCCGCGATCAGGTGCGTGCCGTCGCGCAGCGCGTAGAGGTGGTGAGCAAGAAGGAGGTCCGCATCCGCGGACTGCGGAGCGAGCTCCTCCGAACGCTGACCGCCGCCTCTGGCGTGGAGGCGGCGGTGCTAGGCGTTCGTGCCTTTGAACCGAAATGGCGCACCCGACAGGATTCGAACCTGTGACCTTCGCCTTCGGAGGGCGACACTCTATCCAGCTGAGCTACGGGTGCTTCGCGGCGGTGCCTAGCCGGTCGAACGGTCATTGGTCAACGGATTCGATGCGGGATGGTTCGACTGCTCGGTTCGCGACTGCGCCACTCTGCCGTTACCCTTCGTACTCTATGATACTACGCAGTATGCTTACGTCATGCTTACGTGAAGCGATTTCACCAGACTGGTTCGCTGCAACGACGCAACAATCTTGAAGAAAATCAATAATTTATGGAGATTTTGAGGCGCGATTTTGAGGCTTGACCTCTGCCTTCGGAGGGCAGCGCTCTATCCAGCTGAGCTACGGGTGCCGCTAGAGCGCGCCTCTAGCAAGCCCGGATGGCGCCAGCAATCGAATAAAGAACCCGATTGCGCATTGCGTATCGAGGGCAGGATGTGCGAAGCGCGGCCGCGCCGAACCCTGGGGGACTGTGCGTGGCAAATTCCGAACAGCGCTGGCCGATGGCAGCCGACCTCTATGGAGAGCTGCAGCTCGAGACGGCACGTCCGGCTTCGCGGCGCTGGCGCGACTTTCTGCCCGGCGGGCTTGTTGCCGCAATCGCTGCGCTCGCAGCCGCATGGCTCGCCGATCATTATGCTGTGCCAATCGTCCTAATGGGCCTGCTCATCGGCCTTGCCCTTTCCTTTCTGTCGCAGGACCGGCGCACGCACGCGGGACTCGATCTGATGTCGCAGACCGCGCTGCGCCTCGGCATCGTCCTCGTCGGCGCGCGAATCACCGCCTCGCAGCTCTCCGAGCTTGGCCCGCTCCCCTTCGTGCTGCTCATCCTCATCATGCTGACCGTGATCGTCGCCACACTCGCAAGCGCGCGATGGTTCCGGCAGCACCGCCACGCCGCGCTGCTCGCCGGCGGGGCGACCGCGATCTGCGGTGCCTCGGCCGCACTCGCGCTCTATTCGCTAATCGGGGACAAACGCGTCGACCAGGCGCGCTTCACGCTGACCCTTGTGGGTATCACCGTCGCGAGCGCGCTTGCGATGACGCTCTACCCGGTCCTCGCGGCGCAGCTCGGCCTGTCAGACACCCAGGCAGGCTTCCTGATCGGCGCCTCGATCCACGATGTCGCGCAGGCGATCGGCGGCGGTTTCTCCTTCTCACAGCAAGCTGGCGAGGTGGCGACAATCGTCAAGCTGACGCGCGTGGCGCTGTTGGCGCCGATGCTGATGCTTCTTGGTCTCTGGCTCGGCCGCAGCGGCGAGACGGCGGCAGAAAAGGCACGCATTCCGCTGCGTCTTCCGTGGTTCATCCTGGGCTTCCTCGCTCTCGCCGCGATCAATTCCGTGGTGCCCCTGCCCGAACCGCTACGGGACGGGGCCGCGACGATTGCGCAGGCACTGCTGCTCCTCGCGATTGTCGCCACCGCGATGAAGGCGCGGCTGCATCTGCTCGTGGATCAGGGCTGGCGCAGTTTCGCGCCGATCATCGTCGCGACGGTGACCAGCTTCGCGCTGTCCCTCGCTGCCGCATTGAGCCTTTGACGCCCTGACGTCACGGTAACATCGGGGACCTTAGCCTTTTGGCAGCGCCCAGCTCACCGTCAGCTGCGTCGCCCGGCGCGGAATATCGAGCTTTGCTTCGCTGAAATTGACTTTCTCGTTCGGCGGCAGCGTCCGCACGGGCGGCTTGATCGTCCAACTATAGACGATCGTTCCCTGCGCATCGCGCAGCTCAGCAAGGATGGGCGGAACGCGCTGCTCGCGGTCGGTCGGGTTGATGATCACCCCCGACGCTGCAAAATAGATGGTGCCGTCGGCGAGTTCGCGATGATCCTGATTGGGCGGGAGCTCGATGACAAGGTCGGGTTCATCGATCGTGCCGGGCAGCCCGAGACCCTGCGCCCAGCTCGGTAGACCGAAGTAGAGGAGCGCACCCGTCGCGCCGACCATCAGCACGGCCGCGCCCGCGGCGATCATCGTCCATCGTTTCGCGGGATTGCGGCGCGGCCGGCGGAAGGGGAGCGGCTCTTCGGCAGCCAAGGGGGGTACCGGCCTGGGTGCCGGTTCCGACGCGGCGGCAAAGGCCTCAGGCGGAGGGGGCGGGGAGGCGACGACCTCGTCAGTGTTTGCCGCAGCGGGCGGCACTGGAGGCGGGGCGACCGGCGCCGGCGAGGGCCCGTCGTCGGCTCCTTGCGCCGGACCGGGACCAGGCACCGGGGCACGCGCAGCGTCGGGCGCTGGCGCAGTTGGAGGGGGCGGCGGAACGGCCCCGGCGGCGGCTGCAGGCTCCTGGAACCAGCTGTGACGGCAATTGGCACAGCGTACGGTGCGGCCATTGGGTCCAATCGCCGTATCGGGCACAACATAGCGGGTATGGCAGGACGGACAGGCGAGGATCATGACCCCCTCTAAACACGCTGCACCCCACGCTGGCAAGCGCCGCGTCGCCCTGGCGGGCGGATAGGCGCTTGTCCTCGCCGAAGAGCCGTGTAACAGCCAAGGACATGAGCGTGGAGGCTCCCCTGTTTTTCCGCCCGGCGGCGCGGCGCTGGCTGCGGCTGACGTCATGACGGACGCAGCCGCTCCCCGTCCAGGCGGGCCGATGGTCGAGTTCGACAGTGTCGGTCTGCGCTATGGCCCCGATGCCGAGATCCTGTCCGACATCAGCTTCAATCTGCAGCCGGGAAGCTTCTACTTCCTTACAGGGCCATCGGGTGCGGGAAAGACGTCGCTCCTCAAGATGCTCTACCTTGCGCAGCGGCCGAGCCGCGGGATCGTGCGGCTGTTCGGCGAAGACCTGGTCGCCATGCCGCGTCACCGCCTCCCCGGGTTTCGTCGGCGCATCGGCGTCGTCTTTCAGGATTTCCGCCTGATCCCCCATCTCTCGGCGCGCGACAATATCGCACTGCCGCTACGCATCGCCGGGGTGAGCGAAGAGGATCTGTCAGGCCCGGTCGGCGAGATGCTGAGCTGGATCGGGCTCAGCGAGCGTGCCGACGCGCGCCCCGCGACGCTTTCGGGCGGTGAGCAGCAGCGTGTCGCGATCGCGCGCGCGGTGATTGCGCGCCCTCAATTGCTCGTCGCCGACGAGCCTACCGGTAACGTCGACCCAGACATGGCCATGCGGCTTTTAGGATTGTTCGAGGCCCTCAACCGCCTCGGCACCACCGTCGTCGTCGCAACGCACGACATCCACCTGATCAGCCGCATCGACAATGCGCAGATGATGCGGCTGGAAAAGGGACGGCTCGCCGATCCGACTGGCGCGCTGCGCTATCCGCCGAACCGCGCGTGACGTCATGATCATCCCGCGCGTCCCCATCCAGCACCGCCGCCTGCTCCCTGACCGCCGCCTGTCAGGACAGACCCCCTGGGTGATCGCGATCCTGATGATGCTGACGCTGCTCGCAGCCGCTGCCGGCATCGGGCTTGCCCGCTCGGCCAATGCGATCGGTGACGCGATCGCGGGGCGGGTGACGGTGCAGATTGTCACCGCCAATCCGGTGACCCGTGCCGAGCAAGCCTCCGCGCTCCGCCGCGCCGCCGCCGCCCAGCCTTACGTTCGCACCGCGCGGGCAGTCGAGCAGGCCGAATTGCTTGCAACGCTCGGCCAATGGTTTGGCGGCGAGAATGGCGAGGATCCCGTCCTCAAGTCGCTGCCCCTGCCCGCCCTCGTCGACGTCGATTTCGTGGGCGGCGAGCGTGCCGGCCAGCTCAACCAGTTGCGCGCGCTGGTCGCCCAGACAGCGCCGGGCGCCAGGATCATCCCGCACGCCGAGTGGCTCGGACCGGTCGCGCGGCTGATCCGCTCGCTCGCCTGGGTTGCAGGTGCGCTGGTGGTACTGATGATTCTCGCCAGCGCAGCGGTTGTCATCATGACCGCGCGCGCGGCGCTCGGGACCCATTTTGCAACGATCGAGATGCTGCACCTGATCGGCGCGACCGACCGGCAGATCGCGCGACTGTTCCAGCGCCGTATCGCAATCGACACCGCTTATGGCATCGCGCTCGGCACTGCGGTAGCGGCGGCGATATTGCTGCTCATCGCCTGGCAATGGGCGAGGGTGACCGCGGGGCTGGCCGCCACCGCGTCACTGGGGGCCGCAGGCTGGGCGCTCTTGCTGGCGCTGCCGCTATTGGCTATCGCGCTGGCTGCTTTGACGGCGCGCCAGACGCTGCTCGCCGCGCTCAAGAAGATTTTATGATCAAGCGCCTGATTTCGCTCCTCTTCCTCGTCTGGGTGCTCGGCTTCGCCTGGTTCGCGCTGCTGCCGCCGATGCCGGCGCCGCCGCAGAAGACCGACGCGATTGTCGTGCTGACCGGCGGACCGGGGCGGATCGACCGCGCTCTCGAGCTGCTGGAGACGGGACAGGCAAAGCGGCTCTTGATCAGCGGTGTCGCGCGCGAGGTGAAACCGCGCGAACTCGCCGCGGAATATGAGCGGCCCCAAAAGCTCTTCGATTGCTGCATCGCGCTTGGCTTCGAGGCCGAGGATACGCGCTCCAACGCCACCGAGGTCGCGAGCTGGGTTGCGCGGCGCAACTACAAGACGGTGCGGCTCGTCACGACGGACTGGCACATGCGCCGCGCCCAATATGAGATCGGTCGCGCGGTGGGCGACGCGGTGACCATAATTCCCGACGCGGTGCGCAGCCGTCCGACCTTCTCGACCCTGTTTCGCGAATATCACAAATATCTCGCGGGACTGGCGGGCGGTCTCCTAGGGCTGTAAGCCCCGCCCGTGCACTATACTCTCGCCCTTTTCCGCTCCATCCTGTTCTGGCTCGCCTTCTTCCTCGCCAGCACCATCTGCTCGATCGGCGCCGTCGTCGCGTTGCCGATTTCGCACCTCGCGACGCGCGCATTCGTGCGGGGCTGGGCTGCCTTCCACCGGCTCATATGCCGGGGTATCCTGGGGCACCGGATCGTTGTCGAAGGCGCGATGCCCGACACACCTGTCCTCTATGTCTTCAAGCATGAGGGGGCGTTCGAAACAATCGAACAGCCCTTGCTGTTCCGCTGGCCCGCGGTGTTTGCAAAGGAGGAGCTCTTCTCGATACCAGTCTGGGGGCAGGCGGCACGCTTCTATGGTCTCATCCCGGTCGATCGCGACGGCGGGGGCAAGGCGATGCGCGCCATGCTCGCCGCCGCAAGGGCAGCGCTCAACGCGGGCCGCCCGCTCGTGCTCTTCGCGGAAGGCACGCGCGTCCCGCATGGGCTCGCGCCGCCCCTCCGCGCCGGCTTTGCCGGTATGTACCGCTTGCTCGGCGTGCCGGTGATCCCGGTCGCGGTGGACAGCGGCATCGCCTACCCGCCCCACCGCTGGGTCAAATGGCCTGGCACGATCACCTACAAAATCGGCGACACGATCCCTGCGGGTCTTCCCCGCGAAGAGGCCGAGGCGCGCGTCTGGCGCGCGATCAACGCGCTCAATCCGCCCGAGGCGCTGGAGCAGCCGGCTTCATCATAATTCCGTTCGCGTTGAAAAGGGCGGGGATCCCGCATGGTTTCCCGGCACCTTCTGCTCCGCACGCGCGGGTTTCTAATGCTTCCGGCCGAAGTCGGGCGCCGGATCATCCTGACCTTCGGCGATAATCGAACGACGGATCGCCCGCGTTCGCGTGAACCACGCCTCAAGCTTGTCGCCGTCGCCGCGACGGATGGCCTGCTGAAGCACGGTCAGGTCTTCGTTGAAGCGCTGCAGCGTTGCAAGCACCGCGTCCTTATTGGCGAGAAAAACGTCGCGCCACATCACAGGGTCACTCGCCGCGATGCGCGTGAAATCGCGAAACCCACCCGCGGAATATTTGATCACTTCGCTCTCGGTCACTTCCTCAAGCTCGCTCGCGGTACCGACGATCGTATAAGCGATCAGGTGCGGCAAATGGCTCGTCACGGCAAGCACCATGTCGTGATGTTCGGCGTCCATCGTGTCGACGGTCGCGCCGAGTGCTTGCCAGAAGCCGGTCAGCGCGGCGACAGCATCCACCGGCGCGTCGGGGGCGGGGGTGATAATGCACCAGCGCCCTTCGAACAGCGTCGCAAAGCCCGCGGCGGGGCCGCTGTTTTCAGTCCCCGCGACCGGGTGCGCCGGGATAACCAGGTGACCAGGCAGCGCCGCGCGCAGCGCCGCACCCACTCCTGCCTTCGATGAGCCGACGTCCGAGACGATCGCGCTTTGCGCAAGCCCCGGCGCCATGGCGCGTGCCGCATCGGCCATACCGCCAACCGGCACGGCCAGAATCACAAGGTCGGCGTCCCTCACCGCATCGGCTGCATCGTCTGCAATACGGTCACAAAAGCCGAGCAAGCGCGCCTCGCCCCTCACCTCGGCGCTGACATCGTGGCCGGTCACTGCCACACCCGGCAACCGAGCCTTGACCGCGCGTGCGATCGAGGAGCCGATCAGCCCGAGCCCTATGACTGCAAGACGTTCGATCGCCATCGCCGCAGTCAGCCCGCAAGCGCGGCGCGGATCGCCGCCGCCAGCCCTCGCGTCTCTTCCTCGGTGCCGATCGTCATGCGCAGCGCATGTGGCAGCCCCTGCCCCGGCAGCCAGCGTACGATATAGCCCGCGTCCATCAGGCGATTATACACCGTCTCGGCGCTCACGCTGCCCTCGAACAGCACGAGCAGGAAGTTTGTCGCCGACGGTACGACGCGCACGCCATGATTCCCCAGCCCCTCTATCTCCCGCGCCAGCCAGGCGCGCCACCGGGCATTATGCTCGCGGCTGCGGATTACAAAATCATCATCGCCGAGCGCTGCGACCGCCGCTGCCTGTCCGGCGCGCGTGACATTGAAGGGGAGGCGAATGCGGTGCAGTGACGAAATCACGTCCGAAGACGCATAGCCCCACCCGATCCGCTCGGCGGCGAGGCCGTGAATCTTCGAAAAGGTCCGGGTGACAAAGACGTTCGGCTCTGTCTTCGCCAGTTCGAGGCCGCCGTCGTCCTGGTCGGGCGCGAGATATTCTGCATAGGCCTGGTCGATCACGAACAGCACATCCTTGGGCAGGCCCGCATGGAGCCGCGCTACCTCCTCGCGCGTCGCGAGGGTCCCGGTCGGATTGTTCGGATTGGCAAGATAGACGACGCGTGTCTTGTCGGTCACCGCGGCGAGGAGCGCGTCGACATCGGTCGCATAGTCGCGATCCTCGGCCTCGACGGGGGTTGCGCCGACCCGCCGGGCCGCGATCTCGTAGACCGCAAATCCATAACGCACATAGAGAATCTCGTCGCCCGCGCCGGCGTAGGTCCCGGCGGCAAGGTGCAGCAGTTCGTCCGACCCGTTGCCGCAGATGATGCGCGACGGATCGAGCCCGAACTTGGCGGCAATCGCTTCGCGCAGATGGTTGGATCCCGGGTCGGGATAGCGCGATAGAGCATCGGCGGCGCCCTGCGCTGCCGCGAAGGCTGCGCGCGCCGCATCGCTGGTGCCGAGCGAGTTTTCGTTCGCGCTGAGCTTGATCAACGGCCGCCCGTCGGCGCCCGCGGACTTGCCGGGAACATAGGGAGCGATGCCGCTGATCCACGGCTTCGGTGTGAGCGTCGGGGTCACGTTGGTCATGCCGCGCCGTTTAGCGGCTGCACCGCCCGAGTCCAGCACGTTGACAGCGCCCCACTGCGCGCTTAGCCCCGCGCGAGCGATGGCGAGCCTGCTTCACGAGATCCAGCATCACGGCGTGACGATCAACGCACCGCTGGCGCTCGACAGCGGCCAGTCGCTGCCCTCCGTAACGATTGCCTATCAAAGCTACGGCACGCTCGCGCCGGACAAATCGAACGCGGTGCTGGTCTGCCACGCGCTCACCGGCGACCAATATGTCGCGAGCAATCATCCCGCGACCGGCAAGCCCGGCTGGTGGGCGCGTATGGTTGGGCCGGGCAAGCCCGTCGACACGGACCGCTTTTTCGTGATCTGCGCCAATGTGCTCGGCAGCTGCATGGGGTCGAGCGGCCCGGCGAGTCCCGATGCTCTGACCGGTGCGCCGCTCGGCATGGCATTTCCGGTGATTACGATCGGCGACATGGTGCGTGCACAGGCCATGCTGCTCGACCATCTCGGCATCGCCCGGCTTCATGCCGTCATCGGCGGTTCGATGGGCGGAATGCAGACGCTTGCCTGGGCCTCGGCCTATCCCGAACGGCTTGCCTCGGCGATCGTTATCGCCAGCGCGGCGCGTCATTCGGCGCAGAATATCGCGTTTCACGAAGTGGGGCGACAGGCGATCATGGCCGATCCAGACTGGCAGGACGGCCAATATTATGGCGGTACGCGCGGGCCGACGAAGGGCCTCGCTGTCGCGCGGATGGCGGCGCACATCACCTATTTGTCCGAAGCGGGGCTGACCGAGAAATTCGGTCGCCGCCTGCAGGCCCGCGATGCGAAGAGCTTCGGTTTCGACGCGGATTTCCAGATCGAATCCTATCTCAGACATCAGGGGCTCGCATTTACCGATCGCTTTGACGCAAACGCCTATCTCTACATCACCCGCGCGATGGATTATTTCGACCTCGCAGAAGCGCATGATGGCCAGCTCGCGAACGCCTTTGCGGGTGCTAAAGATGTACGTTTCACCCTGGTAAGCTTCGACACCGACTGGCTCTACCCCACCGCCGAATCGCGCCGCATCGTCCAGGCGCTGCAAAGCGTCGGCGCGGCGGCGAGCTTCGTCGAGCTGTCGGCGCCCTTCGGCCATGACAGCTTCCTTCTCGAGGTTCCTGCGCTCGACGCGATAGTGGCGGGGTCTCTTGAGGCAGGCCTCGCGTGACCGATAGCTCGCGCCTGTCCTTCGCACCTGTGGGCATGCAGGTTGATGCAATCCATGACGTTCTGACGCAAAGCGATCGGGCCGAGGATATCGCCCCCGCAGTCGCCGAAGGTGCCGTTGCCGGTTCGCTCTGCATCGGCGCCTTTGCACCGACTGGCGAAGAGATCGGTGTGGCCCGCGTCATCACCCACCGGGCGAGCGTCGCTTCTCTCGCTGACCGCTATGTACTCGGGACCCGTCGCGGGCACAGTCTTGCAGCGCACATGGTGACAGCGCTCCACGATCACGCCGAACGTCAGGGGTTGCGGCGCGGGATGCTTCCCGCCCGGGACGCCCACACTCTTCATTCCTCGCTCGGATGGACACCTCTTGAGGATAGCAAGCCCTTCATGCAGAGGCATGTCCCCGACGTTCACAAGCGGCAGACCGATGAAGCTGCGTCCTGACCTTGCAATCATCGCAGACGCGGTCCCTGGGGCGTCACGCGTGCTCGACGTCGGCTGCGGCGACGGCGAACTGATGGCCGCGCTCCGCGAAAAGGGTGTCGATGCGCGCGGGCTGGAGATCGATCCCGCCAATGTCACAGCAGCAATCGCCCGCGGTCAGTCGGTCGTTCAAGGCGACGCCAACCACGATCTGGCCGACTATCCCGACAACGCCTTCGACTATGCCATTCTCTCACAGACGCTCCAAACGACCGAGCGACCCGATCGCGTCGTAGATGAACTGCTTCGCATCGCGCCCCGCGCTTTTGTCAGTTTTCCCAATTTTGCGCACTGGCGCGTGCGGCTTGCCCTGCTGTGGAACGGCCGGATGCCGGTAACCCGGCTGCTTCCCGTCGCCTGGTATGAAACCCCGAACATCCACCATGTCACGGTAAGCGATTTTCGGGACCTGGTGCGCGCACGCGGCATCGCAGTCGAGCGCGCCTGGTATCTCTCGGGTGACCGCCCCACGAGCGACGCGGCGGCAAGCTGGCGCGCCGAACACGCAATATTCCTGATCGCGCGGGGCTGATGCCGCCGTTGCCTAGCGATCGCTCGGCCTCAATCCCTTCGCCAGCAAGTCATTCGCGGTCCGTGCAACCTCAACAATGTCGGCGTCAGCGTCCCACAAGCCATAACGCATGCCCAGAAAGACGTTCATTCCGGCAATCGCCCAGGCGTGAATCTCGCCGACGTCGGAGCGGATTTCGCCGCGCGCGGCGCCCGCGTCCAGCCGCTGGCGAATGCGCTCGACGGTCGTTTCATAGTGGCGGCGATAGCTCGCGTAATCGACGAACTCGGCCTCGTCGATGATACGGTAAATTTCGCGATGTTCGCGAACGAAACCCAGAAAGGATTCAAGGCCTATGCGCTCAGCGGCAATTTCGTCGGGAGCGGTCTGGACGATTGGCGTCACATGGTCGCGCAGCTGCTCGCTCATATAGCGGACAAGCGCCTGAAAGATTTCCTCCTTGGAATCGAAATAGGTATAGAAGCTGCCGAGCGCAGTGCCCGCCCGCCGCGTGATCGCGCTGATTGACGCTTCGTGAAAGCCGCGCTCGCCAAATTCGACGGCGGCCGCGTCAAGGAGCTTGCGCAGGGTTCTCCGCCCGCGATCCGTTCGCGGGGTCTTGTCGCGTGTGCCGGCGGCGTCCGGTGCCGATCGCTCCTCTGCCGCCGCTCTGTTCGGCTCATCCATCGCGCCATTCCCTCTTGCCGCCCCTGCCTCAATCGTGGCATTTTCGCACCACTGGCAAGCAAAAAGCGCCGGAACCAAGTTCGAAGTTGAAACTTGGTTCACCTTTCATTATTGACCCTGCCGCGGCTTGGCAAGACCAGGTCCGCGAAAAGATCATGCCATTAACGGCAAATGGGGGGTGGCGAGAGGTCACCCGTGACATGGGAGACTCATCATGCGTCCTTTCGCCCGCCAGATGCGCCGCGCGATCCTCGCCACAACGACGATGTCGATGCTCGCGTTCGCGCCCGCTGCCTTCGCACAGGAGGATCCAGGAGCGATCAGCGACGATGCAGGCGAAATCATCGTCACGGCGCGCCGCCGCGACGAGAGGCTGGTCGACGTGCCGATCGCGGTGACCGCCATTTCAGGCGATACACTCGCCAAGGCCGGCGCGCTCGACATCACCGACATCGCCAACATGGCCCCGAATACGACGCTCGAAAATTCGCGCGGCACCAACTCGACCCTCACCGCCTTCATCCGGGGCGTTGGCCAGCAAGATCCGGTGCCGGGCTTTGAAGCAGGGATCGGCATCTATCTCGACGACGTCTATCTCAACCGTCCGCAAGCAGCTGTGCTCGACATCTACGACGTCGAACGAATCGAGGTCCTGCGGGGTCCGCAGGGCACGCTTTACGGGCGCAATACAATCGGCGGTGCGGTCAAATATGTGACGCGACGCCTCGACCCCGACACCCCTGAGCTGCGCATCCGCGGCACGCTGGGCACCTTCAAGCAGGCCGACCTCGTCGTGACGGCCAGCGCGCCGGTCAGCGACCTGATCCGCGTCGGTGGCTCGGTCGCGCGCCTGTCGCGCGGTGGCTTCGGTGATAATCTCAATATTCCGGGGCTTGAAAACTACAACAAGGACGTATGGGCGGGCCGCGCTTCGATTGAAATGGGGGGCCACGGAGCGCCCGTCTTCATTCGCATTTCGGGTGACTACACGCGCGACAAGTCGGACCCGCGCAACGGGCACCGCCTGATCCCCGGCCTTATCTCTGGCGCGCCCGTCCTCGACAATGTCTATGACACCCGTGCCGGGCTCAACGACCCGAAGCAGGATGTGAAGGCCTATGGCCTCGCCATGAACGTCTCTGCCGAGCTGAGCGACAATCTGACGCTGCGTTCGATCAGTGCGTGGCGCAAGGATACGAGCTTCACGCCGATCGATTTCGATGCGCTGCCAGCCGTCGACGTCGACGTGCCCGCGGTTTATCGCAACGAGCAGCTCAGTCAGGAATTTCAGCTCCTGTACGACAGTGACCGGCTTCACGGTCTCGTCGGCTTCTATTATCTCGATGCCCGCGCCGCGACGTCGTTCGATGTGCTTCTGGGTCTGACCGGCGCGACGATCGGACTTCCGGGACTCAACGGATATACGGCGGGCGACGTGCGGACCGACACCTGGTCGGTGTTCGGCGACTTCACCTTCGATTTCACCGACAGTCTCAGCCTGTCGGTCGGAGGGCGCTATACAAACGACAAGCGCGACGCCTTCGTTTACAAGGCGAACCGGATCACGGGTCTGTCTCCCGAATTCGGCGGCACTCTCGATCCCATCGCCATCGCGGTCGCTACCGATTTCCGGGGCCAGCGCACCTTCAAGGAATTCACACCGCGCGCATCGCTGAGCTTCAAGCCCGACGCCGACAATTTGATCTACGCCTCCTATTCGAAAGGATTCAAGGGCGGCGGCTTCGATCCCCGCGGCTCGGGAACCTCGGCGCCGATCAGCGATGCCAGCGTCGGGCGGACCTATGCCGATATCTACAACTTCCTCGCCTTCGACCCGGAAAAGGTCGACAGTTACGAGATTGGCTACAAGGGATCGCTGCTTGACCGCCGGCTGACGCTCAGCCTCGCCGGCTTCTACATGGACTATAAGGACGTGCAGATACCAGGCTCGGTCGGGTGTGTGGTCGGCGGGGTTCAAAGCTTCTGCGGTATCACCACCAACGCCGCAAAGGCACGCCTCCAGGGTTTCGAAGCCGAAGCCAGTGCCGTGCTCGCCCGCGATTTCGCGGGGGCGGGTTCGGCGGTCCGCTTCAACGGATCGGTCGGCTTCATCGACGCAAAATACAAGCGCTTCATCGGCCCGACCGGCGTCGATGTCTCGGATGAGCGAACCTTCCAGAACACGCCCAAGTGGACCGCCGCCGGCACAATCGCCGCGACGATCCCGGCGATGGGCGGCATGGTCGATGCCTCGACCGGTCTCACCTATCGCAGCCTCACCCACCAGTTCGAAGTGCCGATCCCGGCGCTCGACCAGCCGGGCTATGTGCTATGGGACGCAAGCCTCGTCTGGACCGCCGACAGCGGCGACTATTCGATCGGCCTCCACGGCAAGAACCTCGCGAACAAGCATTATATCACGTCGGGTTATAATTATCAGAATGCCGCGGGCGGCTCGACGCTCGGTCTTGAAGGCGTGCTCACCGCTTTCTACGGCAACCCGCGTCAGGTCTTCGTGACGGGTACCATGAAATTCTGAGGACCCGCGTCCGAAAAAGGGGAAGGGGCGCCGGTTGTGCGCCCCTTTTTATTCCCCGAGCGGCGGCGCCCCGCGCGCGGCGATCATTCGCTCGCCGTCGATGACAATCGGGCTCGCGACAGCGTCGATTGCCGCACCTTCGGGGCGAAAGCGCATGCCGCGCGCCACCACCTGCGGATCAGCGAAGACGCCGGCGAGATCGTTGATCGGCCCCGCCGGCACGCCCTCGGCGTCAAGCGCGAGCGAAAGCGGCTGCGCGTCCCAGGCGGCAATCTTTGCCGCCAGCATCGGGATCAGGGTAGAGCGGTTCTCAAGCCGCGCTGCATTGGTCGCAAAGCGTGGGTCCGTGCCCCATTCGGGCATGCCCAGGATCGTGCAAAGCTTGCGGTACTGACTGTCATTGCCCACCGCGATGACAAGCTGCCCATCGGCCGTCGCAAAGACCTGATAGGGGACGACATTGGCATGTCCGCTGCCCATCCGCTTTGGCACGACCCCGCTCGCCAGATAGTTGGCGGCCTGATTGGCGAGCACCGCGACCTGGCTGTCGAGGAGGGCCATGTCGATATGGGCCCCTGCCCCCATGACGTCACGACGCCGCAGCGCGGCAAGGATGGCAACGGTCGAATAGAGGCCGGTGAAGATGTCGGCATAGGCGATGCCGGCCTTCTGCGGCGGCCCATCGGGCTCGCCGGTGAGCGACATGAATCCGCTCATCGCCTGGACGATATAGTCGTAGCCGGCACGGTGCGCATAAGGGCCGGTCTGGCCAAAACCCGTGACCGAACAGACGATCAGCTGCGGAAAGTCGGCGCGAAGCCGCGCGGGGTCGAGGCCATATTTGGCGAGCCCCCCCACCTTGTAATTTTCGATAACGACGTCGGCGTCTGCGAGCAGCTCGCGCAGCGCGGTCTGCCCCGCGCCGGTCGCGATGTCGATCGCGATGCTTCGCTTGCCGCGGTTGCAGCTGTGATAATAGGCGGCGCCCAGATCTTCGCCCGCCGCGCCCGTCACAAAAGGCGGGCCCCAATGGCGCGTATCGTCGCCCACCTCCGGCCGCTCGATCTTGATCACCTCGGCACCGAGGTCAGCGAGCAATTGTCCGCACCAGGGGCCCGCGAGCACGCGGGCAAGTTCAATGACGCGCAGGCCCTCGAGCGGCCGCGAAACCGACTGGTTCATATCAGGAAAAGGCGCTGATGCCGGTGATCGCGCGGCCGAGGATCAGCGCGTGGACGTCGTGCGTGCCCTCATAGGTGTTCACCGTCTCGAGATTCACGGCGTGGCGGATCACATGATATTCGGCCGCGATGCCGTTGCCGCCATGCATGTCGCGCGCGGTCCGCGCGATATCGAGCGCCTTGCCGCAATTGTTGCGCTTCAAGAGGCTGATCCGATCGGGGGCAAGCCGCCCCTCGTCGATCAACCGCCCCACGCGCAGCGCGGCCTCGGTGCCGAGCGCGATCTCGGTGAGCATGTTTGCAAGCTTGAGCTGCACGATCTGGTTCGCCGCAAGCGGCCGCCCGAACTGCTTGCGCTCAAGTGTGTAACTGCGAGCTGCTTCATAGCAGAATTCTGCGGCACCCATAGCGCCCCAGCCGATGCCGTAGCGCGCACGATTGAGGCAGCCAAATGGGCCCTTCAACCCTGACACATTGGGGAGCAACGCGTCTTCACCGACCTCAACCCCGTCCATCACGATTTCGCCGGTGATCGATGCGCGCAACGAAACCTTGCCCTCGATCTTTGGGGCCGCCAGACCCTTCATTCCCTTCTCGAGGAGGAATCCGCGGATCGCACCATCATGGGCGTCGGATTTCGCCCAGACGACAAAAACGTCCGCGATCGGCGAATTGGTAATCCACATCTTCGCGCCCTTGAGGCGGTAGCCGCCTTCGATCTTCTCTGCGCGCGTTCGCATCCCCGCGGGGTCGCTGCCCGCATCGGGCTCGGTAAGACCAAAGCAGCCGACCAGCTCGCCCGAAGCGAGGCCTGGCAGGAAGCGACGTTTCTGCTCCTCGCTGCCATAGGCGTTGATCGGGTGCATCACGAGGCTGCTTTGCACCGAGCAGGCCGAACGATAACCTGAATCGACGCGCTCGACTTCGCGTGCGATCAGCCCGTAGCTGACATAATTGAGCCCGGCTCCACCATATTCAGGATCGATGGTCGCGCCGAGCAGGCCGAGTTGTCCCATTTCGCGCATGATCTCGCGGTCGAAACGCTCCTCGAGGAAGGCAGAGGTGACGCGGGGCAGCAGCGCGCCTTGCGCATAACCACGCGCGGTGTCGCGCACCATCCTTTCTTCCTCAGAGAGCTCGGCTTCGAGCGCCAGCGGGTCGAACGGGTCGAGCGCCTCGATGCGCTGCGGATCGGCCATCGGATCGGCTTTCTTCAAAAGCGCGGCCCAGCGATCGGGCTGCTAGGGAGTGGTCGCGCCCTTGCGGGCGATCGCGGCAGCGGGGCTGTCGCGTGGCTCCAATATCGCTGCGGTCTCGATGAGGTCAAGCGCGCGCCGCGCCTCGTGATAGCGGCGCGCATCGATCAGCCACTCGCTCGCTGCTTCCGCCCCGGGGAGCGCCTGAACCTCCTCGATCGCCTTGTCGACCTGCCCCGCTCCCAGATATCGGCGCGCGCGTTCGATGCGCTCGGACGCGCGCGGCGACGGAGCGCCCGCCGGGCGCACGACGAACAATTCGCTGAGTTCGCGCCTGAAACCGGTCCACAGACTGCCGCTGCTCTCGCCATTGCGGCCAACGAGCTGCGGGGCGAGCGCATCGAGTTCGCTGCGCAGTTGCTCGAGGGTAATCGGGTCGCGCGAGGTATCGATGATCGTCTTTACCGCATTGGGCTGGTCATCTCCAAAGCGCAGCCGCAGCTGCGCCTCAAGATAGCCGAGCGACAGACCGCGGTCGAGTGCCCGGCGCGCAGCAAATGCGATCAGCAACCCCTCGGCGCGCGTCGCGTTCCCTGACGCCGACGCCGCTTCAAGCGTGATGCGCGACAGCCGCGTTTCAAGCTCCGCCACCCGTACCGACAGGGCGCTCGCACTATCCACCGGAGCCACGACCATTGCGGGCTCGGCGGGCCGCGCCGCCGGTGCCGCACTATCTTCGGGTGACACAGCGCTGCCTGGCACCGGCGCGGGCGCCACCTTAATGGCGGGCGCCGGCCCGCTGCCTGGCAGCAGGCGCGTCATCGCCCATCCGCCGCCGACAATGCCGATCACCAGGACCAGCATGGCGCCGATCGCTAAACTACGGAACGAAGGACTCTTTCCGCGAGCGCCCTCGTCGGTGCGGACGCTTTTGTCGCTGTCGATTGCCATATCTCTCTTTCGAACGACCCCATTTTTCAGCCTTTGTGGCACAAAGCACAGGCGAGTGCCAACATTGCCGCGTCATCGGGTCGCTCTGCAACTGCGACATTGCTCCATCCTGCCCCCGCCGCAGCCGCCGCCTTGCAGCTGATCGCCCCGAGCGTCAGATGCGCGCGTCTACCCGGCACGAGGTCGGCGATCCGTTCAGCACCGCGCCGGCTGTGCGCGAGAAGGACCGCGGGCGCGGTGATCAAGGCCGGCCAGTCGTCGGGCGGCGCTACGGCATCGGCCGCATAGCAGGCAATCGCGCTAATCGCAGCACCGCGCGCGTCGAAGCGCGTCCGATCGCGCCCGCAAAGCCAAAGAATCCGCTCTATTCCGCGTGACGTCATGGCATCGATCAATGTCTGCCCGTCGGTTGCGCCAACTTCTACGACGCTGAGACCCGCCGCGCGCGCGGCCTCAGCCGTCGCCGCGCCGACCGCATGGACGGGCAGCACCGCCAGCCTTGCCAGACCGTCGCCTCCGAGCCGGGCCGCCTGCGCGCTCGTCAGCAGCAGCGCGTCGAAGTGAGCGGGATCGGGCGCGGTCCAGGCGAGCGGGTGCACCGCAAAGAGCGGACAATGCCGCGCGTCGAGCCCGACCGCGCGCGCGCGAGACACCGTCGCTGCTCCACCAGGATCGGGGCGCGTGACAATGAGCGGCAGCCCTTTGCTCATGGCGCGAACAGGCGCCGGACAGATTCAGGGGCTTCGGCGAGCAGCCGGCGCGCAAGTACCGCCGCGGCCTCGCTGTCGCCGATAAGGGCATGATCCGCCACATGGTCGGCGCCGTCGACCGAGAAAATCTCGCCGTCGAGCCGGAGCGTGCCGTCGTTCAGGAAGCGCGCATGCGCCGCAACCGGCGAACGGCAGTCGCCGCCCAGCGCGGCGAGAAAGGCGCGCTCCGCCATCACCGCGGCATGCGTCCGCGCGTCGTCCACCGCCGCGACCAGCGCGTGCACCCGTCCATCGTCCGAGCGGCATTCGATCCCGATCGCCCCCTGCGATGCAGCGGGAAGCAGGAGCGCTGCATCCTGCACAACGCCGATGTCGTGCAGTCCGAGCCGATCGAGCCCCGCCGCCGCGAGGAGGGTCGCATCGGCCTCGCCTGCCGCGAGTTTGGCGAGTCGTGTCGCCACATTGCCGCGCAGCAGCACCGTTTCGAGGTCCGCGCGCAGCCGCTTGACCTGTGCGGCGCGGCGCGGGCTACTCGTTCCCAGTTTCGCTCCGGGTGGCAGGTCCGCGATCGTCGAGGCCACGAGCCCCTCGCGAACCACGAGCCGGTCGCGCGGGTCGGCGCGGGGCAGTATCGCCGCCAGCCTGAAGCGCGCGTCGCGGAGCGTTTCGACATCCTTCAGACTATGCACCGCGACATCGATAACGCCGGTATCAAGCATCGCGTCGAGCTCGCGGGTCCACAAGGCTTTGCCACCGACCTCCGCCAGCGCGCGGTCCTGAATCTTGTCCCCGGTTGCCGTGATCGGCACGATGACGAGCGCCGCAGCATCTAGCCCGTGCGCCGAGCGGAGCGCCGTCGCCGCCATGGTTGCCTGCGCCATCGCTAGCGGCGAGGCGCGCGTGCCGATACGCAGCGGCGCGTCGAGGGTTGGAATCTCGGTCATGCGCCGCTGCTAGGCGCTGCGCGGGCGAAAGGGAAGATGGCGCACGCGCAACCCCGCTTGCTCCCCGGCGTCCCGCGCGAGTAAGGGGGCAGAGCAAATGACCTTGATCCTCGGCCTGGAATCGAGCTGCGACGAAACCGCGGCAGCGCTCGTCGACAGCGAGCGGCGCGTCCTTGCGCACCGCGTCGCAGGACAGGAGGCCGAGCACAGACCCTATGGCGGCGTCGTCCCCGAGATTGCGGCGCGCGCCCATGTCGACCGCCTCGCACCGCTCATCGAGGGGGTGCTCACCGACGCAGGCGTTTCACTCGCCGATGTCGATGCGATCGCGGCGACGGCGGGGCCGGGGCTGATCGGCGGAGTGATGGTCGGCCTCGTCACAGGCAAGGCGCTCGCCCACGCGGCGGGCAAGCCCTTGGTTGCCGTCAATCATCTTGAGGGACACGCGCTTTCGCCGCGTCTCATCGACGCCAGCCTTGCGTTTCCCTATCTGCTACTGCTCGTCTCGGGCGGGCATTGCCAGCTCCTTCTCGTCCGCGGCGTCGGCGATTACCGGCGTCTCGCGACAACGATCGACGATGCCGCCGGCGAGGCGTTCGACAAGACTGCCAAACTGCTCGGTCTCGGTTATCCGGGTGGTCCGGCGATTGAACGCGTTGCGGCGGCCGGAGACCCGCACGCGGTGGCTTTGCCGCGCCCTCTCGTCGGCAGCAGCGAGCCCCATTTCTCCTTTGCTGGGCTCAAGAGTGCGGTTGCGCGCGCAGCTGCAGCGGGCGAGCACAGCATCCCCGACCTTGCCGCTTCCTTCCAGCAGGCCGTGGTCGACTGCCTTGTCGACCGCTCCCGCATCGCCCTTTCAGCCTGTCCCGAGGCGAGCGCTTTTGTCGTCGCAGGCGGCGTCGCGGCCAATGGCGCGGTCCGCTCCGCACTGACCGAACTTGCCGCTCGCTTCGACAAACCCTTTGTCGCACCGCCGCTGTGGCTCTGCACTGACAATGGCGCGATGATTGCCTGGGCGGGTGCCGAGCGGCTCGCCGCGGGTCTCACCGATCCCCTGTCGGTCGCAGCTCGGCCGCGCTGGCCGCTCGACGACACGGCGGAGCCGGTTCGCGGAGCGGGAGTGAAAGCATGACGTCATCCTTCGTTCGCTTCGGCGTGGTCGGCGGCGGTGCGTGGGGAACCGCGCTTGCTCAGCTCCTTGCCGCGGACGGCGCGCCGGTTCGCCTCTGGGCGCGCGAGGAAGAGGTCGTCCAGGCGATTAACACACAGCACCGAAATCCGCTTTTCTTGCCCGACGCGCCGCTCGCGCCCTCGCTGACCGCAACCGCGAACCTCGCCGATCTGAAAGATCTGGACGCGCTGCTCGTCGTCGTTCCCGTCCCCTATTTGCGCGCCGTTCTCGGCTCGCTGCCTCCGGACAATTCACCGCTGGTTTTTTGCAGCAAGGGCATGGAGGCAGAGAGCTTCGCCTTCCCCGTCGACCTGGCACGCGATGCCTTCCCGGCCCGCCCGCGTGCGGTGTTGTCGGGGCCGACCTTTGCGCACGAAGTTGCAGCCGGGCTGCCAACCGCGATAACGCTCGCCGCTGACGATCTCGCACTTGCCGAAGCGCTCGCCCACGCGCTCGCGCGACCGCATTTTCGGCCCTATGCTTCGACTGACGTGATCGGCGCCGAGATCGGCGGAGCCGTCAAGAATATCCTCGCGATCGCCTGCGGCATCGTCGACGGGGCCGGATTGGGCCTCAACGCGCGCGCGGCCCTGATCAGCCGCGGTTTCGCTGAAATGACGCGTTTTGGCCTCGCACGCGGCGCCCAGGCCGAAACGCTCGCGGGACTGGCCGGACTTGGCGATCTCGTGCTCACCTGCACCTCGTCCAACTCGCGCAACTTTGCGCTCGGCCAAGGCCTTGGACGCGGCCAGTCCGCCGCAGAGCTCATGGCGGATCGCCGCACCGTTGCCGAAGGCGCGTTCAGCGCGCCAGTTGTGGCTGCAGCAGCGCGCGCAGGGGGCATCGACATGCCGATTACCGATGCGGTCGCGCGCCTCGTCGCGGGCGAAACCAGCGTCGCCGATGCGGTTCAGGCGCTGCTCAGCCGGCCGCTGCGACGCGAAGGCGCGTGAGACATACCCCATCCCTGTTCGCGCGCGCACGATTGCCTGCATCGCCGAGGCGCGCTAGACTCTGCGGCGGGGATGAGCAGAAGGGGCGCGAGGCTTGAGCCAGACGGACAGCGCAGCCGCGCCCTCCCCCTCCCATTCCACGCCTGATCAGCCCATGCACGACGCCGATGCGGCCGCGCTTGCCAAGGGTGGCCGCACCAATTTCTTCGGCTTCGTTCTGCGTCTCGTCGCGCGCCTGCCCTTCCTGTACGTGGCCGGCCGCTGGTACGGTGCTGATCTGGTGGGCCGGTTCGCTTTTGCGGTGCTCGTCATCGAGCTGGTCGCGCAGGTTGCGACGCTCGGCCTCAAACGTGGCCTTGCAGAACAATTGAGTGCCCCCGGCGCGGACCCGCGCATCGTCGTATGGGACGGAATGTTCGTCGCATTCCTCGCCTCGGCGCTCGGTTCGGCGATCCTCTTCCTCCTGCCGCACCTCATGTATCCTGCAGGCGACGTCAGCGAGACTGATCGCTGGATGGCACTGCTTGTCTTTGCCATCGCGGGCACCGAAATCGCGCTGGCCGCCTGCGCCTATCGCTTCGACATCGGCGCGACAGTGCGCGCGCGCGCGATCGTCGAGCCTTGGGCGATCAGCATCGCGGCGGTCGGCTTCTGGTTCGTGTCCGTGCACGACGGGCTGATGCTCTCCTACGCCGCGGCGATGGTCGCGGCGTTCCTGACGGCTTTGTGGCCGATGATCCGCCACTATGGCGGTCCCGGAGTCTGGCGCCCGCATCCCGCGCATCTGATCGGGCTCGCACGCCGCAACGCGCCGCTCGCCGCCGCCGATGCCATCGAGTGGGGAACGCGCCGCCTCGATCTCTTCATCCTCGGCCAGTTCACCTCGCCGACCATCTATGGCATCTATTATATGGCGCAGCAGGTTGCCTCGCTGCCGCAAAAGCTCAAGACAAGCTTCGAGCCGATCCTCGGCCCCGTCATCACGCGCAGCCTCGCGGAGAAGCGCTTTGCCGCGGTCGCCGCCCAGGTCAGCCAGGTCGGCTTCTGGATCATAGCCGCGCAGGCAGGGGTAGCGCTTGCGCTCGGCATCCCAGGCGAGGCGGTAATGGGCCTCGTCGGGCCCGAATTCGTCGTTGGTACCGGAGCGCTCGCATTCCTGCTCGCCGCCGAAGTCGTTGCCGCGACCGCGGTGGTGAGCGAAGCCGCGCTTGTCTATGTCGCGCGCCACCGGAACCTTCTGATCAGCCTTGCGACCCTCGCGCTCCAGGCAGCGCTAAGCGTGGGCCTGATTTTCGCCGCGCGGTCGATGGAGATGCCACCAATCTATTATGCGGGCGCAGTGGCGCTCGCGCTCATGCTGGCGCTGGGATTTGCTTCGGTTGCGAAGGCGTGGCTTCTCGCGCGCATCCTGAAAGCGCCGGTAAACAGCCTGCGCTGGGCGCTCGTCTGGGCGACTGCGGGCGCGGCGGTTCTTGGTTGGGGCGCAACCCAGCTCCCCGAATGGGCCGAGTTGCTGCTCGGCGTACCCTTCATTCTCGGCGTCTATGCCTGGTTGATCTGGACACGTGGGTTCGGCCCGGCCGACCGCGCACTTTTCCGAAAACATCCCGAAGGGGTTCAGGACGCCGCCGGATGATTATCGGTCGCGGAGCGCGTCCGAAGCGGCCTCCCCCACATTCTGCGCGGCATCGCCCACTTTCTGGGCCGCATCACTGATCGCCCCGGTTTCGGCCCGTTCGTTGCCCAGAAACTGAAAGGCGACAAACGCTGCAACCACAATCGCGACGAGCAGGATGAGCATCATCCCGAAACTGCCGCCGCGTCGCGGCTCGCGATCGACGATCGTCGTGGTGTGCGTCGTCCCGTCGGGGTCGCGCGTGCTATGGATTTCATCGGCCATTTGCATTCTCCTCGTGCCGTTTGCGGCATAGGACGCGCGAAGGCCGGGCCGGGTTCCTATCCGAGACGAGCGGCGACTTGCGCCTTGAGGTCGCTCTGAGCACGCGGGCCGACCTGCGCGATAATCTCACGCGCGCATACCGCGCCCATGGTCAGACAATCGGCGATGCTGCGTCCCTCGGCCTGCCCCGCAAGGAAGCCCGCAGCGAAAAGGTCACCGGCCCCGGTCGTGTCGACCACTGTGTCGATTGGCTCGGCGCCCACCTCGGAGCGGACGCCGTCCATGATCGCGATCGCCCCCTTTTCGCTCCGCGTCACGGCGAGCAAGGGCACCTCGGCAGCGACCTTGGCGACCGCGGCTTCGAAATCCTCCTCCCCGGCGAGTGCCTTGATCTCGACTTCATTCGCAAAAAGAATGTCGAACAGCCCCTCACCGATCAGCGCGCGAAAATCCTCGCCGTGCCTGTCGATGATGAAGGCGTCGGAAAGCGTGAAAGCGACCTTGCGTCCGGCCCCGCGCGCGACCTCAATCGCGCGGCGCATCGCGGCTCGCGACAGCGGCGGGTCCCAAAGATAGCCCTCGAGATAAAGGGTGTCGGAATCGGCGATAACCGCCTCATCGATCATCGCCTGGTCGAGCAGGTGGCTCGCGCCCAGAAAGGTGTTCATCGTCCGCTGCCCGTCGGGGGTCACCAGAATCAGGCAGCGCGCGGTCGGCGCGCCGCTGCTGAGCGGCGGCGTCTCAAAGGCGACGCCGAGGGCGCGCAGATCATGGGTGAAGACATGACCGAGCTGATCGTCGGCGACCTGTCCGATGAAAGCGCAGCGACGGCCGAGCGCGGCCATTCCCGCAAGGGTGTTCGCTGCCGAGCCCCCGGACATTTCGACCGCCGGGCCCATCGCGGCATAGAGGCGGGTCGCCTCCGCCGCGTCGATCAGCCGCATCGAACCTTTGGTCAGGCCCTCGGCCTCGATCAGCGCATCCTCGGCGCGGGCGATGACGTCGACGATGGCATTGCCGATGGCAACGACGTCGAATCGGGCGGTGGAGGCCATGAAAAATCCTGTGATGTTGGGAAAAGCTGCCGCGCCTTAATCGGCGGCGCCCGCCAAGGCAAGCGCGGCGCTTGACGCGCGCCGCAGCCCCCAGCATCCCGGCCCCCATGACCAGCGCCCTTCACGCCCTGCTCCTCGCGCTCCGCGACCTGCCAAGCCCACGCGTGCTCCGGATCCTCGCCGCGAGCCTGGCGCTCACCCTCTTGATCCTCCTTGCCGCGGGCGCGGCGATATTCTTCGCTTCGCGCTCGGCGCTCTCGCGCGGGCAATGGCTTGCCGGCGCGAACCTCGACATGGCCGGGATCGTCATTCTCCTCGCACTGATCGGCGCAAGCTGGCTTCTGTTCCGCGCGGCCGCTATCGCTGTCATCGGCCTGTTCGCAGACGGTATCGTTGCCGATATCGAGACACGCCATTATCCCGCCGCGGCGCGGCGCGCAGTCGATGTCGACTGGCGGCGCAACGCTGTCCTTGCGTTCGCCTCGCTGATGCGGCTGATCCTCGGCAATCTCGCGGCGCTGCCCTTCTACATTCTGCTTCTCGTTACCGGTATCGGCACGCCGATTCTCGCGCTGGCGGTCAACGCGTTGCTGCTCGGGCGCGATCTCGAGGCGATGGTCCTGGCGCGCCACCCCGGCCAGCCGCGGTTCGACCGCACTGCACGCTGGTCGCTCGGGCTGCTGTCCGCCGCAGCTTTCCTGATACCCGTCGTCAATTTCTTGGCCCCCATCATCGCCGCCGCTATGGCCGTGCACATGCTTCATCTGGGGAAGAGGGACGACAAATGATCCGGCACCAGCATCTGGGACCCGCCGCCGCAATCGCGCTGCTGCTCGCCGGCTGCGCCGGTCCCGCGATACCGCGCCCCGCGCCCCCGGGCTCGGCCGCCCCTCGACCAGCCCCCCAGGGGCCCGCACCGGCGCCGATTACGGCACCGCGCGTCGTGCAGCACAACAGTCTGATCGGTCACGACGCCGACTCTGCAATCTCCCTGTTCGGCAAGCCACGGCTCGACGTCACCGAAGGTGCCGGACGCAAACTTCAGTTCGCGGGCGAAGCCTGTATCCTCGACGTCTATTATTATGCCCCCAGGCAGGGTGCGAAGCCGCTCGCGACCCATGTGGATGCCCGGGCGCCCGACGGCCGTGACGCAAACATCGACGGCTGCATTTCGGCGCTGAGGCGCTGAGGCGCCCATCGAAAGCGGCGACCGTGTGACGTCATTCCGCCAGCTGGGTGAGCGCCCATGCAGCCGCGTCGGCCACCATTTCCGATTCGTCACCGGCGAGCGCGGCCAGCCGAGCGCGGAAGCGCCCGTTACCGCTGTTCCCCGCCGCGATCGCCGCATTGCGGACCATGCGATTGCGTCCAATGCGCTTGATAGGCGACCCTGCGAACACCTGGCGGAATCCCGCATCATCGAGTTCGAGCAAGTCGGCGAGCGCAGGCGCAGCAAGCTCGGCGCGGGGCAGGAAGGCGCGGTGGCAATGCGCGGTATGGGCGAACTTGTTCCACGGGCAGACCGCGAGGCAATCGTCACAGCCATAGACCCGGTTGCCAATCGCACGCCGCAGCTCCACCGGAATCGGCCCGTCGTGCTCGATCGTGAGGTAGGAAATGCAGCGGCGCGCATCGAGCTGGTAGGGTGCGGGAAAGGCCAGCGTCGGACACGCATCCTGACACGCGTGGCAGCTGCCGCAGCGATCACGACCCGGCGGCGCCGGGGCGAGGTCAAGCGTGGTGTAGATCGCACCAAGAAACAGCCAGCTGCCATGTTCGCGGCTGACGAGATTGGTGTGCTTGCCTTGCCAGCCCAGCCCCGCCGCCGCTGCGAGCGGTTTTTCCATCACGGGCGCTGTATCTACGAACACCTTGACGTCGGTGCCGGGGGCTTCGGCGACGAGCCAGCGGGCGACCGCTTTTAGCGCCTTCTTGACCGTGTCATGATAGTCGCTCCCCTGGGCGTAGACCGAAATCCGCCCGCGATCGGGATGCCCTGCAAGCGCCAAAGGATCACCCCCGGGCGCATAGCTCATGCCGAGGGCGATCACCGACCGCACCTCGGGCCACAGTCCCTTGGGCGACCCCCGCTGGCCGGCGCGGCTTTCCATCCAGATCATGCCGCCATGCCGACCCTCGGCAAGCCATTGGTTCAGCCGTTCGGCGCTCTCGCTGGTGGCATCGGCGCGCGTAATGCCGAACGCCGCGAAACCATGCGCACGCGCGAACGCTTCGAGCCGCTGTTCGAGAGGGGGCAAGGGTTCGGCAACCATTGGCGCTCTATACGCGAGCTGCCTCGCCGTGCCATAGCTTGCGCGAGATCAGTGGGAAACGGCATTTGATCGATCTAAGCGTCGAGGCGAAGGGCCTCACCAAATATTTCGGTGCTTTCAGGGCCGTCGACAATGTCAGCCTCGAGGTGCCGACGGGCACGATATACGGCGTGCTGGGACCCAATGGCGCGGGCAAGACCACCAGTCTGCGCATGATGCTAGGCATCGTCGACCCCGACGCGGGCGAAAGCCGGCTGCTCGGCGGCCGGACCCCGCAAATGGTGCGCCACCGCGTCGGCTACCTCCCCGAGGAACGCGGCCTCTACCCCGGCATGAAGGCGCGCGAGGCGATAGCCTTTATGGGCGCATTGCGCGGACTCGATTGGGCCGAGGGACGGCGGCGCGCCGCGGACTTCATGTCTGAACTCAGCCTCGAACGCGTGATCGACGAGAAGATCCGCAAGATGTCGAAGGGGATGGCGCAGATGGTCCAGCTCATCGGCTCGATCGTTCACGCCCCCGACCTGATCGTCCTCGACGAGCCATTTTCGGGACTCGACCCGGTGAATCAGGAACGGCTCGAAATGCTGGTTCGCCGCGAGCGCGATCGCGGCGCGACCATCCTCTTCTCCACCCATGTCATGGCGCACGCGGAACGGCTATGCGACCGCATTGCCATCATCGCGCGGTCGGCAGGGCGGTTCGAAGGGACGGTAGACGCGGCGCGCGCTTTGCTGCCGATGCAGGTGCGTTATACACCGCGCACCGACGACCCTGCGCTTGCCCGAATTCTGCCCGTAGGGGCGGAACGACGCGGCGAAGCATGGCAGTTTCCGATCGAAGACGATGCGGTGGAACCCCTGCTCGCGCGCATTACCGCGAGCGGCCACGGTGTCGCCGGTCTCTCGATCGTCCGCCCCGCGCTTCACGACGCCTTTGTCCATATCGTGCGGCAGGTCGATGCGGGATTCGACGCCGATCCCGAGACCGACGCGATCGAGGAATCCGCAGCATGACGCCGCTTCTCCGCAACATCTTCGTGGTTGCGCGGCGCGACTTTCTGTCGATCGTCGCGACGCCAACCTTCCTGCTCTTCCTGCTTGCCCCGCTTTTCATGATTGGCATGGGCGCGCTCGGCGGCTTCGGCGCCTCGCAGCTCGCCGACAGTGCGCGCGGCGCGGGCCGCGTCGTTGCGGTCGTCGATCCAGGCGATGTCGAGGCGCTGCGCGAAGCCGACGCCCGCCTGCGCGATGCGCTCCCCGGTGGCAAACCCGCAACGCTCGAGCTGCGCGTTGCAACATCCGGCGTGGATCCGGTCACGATCGCGCAGGAGAAAGGCCGCGACACCTACGCTGTCATGATCGGCCCCCTCGCCGCTCCGCGCATTGTCGAGCGTGAAGCGAACAGCCGGTCGGGACGCTATCTTGCGCTCCTCGCGACCGAGGTGCTGCGCGCGCGAGCTGCGGGGCCCATTGCCCCCGCAGCGCCGCATTTCGAAAGCCTGACCCGCGGCGGCACCAGCATCGCAGCGCAGCAGTCGATCGGCTTTGGCGCCGTCTTCGTCATTTTTCTTTTGACCCTGCTCCTCGCCGGTCAGTCGGTCGGCATGCTCGCCGAGGAAAAGGGCAACAAGGTGATCGAGATTCTTGCCGCCGCGGTTCCTCTCGAGAGCGTTTTCCTCGGCAAGCTCATCGGGCTGCTCGGCGTAGCGATTCTGTTCATCGCCTTCTGGATGGCAATGGCCATCGGCGCCGGGCTCGTCATGTTGACGCAGATCGACCCCGCCGCCGCCGCGCAGGCAGGGGCATCGGCGCCGCAACTGGTACTCGCGGTGGCACCAGCGACGGGCTGGCCCTTCTTCATCCTGGCCGCCTTCCTCTATTTCGTGATGGCCTTCCTGCTACTTGGCGCGGTTTTTCTCGGCGTGGGCGCGCAGGCCGCGACGGTGCGCGAGATCCAGATGCTCAGTCTGCCGATCACCATCTTTCAGGTCGCAATGTTGAGCTTGTCGAGCGCCGCCGCCAACGCGCCGGGAAGCAGACTTGCAACGATTGCCCAGCTTATCCCCTTCTCCTCGCCGCTCGCGATGGCAGCGCGCGCCGCGACGGACGATGCGAAGGCCGTGCACTTGCTCGCGCTCGGCTGGCAGGCGATCTGGGTCGCGCTCGTAGTCTATGTCTCGGTGCGCCTCTTCCGCTCGGGTGTCCTGAGCGGGCGCCGCGACTGGCGATTCTGGAAACGCACAAAGGGTGTGGCGGCCGATACGGCGGCCCGTCGGTAGCTGTGAAATCAAGCCCGTCGTCGCCGCTGTGCGACGGGTAGAGCAAAGCGCCAGTCGAGGAGCCAGCGCGTCGTTGACAAAGCTGTAAATAGTGGCATTCTGCAACTCATATAGGCCGCATCAGACGGCCCCCGAGAGGAGCTGCCCGATGGCCACCCAAATTCGCGTTGCGCCAGAAAACCCTGATCCGTTGGACGTTTCCCGCGCCGAGCTGTGGAGCGAGGACCGCTGGCAGGAGCCGATGGCCCGGCTGCGCGCCGAATCACCAATCCACTATTGCGAGGATTCGAAGTTCGGACCCTATTGGTCGGTGACAACCTACAAGCCCATCCAGCATGTCGAGGCGCTGCCCAAGATATTCTCCTCTTCATGGGAATATGGCGGCATCACCGTCGCGGGTGACGGAATCGAGCATCTGCAGGAGGGAGAAGTCCCGATGCCGATGTTTATCGCAATGGACCCGCCGCAACACACCGCCCAGCGCCGGACCGTCGCCCCTGCGTTCGGCCCATCGGAAATCGAGCGAATGCGCGCCGATACGCTTGCGCGTACCTCGGCAGTGCTCGACACGCTTCCCATTGGCGAAGCCTTTGACTGGGTCGAGAAACTCTCGATCGAGCTTACGACACAGATGCTCGCCATCCTCTTCGACTTCCCGTGGGAGGAACGGCACAAGCTCACCGCCTGGTCCGATGCGCTTGGCGATATCGAGAGCTTCAACACCCTCGAGCTTCGGCAGAAGCGGCTCGCAATCGCCTATGAAATGGGGGCGGCGTTCAAGGAACTCTGGGACCGCAAAGCAAAGGCGCCGGGTCCGCACGATCTTATTTCGATCATGCTCCAGTCTGACGCGATGAGCCACATGAGCCATGAGGAATTCATGGGGAATCTCATCCTCCTCATAGTTGGCGGCAACGATACGACGCGCAATTCGATGTCGGCCTATGCCTATGGCCTCCATTGCTTCCCCGAGGAGCGCGCAAAGCTAGAGGCCAATCACGATCCCGAACTCGCGGTCAATGCGATGCACGAGATCATCCGCTGGCAAACCCCGCTCGCCCACATGCGGCGTACCGCGACAGAAGATACCGAACTATTCGGTCACCAGATAAAAAAGCGCGACAAGATCGCGCTGTGGTACGCCTCGGCGAACCGCGACGAGAGCATCTTCCCGGATGGCGACCGGATCATCGTCGACCGTGAAAACGCGCGGCGCCACCTCGCGTTCGGCTACGGAATCCACCGCTGCGTCGGCGCACGCGTCGCAGAGCTTCAGCTCACCGCGCTGATTTCCGAAATGCAGCGGCGCCGGTTGCGGGTGAACGTCGTAGGCGAGCCCGAGCGCGTGCACGCAAGTTTCGTGCATGGCTATCGCCATTTGCCGGTGGTCCTCGAACAATATTGATGCGCAAGCTGAAACCTCGCGCGATCTGCTTCCGTATCAACAGCTATGATCGAACGACGCTATCTTCTCGCAGGCCTCGTGCTCGGTGGCGGTCTCATCGGCGCACCGATGCTTTTCGCCAAGTCGAAGCGCCCGCTCGCGGAGCCCGGCTGGCGCCTGCCTGACGCCGAGTGGAAAAGACGGCTCACCCCCTTCCAGTACAAGGTGCTGCGCGAGGCCGCGACCGAACGCCCGTTCAGCAGCCCGCTCAACGATGAGCACCGCGCCGGAATCTTCTCCTGCGCCGGTTGCGCGTTGCCGCTCTATTCGAGCCGCACGAAGTTCGACAGCGGGACCGGCTGGCCAAGCTTCTGGGCGCCGCTCAAGGGCGCAATAAAGACCGCGACTGACTATGAACTTGGCTACCCCCGCACCGAAGTGCATTGCCGCCGGTGCAGCGGACACCTCGGCCATGTCTTCAATGACGGGCCGAAGCCCACAGGCAAGCGTTACTGCATGAATGGCGCCGCGCTCAGTTTCCGGCCGGGCTGAGGGGGGGAAGGACGCGATAGACCGCAAAGCCGCCGCGGGAGAGCGCGGGTTCGGGGTGTAGCCATTCGACCTTCTCGCCCCGGGCCAAAAGAGCCGCCAACCCCGCCGGATTTGCTGCCGACAGATTGTCGATTTCGGGTAGATGCGCACAAAGCGTGAGCCAGGTTGCGCCGCTCGCCCGTACGATCGGCTCAGCGATTTCGGGCCGCGACACATAGGCTTTGATGACGCGGTTCATCGCGACATGATTGCGATGATGACCCGTAGCGACGACGCTATGGGGCGTCCAAACCAGCAGCGCGGGTCCGATATCCAGCGGGGCGAAGAGCAGCGCCGGCCTTTCATGCGCGAGCGGTGCCAGCATCCCCGGATCCGGGCATGTCAGACCCTCGGCTCGTTGGGGTTCCGGGCGTGTGATCGCTTCGGCAAGCGAAGATGCCAGCAGCGCTTCACAAGTCGGGAGCGCCGCCAGCACGAGAATAGCACCGGCCACGCGGCGCGGTGCACTCCGCAGACTCCGGCTCCAGCTCCAAATCGCAAGCAGCATCGCTGCGGATCCGGGCACCAGAAAGGCGTGGGCGACTGCAGATGTTCGAAAGACAAGCATCGAGAGCAGCCCGCCACCCAACGCAGCAAAGCTCAGCGAGAACCAATTCTCGGCCATCCATCCGCCGGGCGCTCGTCGCCAGGCCCACAGCGTTGCACCAAGACCTATCAGCATCGGGATAGTGAACAGGGCGGCGCTGGCGGGACTCTGGCGCCAGACAGGCTGCCCTTCGACAACGAGATTGTACCAATATGTGCGAACCAGCGGTTCCAGCTCTCCGAATGGACCGCTGCGGCATGCGTGTCCCAACATCAGGAATACCCCCGCCGCGGCCAGCCCCGCGAGGGTTAGTCCCATGCCGCGCCGCACCCATGTCGCGCGCAAGGCTGCTGGTCCCTTCAGCCAGAGAAGCAGCACAGCTCCCGCTGTCGCAACGCCTGCAAGATAGGGGCGAGTAAAAGCGTCACAATGGACCTCGAACAAAGCCGGCGGTCCGCGGAAAACGACAAGCCACACAGGCGGAAGGATCACAAGTCCAACCGCGAACCCGGCAAGGCGTGGTGCCTTCTCCGGGTCTCGGAGCCATGCATACGCAAACAGAGCGCCAAAGAGCACCAGATAGGGCAAGCCTTCGAGCGAGATTTCAACATGCGCCGTGATCACCAACGCAGCAGCAAGTCCGCGGCGAAAGCTCGCTTCTCCCAGCGCGAGCCATAGCATCCCGACCGACAGCAAGAGCTGCCAATTGTGGTGGTCGATGCGGAGCGGCGCGAAATAGTGAAGGATGGTAACACTCGTCGCGGCGACGACCAGCCCCGCCACGAGCAACCGCCGATCGCCGAGTTGGGCGAGGATACGGCCAAACAGCCAGAACAGCGGAAGCATCCACAGCGGCGGATAAATGGCGACTGCCCAGCGTTCTCCCATTTCGGGGCCGAGCAAGCGTGTCAGCAGCCAGACGAGCGCCCCAATCTGCGCGTCGATAAAGCGAGACCAATGCATCGCCCCGCCCCCGCTGCCCGGATCGACGCGATATTGCGTGATGTCCCACCAGCCCTGTCCCGCCATCAGATCGCGGACCTGCGCGAGGCGCATATAATCGTCGGCATCGCGCAGTCCGAGCGCAGCGATCGCCTCGCGGTAGATGAAGAGGGAAATCAGCGCGACGAGAGCCCCGGCCAGAAACGCGAGGCTGTTCCAACCGCGACGACCGACAAGCGGCGTCAAGAATGCCGCACGCGTCAACCGGGACACCGATTACCCACAGGAAAAACTAGCGTCTTGCGCAAGAGATAGGTGGTGAGGAAGCTCACGGCGATCGCCGTCAATTTTGACAGGCGCGCGTCGATTCCCGCCGCTTCGCCAGCCGAGACGAGCAGGACGGTAATCGCAAGACCCGCAAGGGCGGAGCCAAGGAAAAGTGCCTTTTGCCGCACCCGCTCCATGCCCGCTGTGCACGCACCCTTGACGAAGACGAGGCGCGAGCTGATCAGCCAGTGAATGCCTATCCCCGTGGCATAGCTTGTGGCCGATGCTGCTGCCGGGGGCCAGTCAGCGGTGAGGAGGACAAGAAACAGCACCATGTCGCCCGCGAGTGCGACCACGCTAGCGCCGAGATAACGCAGGAAGGTCCATTGCAGCCATTGACGGAGCGGGGGGAACGGGGCTGACATCACGCGTCACGCCGCCTTGCCCACTCGCGCGGGGACCTCGCGCACCGACGCTAGCGCGGCGCGCTCGCCTTCGCTGCCGCTCTCGTGATATTCGGCGTCCTCGTTGACGCCCCAGATGTCGTAGATGCGCGCTCCGGCGGTAATATTGCGTACTGTCAGCATCGCAGTCATCATCGCGTGATCCTGGTTGTTGTATCGGTGCATGCCGTTGCGTCCGACCAGGTGAAGCGTCGGGTAGCGCGTCTCAAGCTCCTCCCGCATCGCCGCGACATGCGCCGCATAGTCGTCGTCATAGACCGGATATGCCTTCTCCTGGCGCACCACCGCGCCCCCGACTACGTCGGCGGGGTCGCAGAGGCCGAGGATTGCCATTTCCTTGGTCGCGAGCGCTATCAGATCCTCGTCGCTCGACGACCAGAGCCCGTCGCCTTCGAAACAGAAATATTCGAGGCCGACACAGGCAATCGCCGGGTCGGGTACCATTTCGGGGGACCAGCTGCGAAAATTCTGCACGCGGCCGACCTTCACCTTGCTGTCGTGGATATAGATCCAGTTGTCGGGGAAGAGATCCTCCGAGCGGATCTTGAGCGCGACGGTCAAAAAGTCGCGGTATTTAAGGTTAGGCGCTGCGGTCAGCGCGCTGGCAGGGAGGGGATGAATGCGCGCGGCGAGCTCGCGCATCGGTGCCGAGCTGATGACATGTCCCGCGTCGATCACGACATCACCGTCGGGTCCCGTTGCGGTCATCCGCCAACGCCCGCTCTTCTGGTCCTGCGTCAGCTGCTTGAAGCTGTGCCCCATGAGCACATGATTCCCGCCTGCCCGCACCTTTTCGGCCGCGGCCTCCCACATCATACCGGGGCCGAGCCGCGGATAGCGAAAGGTTTCAAGCAAGGTCTTGGTCGCCATGCCGTCGTTCGGCGCCCTGTTGAGCCCCAGGCTGCGCTTCAACCCGTCGAGCACCGCTGCCCCGAGGCTGAGCCCCTTGATGCGCTGCGCTGCCCAGTCGGCCGACATCTCGTCGCACGGCATGCCCCACACCTTCTCGGTATAGGTTTTGAAAAAGATCGAATAAAGCTTGTGCCCGAACTGGTTGACCGTCCAGTCCTCGAAACTGCGCACCTTCTTTTTCGGCAGCAACTTCGATTTGGCGTAGCTCGCCATGCAAAGCGCCGAGCGCAGGATGCCAAGGTTCCATAGAGCCTCGAACGCGCGCAGCGGATAGGAATAGAATTTACCCTCGTAATAAATACGGCTCATCCGCGGCCGCTGAATGAAATCATCGGGTAGAATCTCGTTCCAGAGATCAACCACCTCTTGAGATTTAGAGAAAAAACGGTGGCCTCCAATGTCGAAGCGAAAACCATTGTGCTCAACTGTACGGCTTATTCCGCCGACATAGACAGGGTCCTTCTCGATCACCGTGACGCGGTATCCCTGCCGGGTCAGCAGATAGGCAGCGGTGAGGCCCGCGGGCCCCGCGCCGATGATCGCGACATCCGCGCTCGTCGGACGGCTTTGAGTATCAGGCATCGAGAATTCTCCACGCAGCAAGACGATTGCCTGCCCGTGTGGAGCAGCGGACCTAAAAACTGGTTAACAGGACGGTAGGAAATCTGCCGCGCCCGGAGAATCGGGTCAGATCGACTCGCCCGACAGGCGCTGACAAATCATGTCGAGCTGGTCGAGCGATGCAAATTTCAGCGTCAGCGCGCCCCTGCCGCCCCCGCCATACTGAATGGCAACGCCGATTCCCAGAAGCTCGGACAGATGGCGCTCGACCGCGACGATGTCAGGGTCACGCCCTCCGTCGATACCCTTGCGTTCAGTGCCGCCCTTGCGTTGGCCGCTCTTTCCGGCACGTACCAGAGCCTCGACCGCGCGTACCGACAGCCCCTCACGCACCACTTTGTGCGCAATCTCTTCGGCGTCAGCCACGCCGATCAGCGCGCGCGCATGCCCCATCGCAAGACTGCCGTCACTGACGAGAGCCTGTACATTGCGCGGAAGGTCGAGCAGACGCATAAGATTGGCGACGTGGCTGCGCGATTTGCCGACGAGCTTCGCCAGCGCCTCCTGGCTATGGCCAAAATCCTCGATGAGCTTGCGATATGCGCTCGCTTCCTCGATCGCACTTAGATCCTCGCGCTGAATATTTTCAACGAGTGCGATTTCATAGGTCGCGGCATCGTCCAGATCGCGCACAAGCGCTGGGATTTGGTGCAGTCCCGCACGCTGAGCCGCGCGCCAGCGCCGCTCACCGGCGACGAGCTGATAGCCCTCACCCCCAGGGGCGCGGCGGACGATGATCGGCTGGAGAAGACCGCGCGCGCTGATCGAGTCCGCAAGTTCCGCTATCGCCGCCTCGTCGAAATGACGGCGCGGCTGGCCGGGTAGCGGACGGATCGTACCAACCGCAATATGCTGGACGGCATCGCCCGAGGGTGCGGGCACGGTCTTTACGGCAGCGCCGGGGCTTGCAAGAACCGGTGACTCGACCGCGACGTCACCGAAGAGTGCATTCAATCCGCGACCCAGTCCGGACGGGCGCTTACGCGCCGGTGCGTTGGCATTTTCGTCTTTATTGTCAGTCATTTAAGCGGCCTTACGGACATTGGGCAGGCGGCCGAGAAGTTCGCGCGCGAGCGCGATATAGGCGGCCGATCCCGCGCAGCGATGGTCGTATATCAGCGCCGGCAGTCCGTGACTCGGCGCCTCGGACAGTCGGACGTTGCGCGGAATCACCGTGTCGAACACCACCGGGCCCAATACTTCGCGAACATCGTCCGAAACCTGATCAGTGAGCCGGTTCCGCCGGTCGAACATGGTGAGCGCAACGCCCAGGATGAAAAGCTGGGGGTTGAAGCGGCCCCGAACCCGCTCGACCGTGGTGAGCAGCTGGCTCAGTCCCTCGAGCGCGAAAAATTCGCATTGCAGCGGGACGAGCAGCGATTCGGCGGCAATCAGCGCATTAAGCGTGAGCATGCCGAGCGAAGGCGGACAGTCGATCAAACATATATCCCACTGCCCTGCTTCGGCGGCCTCCAGGGCCTGCTGCAGCCGATGGAGGCGGTCCTGAAACTCGATGAGTTCAATCTCGGCGCCCGACAGATCGACCGTTGCCGGAACGATATCGAGCCGCGGAATCGCCGTCGCGACGCGGCATTCGGCCACGCTGGCGTCGCCGCGCAGCAAGTCATAGCTCGACAATTCGCGCTGGGACTGGCTAATTCCAAGCCCGGTCGAGGCATTTCCCTGCGGGTCGAGATCGATGATCAGCGTGCGCCACCCCGTCGCCGCGAGCGCCGTGGCGAGGTTGATCGCCGTTGTCGTCTTGCCGACCCCGCCCTTCTGGTTCGCCACGGCAATGCGAATCATCGCTATCCTCGCTGTTTCGCCACGATGCGACCGCGCCCTACCAGAATCTGGCTCTCCGCGTCGGTGTGGCTCTGTTCCACGTGAAACATCTTCTGCCATGCCGGAGACAGAGATGCCAGTTCCTTAACCGCGTTTCGGCCCTTGGGGAGCAGCCATTGCGTCGACTCGGTGGAAAAACGCGCGGATAAGGCGATCAATCGATCGAGCGGAGCAAATGCACGCGCGCTGATCGTACCGGCCGCGCGCGTTTCAAGGCGCTCGAGCGGCGCTTCAGCGACCTCGACGTCGCCGAGACCCAGCTCTGCCACGACGTCCCGGAGGAATTCGCAGCGCCGCTTTCGCGCCTCGACAAGCAGGGTCGGCCGCTCACTCAAAATAGCCGCGACGACCCCCGGCAACCCTGGCCCGCTGCCGAGATCCATCCACAGTCCCTCGCCTTCCTGGCCGACCGCGACCAGCTGCGCGCTGTCGGCAATGTGCCGTACCCAAAGATGCGGGATTGTCGACGCCGCGACCAAATTCTGGCGTCCATTCTCAGCCACCAGCATGGCCGCGAAGCGCTCGAGCTTCTCCCACTGCGCCGGAGCCGGAGCGAACGTCCTCTCGATCCAGGCTCTGGCATCGGCCTCTGTTTTCAGTATCGCCACCATCAATCCCGCACCGATCTTCGACAATTGGAACTGGCCTCCTGGAGCGGGCGCTGCGCAGGTGCAAGCAGTCCTTCCCGAACGCCCTAACTTCGCAGGTCGTCGACGGCGTTCCCGGCGATAAGCCCGGCCCCGCCCCCCTTGGACTCAAGCCGCGCGCCGCCGACTGTGTACCATGATCGCCGTCAGCGCTGCGGGGGTAATGCCATCGATCCGCGCCGCTTGCCCCAGCGTTTCGGGGCGCGCTTTCGTCAGACGTTCGACCATCTCGCGCGAAAGCCCGCCGATCGATGCGTAATCAAGGTCAATATCGAGCAATATTGCCTCATTTGCAGCGAGGGCACGCAGCTCTGCCTCCTGCCGCGCGATATAAGGCGCATAATGCGCATCCTCGGCGATCTCGGACAGAATATCCGGGTCGAACGCAGCGAGCTCGGGCGCCAGTGTCGTGAGCGCGCCCATCGTCACCCCGTGGAAGCGCAGGAGATCGATCCGCCGCCGCGCCGCGCCGTCACCAGGCAGAGCGATTCCGAGCAACGCATAATCGGCCGTATGGGCCGCCACATTGAGCTGAGCTTCGGCTGCTTCGCGCGCGGCCGTGCGCGCTTCGAATTTCGCCGCGGTCGCCGGGCGCACCAGACCAAGCGCAATCCCGCGCGGCGTCAGGCGCGTTGCTGCATTGTCGGCGCGCAACCGCAATCGATATTCGGCGCGCGCAGTGAGCATCCGGTAGGGCTCCGTCACGCCCTGCAGCACAAGGTCGTCGACCATCACGCCGATATAGGATTCGCTGCGATCAAGGATCAGAGGCTCGCGGCACTGAACGCTGAGCGCGGCATTCGTACCAGCGACCAGACCCTGCGCCGCTGCTTCTTCATAGCCGGTGGTGCCATTGATCTGCCCTGCGCACCACAGCCCGGGTAGCGCCCGAACCTGGAGCGTCCGGTCGAGCGCGCGCGGGTCGATATGATCATATTCGACCGCATAGCCTGGGACGACCATCTCGACCGTCTCGAGACCCTCGATTGTACGCAGCATTTCAAGCTGGACATCGGCGGGGAGCGACGTCGACACGCCGTTCGGGTATACGAGATGCGTGCCCAGCCCCTCGGGCTCGAGAAAAATCTGATGACCGTCGCGGTCGGCGAAACGGTGAATCTTGTCCTCGATCGATGGGCAATACCGTGGTCCCGCAGCGCCGATCGCACCGGTGAACAGCGGCGAGCGGTCGAGGTTTGCGGCGATGATTGCGTGTGTCTGGGTGTTGGTCCGCGTGATCGCGCAGAAAATCTGCGGCACGCTGCGGCCCTCGTTCCACGTGGAAAAGGTCCAGCGCGCGCCCTCGGCGCTGTCGGAGGGCTGCTCGGCAAGCCGGACCCAGTCTATCGTGCGCCCGTCAAGCCGCGGCGGCGTGCCAGTCTTGAGCCGTCCCATTGGCAGTTTCGCCGCGCGTAGCTGCACCGCGAGCCGGTGCGCGCCGGCCTCGCCGATGCGGCCGCCCTCGATCCGTTCTTCGCCGCGAAACATCGTTCCGGCGAGAAATGTGCCGGTGGCGAGAACGACCGCACCAGCCCTGATCGTCGTCCCGTCACCCAGTTCCACACCCTCGACACGGGCTTCGTCCCCGGACAGCTCGAGCGCCGCCACTTCGCCCGCGATGACCGTAATATGGGATTCGGCGGCAAGAAGGGACTGGATCGCGTCTCGATAGAGCCGGCGATCGGCCTGAATCCGCGGCCCTTGAACTGCCGAGCCCTTTGAGGCGTTGAGCATCCGGTAATGGATTGCGGCAGCATCCGCCGCGCGTGCCATCCAGCCGTCGAGCGCATCGACTTCGCGCACCAGATGCCCTTTTCCCAGGCCACCAATGGCCGGATTGCACGACATGGTTCCGATCATTTTCGGGTCGAAACTGACGAGCGCGACCCGCGCACCGAGACGCGCAGCGGCGGCCGCGGCCTCAGTCCCGGCGTGCCCGCCGCCGACCACGACGACATCGAAGGTTGCGCTGCTTTGCATGATGGCGGCGCCCTTATACGAAAGAGCGCGCCGAATCTACTGCGACAGTCCGATGTTTCACGTGAAACACGGCGGATGCCGTGTGGCGGTCACTTGCCGATGCAGAAGCGCCCGAAGAGTGCATCGAGCATATCTTCGACACCAGCCCGCCCGGTGATCCGGTCAAGAGCCCCCGCGGCGAGCCTCAGCCGTTCGGCAAGCAGTATCAAGTCATTGGTCTCGCGCGAACCAGCCTCAACCGAGAGCCAGCGCTGCGCCTCGGCAAGCGCGGCGCGCTGACGCGTCCGCAGTGCCGCCTCTCCCTCGCGCGGCAGCAGCGTCCTCGCCATCTCGACGATGTAGCGATGGAGCTTGTCCATCCCCTCGCCCGTCGCCGCCGACAAGGTCAGGTCACATCGCGCTGCTTCGGCTTCGCGCGCAGCATCGCCCCGCCAGCGATCCGACTGCGCCGCGATCAGTATCGTGCGCGGGTGGTCGGGCGCTGCATCGGGGGGACCCAGCCACAGCACGATGTCAGCCGCCGCGATCGCCGCTTCCGCCCGTTCGATTCCGATCGCCTCGATCGCACCGGCTCCTTCGCCGCGCAGCCCCGCCGTGTCGGAAAAGCGCATCGCGATCCCGTCGAGCGCCAACGGGGTCTCGATCACGTCGCGCGTCGTCCCGGCCACCGGCGAAACGATCGCAAGCTCGCGTTGGACCAAAGCATTGATTAACGTCGATTTTCCCGCGTTGGGCGGCCCTGCGATAACGACGGACAGGCCCTCTGAAATGACCTCAGCCGCCGGCCGCGCCAGCCATTCCGCGAGTTCTGCCGAAACTTCCGCCATCCCCCCAACCACTCGCTGCGCGGCGCCATCATAGACTTCGACATCGTCCTCGTCGGCAAAATTGAGCTCGGCCTCGGCCCCGGCCATCAGCTCCAGCAACCGCTCCTGCCACTTCGCCACCGCACGCGACACATGCCCGCTCGCCATTCCCAGCGCCTGCACCCGCTGGCTCTCGGTCTCTGCCGCGAGCAGGTCTGCGAGGCCCTCCGCCTCGGCGAGGTCGATCCGTCCATTGAGAAAGGCACGACGCGTGAATTCACCCGCCTCGGCGCAGCGCAACCCGGGAATCGCCGCGAGCGCCGCCTCGACTGCGGCGACCACGGCCCGGCCGCCGTGGAGGTGGAATTCGGCCAGATCCTCTCCCGTCGCCGTCGCTGGCCCGGGGAACCAGAGCAACAGCGCGCGGTCGAGCGGAGCGCCATTCGGGTCACGAAGCTGCGCAAGCGATGCGCACCGCGGTGTCGGCACCCGCCCCGCCAGCGCCTGCAGCGCATCCCGCGCTCTGGGACCGCTCACGCGCACGACGCCGATGGCCGCTGGCGGGCTCCCGCTCGACAGCGCGAAAATCGTCTCGCTGCTCTTCTCGTGGGTCAGCTCTTGCGCCCCCGCGCGGGCTTGCCGCCGTCGTCACTGTCGGGCGCCTTTGCTGCGCCGCCCATCAATCCTCCGCCGAACTGCCCAAGTAGGGATTGGACGAGCCCCAGTCCGCCTTCACCCATCGGAACCCAGCTCTTGACCATCGCCTGGACCATGTCCGGGGTGATGCCCTTTGCCATCAACTCCTTGACCCGGCTCAGATAAATATCGTGCAGTGGTTCAAGGTCGGGCAGGCCGAACAGCCGACGCGCTTCCTCGGGGGTGCAATCCACCTCAATATTGAATTTCATGCGCCGTCTCCTGTCCGCGCGTGGGTGTTGGCGCTTGAGCCGCGCCCCCGGCGCCGCTAGCTTCGCGCTTTCATCGTCGATAAGCAAGAGCCAGGAGAGCCCGCATGTCCCCGACCAACACAACCATCCCCGCCCTCGAAAACGAAGGCGATATCCCGGCCTATGTCGCGCGTCCCGACGCGGATTCAGCGCGCGCGATTATCGTGATCCCCGAAATCTTCGGCGTGAATGCAGGAATCCGCAAGAAATGCGACGATTGGGCGGCCGAGGGCTATCTCGCGATCGCGCCTGACATCTTCTGGCGCTTCGCCCCCGGAGTCGAACTCAGCCCCGATGTCGAAGCCGAACTTCAGGAAGCTTTTGGATACTACGGACAATATGATGCCGACCTCGGGGTCAAGGACATCGAAGCGACTATCCGGTGGCTGCGCGACCAGGGGGCCGACCGGATCGGCTGCGTCGGTTTCTGCCTTGGCGGCCGCCTCGCTTATATGGCGGCCACGCGTACCGACATCGACGCGTCGGTTGGCTATTATGGCGTGATGATCGACACGATGCTGAACGAAGCCCATGCAATTTCAAATCCGCTGATGCTCCATATCCCGACCGAAGACCATCTGGTCGACCATGCCGCGCAGCAGAAAATCCACGAAGCGCTCGATCCGAACCCCAAGGTGACACTGCACGACTATCCCGGCCTCGATCACGGCTTCGCCGCGACGAGCGGCAACCGCCGGAACGAGGAGGGCGCCCAGCTCGCCGACGGCCGCACCCGCGCCTTCTTCGCCGAGGCGCTAGCGTGACCATCCACCCGGGACTCGCCGCCTGGCACGCCTATATGGCGGGCGGCGGCGACCCGCAGGACTTGCGCGAGCTGCTCGCCGAAGATGCGGTTTTCCATTCTCCCGTCGTCCACACGCCCCAGGAGGGTCGCGACAAGGTGTTCGCCTATCTCCATGCGGCGAGCCATGTCCTTGGGGGCGACAAATTTCGCTATCTGCGCGAGATTGCCGATGGCGGTCAGGCCTGCCTCGAGTTTCAGACCGAGCTTGAAGGCATCCAGATCAACGGCGTCGATATCATTCGCTGGAATGAGGACGGAAAAATTCAGGATTTCAAGGTGATGGTTCGCCCGCTCAAGGCCATCAACAAGGTGTGGGAGAAGATGGCGGCGATGCTCGCCGCGCAGGCGAGCTAGGCGCGCCGTGCACCGCTGGCTCGTCTTTCCAGTCCTGCTCCTCCTCGCGGCAGCCGCGGCGTGGTGGCCGCCGGCGCGCTGGACGCTGCTGTTGTGGGTGCCGCTGCTGCTCCTCGCGCTCCATGACGCGCTCCAGCGGCGGCACACGCTGCGCCGCAACTATCCGCTGATCGCCCGCATCCGCTGGCTCTTTGAGGATCTGCGACCCTTTCTCTATTCCTATATTGTCGAAAGCCCGTTTGACGGACGTCCCTTCACCCGGGCCGAGCGTGATATCGTCTATGCCCGCGCCAAGGGCGATCTCGACGCGCACCCCTTCGGGACCGAGCTCGACGTCTATTCGGACGAATATGAATGGATGAGCCACAGCATCGCGCCGGAGGTCGGCCACGACCGGACGCAGCGCGTCCAGGTCGGCACCTCCCAATGCCGGCGTCCGTACGAGGCGGCGCTGCTCAACATTTCGGCGATGAGCTTCGGGTCGCTCGGCGCGCGGGCGATCGAAGCGCTGAACCTCGGGGCAAGGCTGGGCAATTTCTACCACGACACGGGCGAAGGCGGCCTTAGCCCCTATCACCGCCTTCACGGCGGCGACGTCGTATGGGAACTGGGTAGCGGATATTTCGGATGCCGTGATGGAGGCGGCCGCTTCGACCCCGAACGCTTCCGCGACTGCGCCCAGAACGATCAGGTCAAGATGATCGAGATCAAGCTCAGCCAGGGCGCGAAACCCGGTCATGGCGGGGTGCTGCCCGGCCCCAAGGTCAGCGCCGAGATCGCCGCGACACGCGGCGTTCTCCAAGGCGAGGATTGCATTTCCCCATCGGCGCATTCGGCCTTTTCCACCCCGATCGAAATGGTCGAATGGGCCGCAAGATTGCGCGATCTTTCGGGAGGAAAGCCCGTCGGCATCAAGCTTTGTGTCGGACAGCCACACGAAATTTATGCCGTCATGAAGGCAATGCTCGAGACCGGAATCCGGCTCGATTTCATTGTCATCGACGGCGCTGAAGGCGGCACCGGCGCTGCGCCCGTCGAGTTTTCCAACCGGGTTGGCATGCCGCTGCGCGAAGGGCTGATCTTTGTGCGCAACGCGCTCGTCGGGTGCGGGCTCAAGGAGGAAATCCGCCTTGCCGCGTCGGGCAAGGTGCATTCGGGTGCAGGACTCGCGGTCAATTGCGCGCTCGGCGCGGACTGGTCGAATGCCGCACGCGCGTTCATGTTCTCGCTGGGGTGCATCCAGTCGCTCAAATGCCATACCGACCAATGCCCGACGGGCGTTGCGACGCAGGACCCCGGCCGCCAGCGCGGGCTTGTTGTTCCCGACAAGGCCGAGCGTGTCCGCCGTTTCCAGGCATCGACCGTCTCGGCGCTGTGGGACATCAGCTGCGCGATGGGACTCGATAGCCCCTGGGCGATCCGGCCGCATCACCTGCACGAACGGCTCAACTCGGCGCGTTCGGATTCGATCGATCGCATCTATAATTTCTATCCGCGCGGCGTCCTGCTCGACGATCCCGGATCGGTCGCGAGTGCACGTTACTGGGCAATGGCGCGCGCCGACAGTTTTCGCGCCGCGATCGAAGGAACGCCCGGCTAGATCAGGCTGAGTCCGGCCAACTCGCGATATAGGTCGGGCGGCAGGTCGCCGATACCGCTATCGTCGTCGATGCCCCGCGGCGCATCGGCCTCCGTCAAATAACGCCACCCCTGGTGGGCCCGCTTGGGCTGCGGATGCACGCGTTCGAGCACCCCGCGGCAAACGATGTCGATCCGCCCGTCGTCGCGGTCCTCGAAGCGCAGGATTTCAACGCGCCCGACGATCGTGTGCCGCACGATGAAGTGGAGCCGGCCCCCGACCAGCTCATCGGCACGCTTCGGCTTGAACCGCGTTGCGAAACGAATTTCGCCGCCGCGTGCGTAATTGGCGATCCGTGCCTGGAGCGCTGGATAGTCGACGCAACCGACGGCGACGCGGGTCATGTGAAGTGGCGACATATTGGCCAGATGGGAAGCCATTTCAGCTTGCCAAGCCCAAGAGGACAAAAAGCCTCCGCGCAGAATCCTAACCAGTCGCGGGGAACGCAAACTCCGGCTGCTCGACCACCTTCAACCCCATGTCACCTCGCAGCTCAGTGTGAAGATTATCCAAATCGATGATGAAAGAGAAGGTAAGCTGCCCGCTTTTACACATATCAATCAATATGTTGGGATCGCGCTTGAGGTAAACCGAATCTCCGCTAACGATGAGATATCTTACGACGCCTTCCTTATCCTCTAACGAGGCTTCATCTGCAGACCACTTCATCTTTTGAAAATTAGATAGCGACTTCTTTAGGTTAGATACGGACGCTCCTGAATCAAGAAGTCTCTTTATCGCCTTAAGAACAAGAATATCCCGGAAGTCATATCTGCGCTTTTTCCCGCGGCGCTTTCCGTCTTTTCGCGATGCAACAAACACTCCAGATCGCTGGAGATAGTCGAGCATTGCAACAGATTTGAACCCCGCAAGCTTGGCGGCCACCTTGGCTTCGCACGGCACAATAATAGTAGTCATGCTCAGAACTATGATTTGGAATTATTGAAAATCCAACAAGATTCATCACCCTTGACCCTCCATCCCACAAATTGTGTTTAAGTTATATTTGACACACAAGATGTTGTTGATGGATAAGGCCAGCGCAACTTCGCTAGAAAGGAGGAATAAACCGATGTACTTCGAAAAATATCCGCAAGCTGGCCAATGGCGCTGGCGACTGAAGGGCGCCAATCACGAGATCGTCGCCTCGGGCGAGTCATACATTTACGAGCGTGACTGCGACCATGCGATCGATCTCGTGAAGGGTACGAACAGCAACACGCCGGTCTACCGGCGCTAACGCGTACAGATCGAGGATAAGCAAAGGGCCGGGGGATGCAACATCCCCCGGCCCTATTTTTATTCAGTCGTTCAGCCGAACAACGTGCCCATGCCGACGCTGGGGTCGACCCAGCCTTCATGGATCATCTTGACCGCGACATAGAGGATCACGGCGAGACCGACATAGGCGATCCAGCGGTAGCGCTCGATATATTTGGCGATGATGTTGGCTGCGACGCCCATCAGCGCGACCGCGAAAATCAGCCCGACGATCAGAATTCCGGGATGCTCGCGCGCCGCGCCTGCGACAGCGAGGACATTGTCGAGGCTCATGCTCACATCTGCGACCGCCACCGCCCAAGCCGCGGCAGCAAAACTCTTGGCGGGTTTGAGCCCCGAATGCTCGTCACCTTCGATCTCGGGCGACCCTGCCGAATGGCTGCCCTCGCGTAGTTCGCGCCACATCTTCCAGGCGACCCAGATGAGCAATAGCCCGCCTACGAAGATCAGCCCGACGATCTGCATCAACTGGGTCACGACAAGGGCAAAAGCGATTCGCAGAACCAGCGCCGCAAGGACGCCGATCAGGATCACCTTCTTGCGCTGTTCGGCAGGCAGCCCCGCGGCAAGCGCACCGACGACGATTGCATTGTCGCCCGCAAGGACGATGTCGATCATCAGCACCTGCAGGAAAGCAGCCAGCGCAGCCGGTTCGGTGATGTTCGAAAAATCGGCGACGATATGCGCCCAGATTCCGTCAGGCCCGCCCAAGGTCTGCGCGGCGGCGGCTTGCGTCAAAATTTCCAGTATCACAACGGGTCCCCGAAATAGCTGACCTCTGGAACAGGGTCATAGAAGCGGTGCAGCAACGCCCGCCATTGCCGATAGCGATCGGATTGCCGGAAGCCATCGCGATGGTCCGCAACCGAACTCCATTCTGCCAACAACAAATAAGGCTGTCCGGTTCCGACCGGGCGGCGAATTTCGATCGAAAGAAAGCCCGGCGAAGCCTCGATCAGCGGGCGTGCCTCGGCAAAGGCTGCCTCGAACGCGGCTTCGCTTCCCACCCGAACGGGAAGCAAGGCATGCTCGACCACCGCCATCGCCGGACCCTTATTGATTCATGCTGTCGAAGAAATCCTCGTTGGTCTTCGAATCCTTGATCTTGTCGAGCAGGAATTCCATCGCGTCGACCGTGCCCATCTGCATGAGAATACGGCGAAGCACCCACATTTTGCTGAGCTTGTCCTTCTCGACAAGCAGTTCTTCCTTGCGGGTGCCCGACTTGCCCACGTCGAGCGCGGGGAAGATCCGCTTGTCGGCGACCTTGCGGTCGAGCACGATTTCGGAGTTGCCGGTGCCTTTGAACTCCTCGAAGATCACTTCATCCATGCGGCTGCCCGTATCGATCAGCGCGGTCGCGATGATCGACAGCGAACCGCCTTCCTCGATATTGCGCGCAGCACCGAAGAAGCGCTTCGGACGCTGAAGCGCGTTCGCGTCGACACCGCCGGTCAGCACCTTGCCCGACGAGGGCACAACGGTGTTGTAGGCACGGCCGAGGCGGGTGATCGAGTCGAGCAGGATCACGACGTCCTTCTTGTGTTCGACCAGACGCTTCGCCTTCTCGATCACCATTTCGGCGACCTGGACGTGGCGCGTCGCGGGTTCATCAAAGGTTGAGGAGACGACCTCGCCGTTCACGCTGCGCTGCATGTCGGTAACTTCCTCGGGACGTTCGTCGACGAGGAGAACGATCAGATAGACCTCGGGGTGATTGTCCGTGATCGCCTTGGCGATGTTCTGGAGAAGCACAGTCTTACCCGTGCGGGGCGGTGCGACGATCAGCGCGCGCTGCCCCTTGCCTTGCGGGCTGACGAGGTCGATCACCCGTGCCGACTTGTCCTTGACCGTCGGGTCGACTGTGTCGAGCGACAGCTTCTGGTTCGGGTAGAGCGGCGTGAGGTTGTCGAAATTGACACGATGACGAACGACATCCGGATCGTCAAAATTGACGCTGATCAGCCTGGTCAGCGCGAAATATCGCTCTCCATCGCGCGGCGCGCGGATCTCGCCCTCGACAGTATCGCCAGTGCGAAGCCCATATTTGCGAACCTGGTTCGGCGAGACATAGATGTCGTCGGGACCGGCGAGATAATTGGCCTCGGACGAACGCAGGAAGCCGAAGCTGTCCGGCAGGACCTCGATCGTCCCCGACCCGATGATCTCCTCGCCCTCTTCAGCGAGTTCCTTGAGGATCGAGAACATCAAATCCTGCTTGCGCAGCGTTGACGCGCCTTCGACCCCCAGATCCTCTGCCATTTCGACAAGCTGCGCGGGCGACTTCGTCTTGAGTTCTTTAAGATGCATGGATGATTCCAGGATGAAAAATTCAGGAAAAAATAAACATTATGTCATTGCACCGGAGGTGCCTATCCGACCGGGGGACGGCCGTTTCGATAGCTGCGGCGCGGGTGGCGCGCCGCCCGCGCGGGCGCGGGAGTTGATCGGCCCCTATAACCGACGCCAGTGCAAGTCAATCGGGCTGCGTCGTGGGAAGTGTCAGGGTCGAACGATCACCAATATGACAATGATCGCCGCGGCGATTCCGGGAACCTCGTTAAGCAACCGCAACCGGCTTTCGCTCAGCGGGCGTTCGCCGCGCCGCAGTTTCTTGAAATAGCCGACCAGCCATCCGTGATAGCCCGACAGCAGAAGGACGAGCAGCAATTTGCCGTGAAACCATCCCTCTGACCAAAAGCCGCCATTCACCGCAAGCATCAGCCCCAGAACCCAGACGAGAATGATCGACGGATTGAGGATGATGCGCCGCAGCCGATCCTCCCGCTCGATCCATTTCTTGTCCTCTTCGGATCCCACCGGGCATTGATGGTGATAGACAAAGAAGCGCGGCATCATGAACAGGCCCGCCATCAGAAAGATGACGAAAATCACGTGCGCCGCTTTCACCCAAAGCATCGTTACCCCCAGAAACCCGATCCAGTCCGTCATCACCTACCCGCCTCGAACGCGTCTGATCAGATGCTCGACATGGGCGATCGGCGTGTCCGGAACGATGCCGTGCCCGAGGTTGAAGATATGGGGGCGCGCGGGGAAAGCTGCAAGGATGCGATCGATCGCTGCATCGAGCGCCGCGCCACCGGCGACGAGCGCCAAGGGATCTAGATTGCCCTGCACGGGCAGGTGCGGCGGCAGCACTGCGTCGGCCCAGCCGGGATCGACCGTCTCGTCAAGCCCGATCGCAGCGACCCCCGTTTCGTTTGCATAGGCCGCCAGCTTGCCACCCGCACCTTTCGGAAAGCCGATGACCGGCGTGTCGGGGTGGAGCGCCTTCAGCCTGCGAACGATAAGAGCGTTCGGCGCGATCACCCAGCGTTCGAACTGCGCTGGACTGAGGCTCCCGGCCCAGCTGTCGAAAAGTTGAACTGCCTCAACACCATTTTCGATCTGCCCGGACAGGTAAGTCACCGTAACATCGACGATCGCGTTGATCAGAGCGTCGAAAGCGGACGGGTTGGCATAAGCGAGCCGCCGCGCGGCCGCCTGGTCCTTCGATCCCGCGCCGGCGACCATATAGGTGGCAACGGTCCAGGGACTTCCCGCAAAACCAAGGAAGCTGGTTTCGGGCGGCAGCGCCGCCGCGACGCGCGCGACGGTGGCATAGACGGGTTCGAGCCGTTGCGGTGCCGCCTCGAGCGCTTCGAGAATGCCATCGACCAGCGGCGGGGCGAGCCTGGGCCCCTCGCCCGCTTCGAACCAAAGATTCTGCCCCAGCGCATGCGGGACAACGAGAATATCCGAAAAGAGGATCGCACCATCGAAGCCGAAGCGCCGGATCGGCTGCAGCGTCACCTCGGCCGCCGCCTCGGAATCGTAGCAGAGCTCGAGGAAACCCCCCTTGGTTTCCCGCAGCGCGCGATATTCAGGCAGATAGCGTCCTGCCTGACGCATCAGCCATAGCGCGGGCCGCTCGTTCCGCACTCCGCGCAGCGTTGCCAGCAAAGTCTTCGGTGACGCCTTCACGCGGACCCTCTTTCTATCTTCATAATCATATATAGAAAATGATTGCGGTAGTTGTTGGCGGTCGAACAGCGCGGCTTTAGGCACGCACGCCGCCTTTGCCAACAGCTTGACTCTTCGATCGGCTGCCCCTTGCTACAGAGTCGCTCCCTTTCGTTCGCCTAATTCACAGCCTGTGGATAAAATTTGCCTGCTGTGGACAAAGGGTGGAACGGAATCGGCAGCGGCCGGGATGATTCATGATTGCCGATCCTGTCCCGCGGCTTGTGCTCAATTTTATCCACAGCGCTTGGCCCGCGTCTCCGCTTGCCTTTTTATGCAGTGCATCGGAAAGCTCGGAGGATGAGCCGCCTTCACCTGCACCTCATATCCGATTCCACCGGCGAGACGCTGGAAAATATTGCCAAGGCGGCGATTGCGCAGTTCGACGATGTCGAGGTGGTGCGTCATTTCTGGCCGATGGTGCGATCCGAATCCCATCTCGATCGCATCATGGCCGAGGTGCAGGCGAGCCCGGGCATGATCCTCTTCACGCTCGTCAACGGCGAGCTGCGCGCGAGCCTTGAGCGGCGGGCTGCAACTCTCAACCTGCCGACCGTTCCGGCGCTCGACGCCGTCACCGATGCGCTTTCGCGCATGCTCGGACAAGAGGCGAAGGCGCGGCCGGGGCGGCAGCATGTGCTCGACGCCGCCTACTTCGCCCGCGTGGAGGCTATCCAGTTCACCGTCGCGCACGATGACGGTATCGGCTGGGAAAATTGGGAGCAGGCCGACATTGTTCTTGCGGGGGTGTCGCGTACATCGAAGACGCCGACGAGCATCTATCTCGCCAATCGCGGCTTCAAGACCGCGAACATCCCGATCGTCCCGGAGTCACCGCCCCCCGACACGCTCTTTACGCTGAAGCGTCCCCTCGTCGTCGGGTTGACGACGGGAATCGATCGGCTTGTACAGGTGCGGCGCAACCGCCTCCTGTCGCTCAACCAGGCACCCGAGACCGCCTATGTCGACGAAGAGCGCGTCAAGGCCGAGCTCGCGTACGCGCGGCGCATGTTCGCCGACAATGGCTGGCCCGTAATCGATGTCACGCGCCGATCAATCGAGGAAACCGCCGCCGCGGTCATCAAGCTGGTCGAGGATCGGACCGCGGGATGAGCGCGCTCGTCCTCGCCTCGCAAAGCAGCGGCCGCGCCGCGATGCTCCGGGCCGCCGGGCTTGATTTCGAAACGACGGCCGCGCATGTCGACGAGGAGGCAATGACGGCGGCGCTGCTCGCCGCCCGCCACACTCCCCGCAATATTGCCGACGCGCTCGCCGAAGCGAAGGCCGTCAAGATTTCCTCGCGGCTTCCGGGCGTTACCGTGATCGGCGCCGATTCGACGCTCGCGCTCGACGACGGGACCATGCTCACGAAGCCTGAAAGCCCCGACGAAGCCGCGCAGCATCTGCGGCGAATGGCGGGGGGGCGCCACCGCCTGTTCAGCGCCGCAGTGGTCGCGCGCGACGGCGCGCCGGTGTGGCGCGCGATTGGCGAGGCGAGGCTGTGGATGCGCCCCTTGTCGGACGCCTTCATCGCGGACTATGTGAACCGCGAATGGGACAGCATCCGCTGGACCGTCGGCTGTTATGAGATCGAGGGAGCGGGCGTGCAATTGTTCGATCGGGTCGAGGGCGACCCTTGGACCATCGTCGGCATGCCGATGCTTCCGCTGCTCGCCTGGCTGCGCGCGACCGGACTCGCCCGCTCATGAACAGCCTCCCCTATGCCGAAGTGATAGGCGACCCGATCGCCCAGTCGAAATCGCCGCTGATCCATGGCTTCTGGCTCGATGCTCTCGGCCTGGCCGGGCATTACGACCGCGCACATGTGAAACCTGAGGACCTCGCCGCCTATATCGACGACCGCCGCGCCGATCCCGTCTGGCGCGGCTGCAACGTCACCATGCCGCACAAGCAGGCAATCATGGATCTGGTCGATGACCCCGGCAATATCCGGGGTACGATCGGCGCGATGAACACGGTCGTGCACCAAAGTGACGGGTCGCTGATCGGCACCAACACCGACGCTGCGGGATTCTTCGCGCCCCTCGCTGAAGTCGACCTTGCCGGTGCACCCGTCGTGGTGGTCGGAGCGGGAGGCGCCGCGCGCGCGGTCCTCTTTGCGCTCGCGCGTGCGGGCGTCGGTCCGGTTACCATGCTCGCACGCAGCCCGCTCAAGGCGATGGGCCTGCTTTCGGCCTTCGGCCTCAAGGGCCAAGCCGCGGCGCTCGATGCACCGCTGCCCCCCGCGGCGCTTCTGGTCAATGCGAGCAGTCTGGGCATGACGGGCCAGCCGGCGCTGAATCTCGACCTTGCTCCATTGCCCGAGGGGGCAATCGTGTACGACCTTGTCTATTCCCCGCTGCGCACAGGGCTGCTCCAGGCGGCCGAAGCGCGGGGTCTCGATCATGTTGACGGGCTCGACATGCTGATCGGCCAGGCCGCGCTCGCCTTCGAGCTGTTTTTCGGCCAGTCGCCGCCCGAAGGGCGCGACGATGAACTGCGCGCGTTGCTCAGCGCGTGACCCACTATAAGCGGCCCGCATCGCGGCTTCGCCGCCCCTTCATTCTCGGGCTCACCGGATCGATCGGCATGGGAAAGTCCGCGGCTGCGGCCATGTTCGAGCGCGAAGGCGTGCCCGTCTTTGACGCCGATGCCGAGGTCCATCGGCTGCAGGGACCGGGCGGCGCGCTCGTTGGCGCGATCGAGGCGCGCTTTCCCGGCACCACCGGGGCACAGGGCGTCGATCGGCAAAAGCTCGGCGCGCGCGTACTGGGAAACCGCCACGAACTCGCCGCGCTTGAGGCGATCATTCATCCAGCGGTCGCGCGCGCGCAGAAGCGCTTTCTCTCGCGTCACCGCGCGCGCGACGTTGTCGTTCTCGACATTCCCCTGCTCTTCGAAAAAGGCGGTTTTCGCCGCGTCGGGGCGGTCGCCGTGGTCTCGGCGCCGCTCTGGGTTCAACGTCGCCGCGTCCTGCGCCGACCCGGTATGAGCAAGGCAAAGTTCAAGGCAATCCGCGCGCTTCAGGTGCCCGACCGTGTCAAGCGTGCGCGCGCCGATTTCGTGATCGAAACCGGGCGCCCCAAAAGCGAGACGCATCGCCAGATTCGCGCCATCACCTCTTGTTTCCGCGCCCGATAAGGTCCAGATTGAAGCTTCGATGCGTGAGATTATTTTCGATACCGAAACGACGGGACTCGATCCTCGATCCGGACACCGGTTGGTCGAAATCGGATGTGTCGAACTGATCGACCGCCGCGAATCGGGGCGGACCTTCCACGCCTATTTCCACCCCGAACGCGACATGCCGGCGGAAGCCGAAGCCGTCCACGGCCTGTCGATCCAGTTTCTTTCCGACAAGCCGCTGTTCGCGGAACGCGCCGACGAGCTGCTTGCGTTTTTGGGCGATGCGCCGATGGTCGCTCACAATGCCGCGTTCGACTTCGGATTTATCAACGCCGAGCTCGAACGCGCAGGCCGGCCCCTGCTCGATATGACGCGTATGTGCTGCACGGTGCAGATGGCGCGCAAGCTGCATCCCGGGGCAAAGCACAGCCTTGACGCACTCTGCACCCGCTACGGGATCGATCGCAGTCATCGCGTCAAGCATGGCGCGCTGCTCGACGCCGAGCTGCTTGCACATCTCTACATTGAAATGACCGGCGGCCGGCAGATCGGCCTGGGGCTTGCGGCGAGCACGGCTATAAGCGGCCGCACGACCGTGATGCTGCCCGGCAGCGCAGCCGCTCCGTCCCGTCCGTTCCGTGAGCCGCGGCCGCACGCCGCAACTCCCGCCGAGCTCGCGCGTCATGCAGAATTCGTGGCCACACTGCACCAGCCATTGTGGCACGATAGTCCGTGACGGCCGCCTCCGGCGGCGGCCGCTGAGACCCTCGAAGGAGAAGAGCAATGGAAATCCGCGTCTCTGGCCACCAGATCGAAACCGGCGAAGCGCTGCAGGCGCATGTGTCGGACCGGATGAACGCGATTGCCGACAAATATTTCTCGCGGGCGATTGGGGCGCACGCGATCTTTGGGAAAGGCCCGCATGACAGCTTCCAGTGCGACATTGTCGCGCACGTGATGCAGGGGCTTGTCCTCAAGGGGCACGGCCAGGCGCAGGACGCGCACGTCGCGTTCGAGGGTGCGGCCGAGCGCATCGAGAAACAGCTGCGCCGCTATATGCGACGGCTCAAGGACAAGAGCAGTCCCAGCCAGCCGTCCGCGACCCTCGACGAGATTCAGGATAATGCAAGCTATACCGTCTTCGACGTCGGCAGCGAGGATGAGGAACCGGGCGACGCGCCGGCGATTGTCGCAGAAACGCGCGTCGATATTCCCACGGCAAGCGTATCGGATGCGGTGATGATGCTCGACCTGCGCGATACCAATGCACTGCTGTTCGTCAACGGCCGGACCGGCGCTCATAATATGGTGTATCGGCGCCGCGACGGCACGATCGGCTGGGTCGAACCGCAATAGGGGGCTGGATTTTCTCCGCCATCCGTCCTAAGGGCCGCGCCCATTGACGCCCAATGCCTGGATGGCGGGCCTGCCACGACCGATCCGCGACCGATCGCCAACCGATGAATCGGGCGGCTCGTCCCGACGCTTTGACAGATTTGACCAGACCCATGAACCTATCCTCTCTCCTCTATCCTGCGACCGTGCGTGCGCATGTGCAGCTCGATTCGAAGAAGGCGCTTTTCCCGTTCGTCGGCGATCTCGCGAGCCGCTCGCTCGGCCTTGACGCTGGCGAAGTTGCCGAAGCGCTGCTCGAACGCGAGCGGCTCGGCTCGACGGGATTCGGGCGCGGCATCGCGCTGCCCCACGCAAAGCTCGCCGATCTCACGGGAGTACGCGGCCTGTTTCTGCAGCTTGCAAAGCCCATCGATTTCCAGGCTGTTGACGGGCTCCCTGTCGACCTCCTCTTCGTGATCCTGTCGCCGCTCGATGCGGGGGCCGATCATCTGAAGGCACTCGCGGGCGTGTCTCGGATGCTGCGTAACGAAGCCGTGGCCGAGCGGCTGCGCGGCGCGAAGAGCGACGAGGCGCTCTATGCGCTGCTTGCCGATTCCGAAACGCGTGACGCGGCCTGACGCCGCGCCTGCGATACACCCGTGAGCCGGCTGACGAGCCGTTTCCTCGTCGACTTGCTCCTCCGCCGGGCGGAGGCCGCGGGGGGATTCGCCGCCGTGCTCGCGGCGGGCGATGAGCGGGCCGGAAATATTCTTGTTCAGTGCCGAGACCGCAGCGCCGCGGGACCCCTTCTCGAGCGGCGCTTCACGCCAGGTGGCGACTATATCTGGGATGCGGTCGGGCCCGAAGATCCCGCGAATTCGCAAGCGCAGTCTGCCTATGTCGAGCGGCGCCGCAGGGCCGATCCCGACCTGTGGGTCATTGAACTGGATATCGCGGATGCGCCACGACTCGTCGCTGAATGGGGCGCACTTGCTTGACATTGCTGCGCCGCACAATAGCTGGCGCGCACCTCAGTAACGCGTAGGTCGTCCCGCGGATTTTCGGGCTTTGCCCTGAAATTCCGGCTCAACGGTTCGGACACGCAGTCGGATGATGACCGCAGGCGGCATACAGCATAGCTCCCGCCTGTCTTGAAAGTTCCGGTCCATCAGCCGCCCTTTTGACGGAAAATATGAGTCGCATTTTGAACGCCGCCAGCATGGCTGCCGTGGGCCTGACCGTGGTTCCCCTGCTGCTGCTGGCCGAACCCGGTTTCGCAACCGGCCTTGGCGCCGACGCCAACACCCCGACCATCATCCTTCCGGGCGCCGAGACGCGCCCATCGGCTGAAACCGCCGACCCGTCGACCCCGACCGAAATCCCGCTCGACGTGAATGCCAAGACCCCCGAGCAGCCCGCAGCACACAGCGATGCGGCGGACAAGCCGGTTACCGCCGCAACGCTTGCGGCGCTCGTCGATGCGACCCCGCCCCCCGCGACCATTGACCGCGAACTGCGCTGTCTTGCCGGAGCGGTCTATTTTGAATCGCGTGGCGAATCGCTCGCCGGCCAGCTCGCTGTCGCGCATGTGATCATCAATCGGGCCGAGTCGGGCCGCTTCCCTGCAAGCTATTGCGGCGTGGTCCATCAGCGCAGCCAATTCAGCTTCGTGCGGCAGGGCAAGATGCCGAAGATCCGCGAATCGAGCCTCCAGTGGCGCAATGCGCTAGCGATCGCACAGATCGCGCGCGACGACCGCTGGAAGACCAGGGCGCCCGGTGCGCTTTTCTTCCACGCGCGCTATGTCTCGCCGGGCTGGCGCAAGACGCGCGTCGCGCAGATCGACAACCATATCTTCTATCGCTGAGTTGCCGGGTTCACGGCTGTGGAACCGGCCTGCGTGCCGAGCTGGACCGGCCCGGCGCCGCCGCTGCGGCAGTGCGCACCGTTCATTGCCAAGCCAGCTTCTCTGGCGCATCATGAACTCATGATGCGCCATCTTTCCGCCGTTTTGCTCGGCCCCGCCACGCTCGCTCTCGGGGCCTGCGCCACCCCCGTTCCGCCTTTCGAGGTCACGCGCTTCCACACCGCTGCGCCAGCGGGCTGGGCGCCGGGGACGCGCTATGTCGTCGACAGCGCGCCGATCGCCGATCCGGCCGCCATGAGCCCCGGCGGCCAGCCGTCGCTTGAATGGAACAGTTATCGCATGGCGGTTGAGCGCCAATTGCAGCTGCAGGGCCTCGTCGCTGCCGAAGGCGCGGGTGAAAGCACCGCCCCAATCAAGGTCCGCATCGGATTTGAGCGCAGTGATCACGCGGCGGCGGGAAAGCGCTCGCCTGTTTCGGTCGGCGTCGGCGGTTCTACCGGCAGCTACGGCTCGGGCGTCGGGCTTGGTATCGGCTTCAATCTGGGCGGCGGGCCGCGCCAGATGCAGGATCTGCAGCTGACCGTGCGGCTCGACGATGCTGCAACGGGCCGCGCCTTGTGGGAAGGCCGTGCGATTTCCGCGGTGCCGGTAAAGGCCCCGGCCGCGCAACCGTCGCTCGCCGCCGCCAAATTGGCCGAAGCCTTATTCAAGGACTTCCCCGGCGAATCCGGACGCACTATCAGCGTACCATGACAATCAGCATCAACGCCGCCTTCGATAGCGGCAACATCGTCGTGGAGTCGCTCGACGGGACGGCCGCCCGCCTTTCGATCCGCAAGGATCGCGAATCCGACTTCTATCAATGGTTTCACTTTCGCGTGGCCTGCGCGGTCGGCGATGAACTTGAACTTGCCATCGCAGGCCTTGCGGGTTCGGCCTATCCCGATGGCTGGCCGGGCTATGCTGCCTGCGCAAGTACCGACCGCGAAAACTGGTTCCGTCTCGACACCGAATATGCTGACGGCACACTCACCATCCGGCACACCGCCGAAAGTCCGCTTTTGTGGATCGCCTATTTTGCGCCCTATTCGATGGAGCGGCATCATGATCTCGTCGCCTCGGTCGCCGAATGCGAAGGCGTTACCCATCGCTGTCTCGGCACCAGCCTTGAAGGCCAGCCGATCGACTGCCTCGAAATGGGTACGGGGCCGGTTCAGGTCTGGCTCTATGCGCGCCAGCACCCCGGCGAAAGCATGGCAGAATGGTGGATGGAAGGCGCGCTTGAGAAGCTGACCGATCCTGCCGATCCGCATGCTCGCTCGCTGCGGCAGAAGTGCCGGTTGCACATTGTCCCGAACATGAATCCCGATGGCTCGCGCCGCGGCCATCTGCGCACCAACTATGCGGGCGTGAACCTCAACCGCGAGTGGCACGATCCTTCGGCGGAGCGCAGTCCGGAGGTTCTGTGCGTGCGAGGCGCAATGGACGAGAGCGGGGTCGACTGGGCGATGGACGTCCACGGCGACGAAGCGATTCCCGCGGTCTTTCTTGCAGGGTTCGAGGGGATTCCATCGCTGAAAGGCGAGCAGATGGCAAAGTTTCTCGCCTTCCAGGCCGCACTCGCGAAGAACAGCCCCGATTTCCAGATTGAGCTCGGCTATGAACAGTCGGCGCCCGGCCAGGCGAATTTGACGATGTCGACCACTCAGCTCGCCGAACGCTTCGGCGCGGTGTCGATGACGCTCGAAATGCCGTTCAAGGACAATCGCGACTTGCCGGATCCTGTTGCGGGCTGGTCGCCCGAACGCTCCAAGCTGCTCGCGCACGCCTGCCTTCAGACGCTGGACCAGATGCTGTGAGCGCCGCCTGGCGGATCGTCGAGGACGATCTGTCGGGCGCTGCGATCCGTGCGCTCCTCGAGCGGCATTTCGCGGGGATGCTCGCGAATTCGCCAGCTGGAAGCTGTCATTTCCTCGATTTCGAGGGGTTGAAGACGCCGGGCGTCACCTTCTGGTCGATTCATCTGGACGAGAAGCTTGCAGGCTGCGGCGCGCTCAAGATGCTCGATGCGCGCCACGGCGAGGTCAAGTCGATGCGCACCGCCGATGCCTTCCTGCGCCGCGGCGTTGCAGCCCGCATGCTGGCCCACATCATGACGGAGGCCAAAGCGCGGGGACTCGAGCGGTTGAGTCTCGAGACAGGGTCAGGCGCCGCCTTCGAGCCCGCACATGCGCTTTACCGCCGTCACGGCTTCGTTGAATGCGAGCCTTTTGCCGACTACCGCCCCGACCCGTTCAGTCGCTTCATGACGCGGCCGCTCTAGAGGCACAAACGGGATCCGGCAGCTAACCGGACCCCGTTCATCATCAGACTGCTCGAAGGGAGGCGCGTCAGGCGGCCTTCTTCTTGTCCTCGAGCACAGGCTGCGTGCCGCCGATGGCAATCTTGTGCGGCTTCATCGCCTCGGGCACTTCGCGCACCAGGTCGATTGTGAGGAGCCCGTCGGCGAGGTCGGCGCCTTCGACGCGCACGAAATCGGCGAGCTGGAAGCGGCGCTCGAATGCGCGCGTCGCGATGCCGCTATAGAGCAGCTTGCGCTCTTCACCTTCCTTCGCTGCCGCCTTGCGTCCGCTGACGGTCAGCATGTTCTGCTGGGCGGTGATATCGATCTCGTCATTCTTGAAGCCCGCGACCGCGACCGTGATGCGGAAGTGGTCGTCGGCGATCTTCTCAATATCGAACGGGGGGTAATTGTCCGCCGAGCCCGTGTTTTCGAGAAAGTCGAACAACCGGTCGAAGCCGACAGTGGAGCGGCGATAGGGGGTCCAGTCAAAACTGTTACGCATGGTTCATTCCTTCCTTCAAAAAGCGAAGTCATGGGGCAGCGGCACCGTGCCGCAGCCTCCTCCGGCCCCGTAGCGGCGGCCGGATGACGCCAATCTGGTAACCACAGAAACCATTTCAAGAGGGGTGTTGGCCTTCGGGAGAAAGCCCGGCTAAAGGGCGGCGAATCCCCTCCTGCCAAAGGACCGCTCATGCCGCAGCTCATCCTCATTCGTCACGGCCAGTCGCAATGGAATCTCGAAAATCGCTTCACCGGCTGGTGGGACGTCGACGTTACCGAAAAGGGTGCCGCAGAGGCATGGACCGCGGGCGAGTTGATGAAGGCGAAGGGGATCGCCCCGGCGACCTGTTTCACTTCGGTTCAGACGCGCGCGATCAAGACGCTGAACCTCGCGCTTGAGGCGATGGGGCGGTTGTGGTTGCCCGTGACGAAGGACTGGCATCTCAACGAACGTCACTATGGCGGCCTCACCGGACTCGACAAGGCCGAGACCGCGGCGAAGCACGGCGACGAGCAGGTGAAGATCTGGCGCCGCAGCTTCGATACGCCGCCGCCGCCCCTCGACGCGGGTTCGCCCTATGACCTCGCTGGCGACCCGCGCTATGCGGGCATCGAGGTCCCCGCGACCGAAAGCCTGAAGGACACGATTGCCCGCGTCCTCCCTTATTATGAAAGGGCGATTGCGCCCGAACTGCGGGCGGGAAAGACAGTGCTGATCTCGGCGCACGGCAATAGCCTGCGCGCGCTGGTCAAGCATCTCTCGGGCATTTCGGACGCCGACATCACGGGTCTCGAAATCCCGACAGGTCAACCGATCGTTTATGAGCTCCATGACGATCTGAGCGCCCGCGAGCGCTATTATCTGAACGAGCGCTAGGACCCATTTTTAGCCTCCCCTTGCGCTCGGGCAAATTTTCGACATGATGTCAGGAAATTACGGGGGGACCGATTTGGGCAAGAGGGGTTGGATAGGGCTCGCGCTCGCGCTTGCGCTAGCAAATGGGGCAAAGGCTGAGGACGACCAGGTTAAACGGGGACCCGCGCCGGACTGGGTGGTCCCGTCGGAGCTGATGCCCGTCCCTGATGGGGTGAGCGGGATGCTTTTCGTTCGTCGCCAAGATATTCTGGCGCATCTCGACGATGAGGGGCAGGCGCACTATCTGGGATACCGGATGCGGATTCTGCATCCCAATGCGCTCCAACTGGGCAATATCTCGATCGCCTGGAACCCCGCCTCGGGCCCGCCCGTCGTACACATGATCAACGTGCACCGCGACGGCGAGACGATCGACGTGCTCAAGGACGCATCCTTTGAGATCCTGCGCCGCGAGGATCAGCTCGAGGCGGCCATGCTCGACGGCGAGTTGACCGCCGTATTGCGTGTGCCAGACCTGCGCGTCGGCGACGAGCTTGAAGTCGGCCTCACCACACGGACAAGCGATCCCACGCTCGCCAAGCAGGATTCAGGTCTCCTTGTCCTTCTTCCCAATCCACAGCCTGGCCGTATCCGGATGGGCGTGAGCTGGGACGAGGGCCAGAAGCCCGGTATCCGGATGACCCCCTACATGGCGGCGGCTGCGCGGAACGGTGACCGCAGCATTGATTTCCTTTTTGACAATCCGGAAACGCTGGTCCCGCCGAAGGACGCGCCTGCGCGCTACCAGTGGCAACGGGTGGTCGAGTATAGCGATTTCCCGGATTGGGCGACCGTATCGCGGCATTTCGCCCCGCTTTACGCCAAAGCCGCGCACATTCCCGAGGGCTCGCCGCTCAAGGCCGAGGCGCGCCGAATCGCCCACGCGCACGCGCGCCCGCTCGACCGGGCGGCCGCGGCGCTCAAGCTGGTTCAGCAGGATGTGCGTTATATCTACGTGGGGCTGGGAAACGGTAATCTGACCCCCGCCGCCGCGGACGAAACCTGGAAGCGCCGCTATGGCGATTGCAAAGGCAAGACCGCGCTCTTGCTGGGCCTGCTCGCGGAACTCGGGATCGAGGCAGAGGCGGTCGTCGTGAACAATCAGGGGAATGATGATGGTTTCGACGAACGGCTGCCGAACCCCAGTCTCTTCGATCATGTCCTCGTGCGCGCGCGAATCGAAGGTACGTCCTATTGGCTGGACGGAACGATGCCGCCGGTGGCGACTCCGTCGACCGAACCGGTCATTGATTATCGTTGGGTTCTGCCACTGAAGGCGCGCGGCGGTACGCTCGAGAAACGTGAATGGCGGCCCGCCGGCACACCGGATGAGCTCACGCTCTACGAAATCGACGCGCGAGCGGGCTTCGACAAGCCAGCGCGTGTGACGAACACCGTCATCAGCCGGGGCATCGCGGGTCTGCAGCAGCAAGTGCAGATGTCGAGCCTGACCGCAGACCAGTTGCTCGGGGTGTTACGCCGGGAAATGGTCGGCAGCACCTGGCAAACGGTCGACGAAGCCGAATGGCATTATGATCAAAAGGCCCGGGCGAGCGTGTTGAAGATCGTGGGTACCTGGGAGGTCGACTGGGAAAATGACGGCGGCGGGGCCCGGTCGCTTGCGCTGCCGGGCGGAGGCTTCAATCCGCCCGAGAAGCGTGTACGCCCGCCCGAACAGAATCAGGATCTTCCTTACTACAACGCCCCTGAATTTGATTGCCGAGTGACGACGGTCCGCTTTCCATCCACCACCAAGGCGGCCGATTGGACGTTCAAGTCCGGATTTGACACTCGAATCTTCGGGAAAAACTATTATCGCGCGTTCGATAATCGCGACGGGTCGATCCGCATGGTACGCGGCCTTCGCGTCGAGAAACGGGAAATCGATGCGGCTAGCGCGCGACGCGATAACGGACGGATTGCCGACTTTGACAACAGCAAGGGCTGGATCTTTTACGATCCGCTGGGTGGGGCTGCTCCCAGCCCCGCGCGCCAGCTTGTACCTGCCACCTACGACATTGACTGGACCGCCGACATCGTTCCCTGCCTGTCGCCGGCTACGATCAATCGCGCAGAAGCTCGTTGATCCCCGTCTTGGCGCGGGTCTGCGCGTCCACGCGTTTCACGATCACCGCGCAATAGAGCGACGGCCCGGGCGTTCCGTCGGGGAGCGGCTTGCCAGGTAGCGAGCCGGGGACGACGACGGCATAGGGCGGGACTTCGCCGATGACGACCTCGCCGGTCGCGCGGTCGACGATCTTGGTCGAGGCGCCGAGATAGACACCCATCGACAGCACCGCGCCCTCGCGCACGATCACGCCCTCGGCGACTTCGGCGCGCGCGCCGATGAAGGCGCCGTCCTCGATCACGACCGGGCCAGCCTGCAAGGGTTCGAGAACGCCGCCGATCCCGGCGCCGCCCGACAGATGGACGTTCGCGCCGATCTGCGCGCAGCTTCCTACCGTCGCCCATGTGTCGATCATCGTTCCCTCGCCGACGCGGGCGCCGATATTGACGAAGCTCGGCATCAGCACCGCCCCCCTGCCGATATGCGCGCCGTGGCGCACGATCGCGCCGGGCACCGCTCGGAAGCCCGCATCGCGAAAGCGGTTCTCGCGCCAGCCCGCGAATTTGGATGGAACCTTGTCCCACCAGGTCGCGCCGTCGGGCCCGCCCTCGATGATCGCCAGGTCGTTGAGGCGGAACGAGAGCAGCACCGCCTTTTTCAGCCACTGGTTCACCTGCCATGCGCCGGCGACGTCACGCTCTGCCACGCGAAGGCTGCCGTCGTCGAGTCCCGCGAGCGCCGCCGCGACCGCCTCGCGCACTGGCCCCTGCGTCGCCACCCCCAGCGTGTCGCGGACATCCCAAGCGGCTTCGATCGTCGTCTGCAGGTCACTCGTCATGAAAATCCCCAGGGTAAAGGCAAGCTGTCGAGCCAGGCGCCGATGTCGTTGACGTGAAAGTCGACATGCTCCGGCCGGTGGTCGCGATGGCCGCTTTCGCTGCCATTGTCCAGCCACACGGTGGTCATTCCCAGCGCCTTGGCCGGGGAGAGATTGCGCGCCATATCTTCGACGAACAGGCTCTTCGCCGGGTCAATGCCGAGATGCCCGACCATCGCCGCATAGGCCGCGGCCTCGGGCTTGGGGGTATAGGCTGTGATGCGGATGTCGCAGATCCCGTCAAACAGGTCGGCGATCCCGCGCGCATCGAGCACCCGCGCGGCATAGTCGGCGTCGGCGTTGGTGAAGACAAACCGCCGCCCCGGCAAGCGCTCGAGCCCTGCGCGTAGCCGCGCATCGGGTGCGATGCGGTCGAGCGCGATCGCGTGGACGTCGGTGAGGAAATGCTCGGGATCGACGCCGTGGTGACGCATCAGCCCCGCCATCGTTGTACCATGATCGTGGAAATAACCCTTCTGCACCCGCCGAGCCTCCTCGGCATCGCAGCCGAGCAGCCGCATGATGAAGGCGCCCATGCGATCGTCGATCAGGTCGAACAGCTTCGCCGACGGCGGATAGAGCGTATTGTCGAGATCAAAGATCCAGCTGTCGATATGGTCGATGCGGGGAAACATGGCGCACCGATTAAAAGCTCGGGTCCGCTGCGGCAAGCATCAGCCGCCTAGTGCCTCGCGCAGCCGCATCCATCGGGCCAGTTTTGCGTCGAAGCCGATCGTGTGTGCGGCGCTGCTCGAGGGGAGGTCAATCAGCATGATGGATCGGGCGGTGGTAGACAATTGACGCCGTCCGATCGCTGCGGCCTTGCCGCCGTTAAAGGCGATCATGCACAGATCCGGCAGCATTTGGACCAACTCCGGAAGATCGTGCACCTCGGCATCGCGGATGTCGCCGTCGCTGCTGGTTCGGCGCGCGGCTGTGCGGATCACGTCCCAGAGGCCGATCCGCGCCGCGGCGAGTTGGGCGAGGCGGTCCTCGTAGGAGAGCGACGCGAGGGGGAGCCTGGTGACGGCGCCGAGCAGCCGCCAGAACTGGTTCGTTGGATGGGCATAATATTGCCGCGCAGCGAGCGAGCGGGCGCCGGGCAGGCTGCCGAGAATCAGCAGCCGGGCGTCGGATGCGACATGCGGGGCGAAGCTGGCGTGGCGGACAGCGGGCATCGCCCTTCGCTATCGGGCGGATTCGTGCGCTGCAAGCTGCTTCGGCCTTGACCGGCAGGGGAATCGCCGCTAGGGGCGCCCCGTTCGAAAGCGGCGGACTTCCATCGGTTTCGAGTCACAACAGCGCTTGAACATTGCTGGCGCGGATGAAGCCTCCGGGGGGTCATGCTGATCCGCCGGGGTCTTTTGCTGTTATCAGGTCGGCCGTTTTCTGCCATTTCGGGCGGACTGGGCCGGAGCTTCATCCACCGCGGTAGAGTAACCGTTCGCTCCGATGGGCGGACACATAAAGGTGAAGCATTCATGCCCACGATCAACCAGCTGGTCCGCAAGGGCCGGACTCCGCAGAAGGTGAAGTCCAAGGTCCCGGCGATGGAAGCGAACCCGCAAAAGCGCGGCGTTTGCACCCGTGTCTACACGACGACCCCGAAAAAGCCGAACTCGGCGCTCCGCAAGGTTGCAAAGGTCCGCCTGACCAACAGCCGCGAAGTCATCACCTACATCCCCGGCGAAGGCCACAACCTCCAGGAACACAGCGTCGTGCTGATCCGCGGCGGCCGTGTGCGCGACCTTCCCGGTGTGCGTTACCACGTCCTGCGCGGCGTGCTCGATACGCAGGGTGTGAAGGACCGCAAGCAGAGCCGTTCGAAGTACGGCGCGAAGCGTCCGAAGTAAGGACCGCTTTTTCGGCTATTTGATCATCCCGTTGCGCGCTGCGCCGGGATGCTGTTGCAAAGGAATATCCCATGGCTCGTCGTCGTCGTCCTGAACGCCGCGAAATCCTGCCCGATCCCCGTTTCGGGGATGTCGTGCTGTCGAAATTCATGAACAGCGTCATGCTGGACGGGAAGAAGTCCGTCGCCGAACGCATCGTCTATGGTGCGCTCGAGTCGGTGGAAGCCCGTGCCAAGAAGGAACCGCTGAGCGTGTTCCACGAAGCGCTGGCGAACATCCGCCCGAACATCGAAGTGCGCAGCCGCCGCGTCGGTGGTGCGACCTATCAGGTCCCCGTCGAAGTTCGGCCCGACCGCGCGCAGGCGCTCGCGATCCGCTGGCTGATCGCCGCGGCGCGCAACCGCAGCGAAACCACGATGGCCGCGCGTCTGTCGGGCGAACTGCTCGACGCGTCGAACAACCGCGGCAACGCGGTGAAGAAGCGCGAAGACACGCACCGCATGGCCGAAGCGAACCGCGCTTTCAGCCACTATCGCTGGTAAGCGCCTGCGAGACGCCTCTCGCGTCTCGTAATCGCAAGGAAACTTCCTATATCGGGGGCGGCCAAAAGCCTCCCCCAAAACCCAAGGAAAAGATCATGGCACGCAGCCATCCGCTCGAACGCTATCGCAATTTCGGTATCATGGCGCACATCGACGCCGGCAAGACCACCACGACCGAGCGCATTCTCTATTACACCGGCAAGTCCTACAAGATCGGCGAAGTTCACGACGGCGCCGCGACGATGGACTGGATGGAACAGGAACAGGAACGCGGCATCACCATCACGTCCGCGGCGACGACCTGTTTCTGGAAGGCTGACGAAGGCAATGGCCCCGAGCATCGCCTGAACATCATCGACACTCCGGGTCACGTCGACTTTACCATCGAGGTCGAGCGCTCGCTTCGCGTCCTCGACGGCGCGGTCGCCGCGTTCGACGGCGTTGCCGGCGTTGAGCCCCAGTCGGAAACCGTGTGGCGTCAGGCCGAAAAATACGGCGTTCCGCGCATGTGCTACATCAACAAGCTCGACCGCACCGGCGCCAACTTCTATTACTGCGTGCAGACGATCATCGATCGCCTGGGCGCAACCCCGGCCGTCCTCTACCTGCCGATCGGTGCCGAGAGCGACTTCGTCGGTCTCGTCGACCTCGTCAACGAGCGCGCGATCATCTGGAAGGACGAGAGCCTGGGCGCGGAATTCTTCTATGAAGAAATCCCGGCCGACCTGAAGGACAAGGCCGCCGAATATCGCGAAAAGCTGGTCGAACTTGCCGTCGAGCAGGACGACGAGGCGATGGAAGCCTATCTGGAAGGCAACCTTCCCGACGTGGCGACGCTGAAGGCGCTGATCCGCAAGGGCACGCTGGCGCAAGCATTCGTGCCGGTGCTGTGCGGCTCGTCGTTCAAGAACAAGGGCGTGCAGGCGCTGCTCGACGCGGTTGTCGACTATCTGCCGAGCCCGCTCGACATCCCCGACGTGCAGGGCATCAACCCGGCGAACGATGAGCCCGACACGCGCGCGACGTCGGACTCGGCGCCGCTGTCGCTGCTGGCGTTCAAGATCATGAACGATCCGTTCGTCGGCTCGCTGACCTTCGCACGCATCTATTCGGGCACCCTCACCAAGGGCAGCTACCTGAACTCGGTGAAGGACAAGCGCGAGAAGATCGGCCGCATGCTCCTGATGCACGCGAACAGCCGCGAGGACATCGAGGAAGCCTATGCGGGTGACATCGTCGCGCTTGCTGGCCTCAAGGAAACCACGACCGGGGACACGCTCTGCGCGACCAACGCGCCGATCATCCTTGAGCGTATGGAATTCCCTGAGCCGGTGATCGAGCTGTCGGTCGAACCCAAGACCAAGGCCGACCAGGAAAAGATGGGCATTGCGCTCAACCGCCTCGCGGCCGAGGATCCCTCGTTCCGCGTTTCGACCGACCATGAATCGGGCCAGACGATCATCAAGGGCATGGGGGAGCTTCACCTCGACATCCTCGTCGATCGCATGAAGCGCGAGTTCAAGGTCGAGGCGAATGTCGGTGCGCCGCAGGTTGCCTACCGCGAGTCGCTCGCGAAGCCTGTCGATGTCGATTACACCCACAAGAAGCAGTCGGGCGGTTCGGGCCAGTTCGGCCGCGTCAAGGTCAGCGTCTCGCCCGGCGAGCGCGGTTCGGGCATCACCTTCATCGACGAGATCAAGGGCGGTAACATTCCGCGCGAATATATCCCGTCGGTCGAAAAGGGCATGCGCGAAGCGGCCGAGAATGGTCACATGATCGGCTTCCCGATCATCGACTTCGAGATCCGCCTGACCGACGGTGCGTACCACGACGTTGACTCGTCTGCGCTGGCGTTCGAAATCGCTGGCCGTGCGGCGATGCGTGAAGTCGCGGCGAAGGCCGGCATCAAGCTGCTCGAGCCGGTGATGAAGGTCGAGGTCGTCACCCCTGAGGAATTCATGGGCGACGTGATCGGCGACCTCAACAGCCGCCGCGGGCAGATCCAGGGCACCGACAGCCGTGGGAACGCCCAGGTGGTTGAAGCGATGGTCCCGCTTGCCAATATGTTCGGTTACGTCAATCAGCTGCGCTCGTTCACCCAGGGCCGCGCGCAGTACACGATGCAGTTCTCGCACTATGAAGAAGTGCCGAACAACGTCGCCGAGGAAGTGAAGGCCAAGATGGCCTGATGGGTCAAAGCCGCGCGGTCTCGTGCCGCGCGGCAAGGCCAGCACGAGCGCGGACTTGCACCGCGCGCCAAGAGTGATTAAGGGCGGCGCCTGATTCAGCAGGGCTCGTCCACGACTGATCAACCCAAACATCGAACAAGAAGGTTCAAGAACATGGCTAAGGCTAAATTTGAGCGGACGAAGCCGCACTGCAACATTGGTACCATCGGTCACGTCGACCACGGCAAGACCTCGCTGACTGCGGCGATCTCGAAGGTCCTGTCGGAAATCCAGGGCGGCACCGCCGTCGATTTCGCGAACATCGACAAGGCCCCCGAGGAGCGCGAGCGCGGCATCACCATCTCGACCGCGCACATCGAATATGAAACCGATGCGCGCCACTATGCCCACGTCGACTGCCCGGGCCACGCCGACTATGTGAAGAACATGATCACCGGCGCCGCCCAGATGGACGGTGCGATCCTCGTCGTGTCGGCCGCTGACGGCCCGATGCCGCAGACCAAGGAACACATCCTGCTCGCGAAGCAGGTTGGCGTTCCGACCATGGTCGTGTTCCTCAACAAGGTTGACCAGCTCGACGACCCCGAGCTGCTCGAGCTCGTCGAACTCGAAATCCGCGAGGAGCTTTCGAAGCGCGACTTCGACGGCGACAATATTCCGATCATCGCGGGTTCGGCTCTTGCCGCCCTCGAAGGCCGCGACGACAACATCGGCAAGGAAGCCATTCTGAAGCTGATGGAAGCCGTCGACAGCTGGATCCCGCAGCCCGAGCGTCCGCTTGACAAGCCCTTCCTGATGCCGATCGAGGACGTGTTCTCGATCTCGGGTCGCGGCACCGTCGTCACCGGCCGCGTCGAAACCGGCGTGATCAAGGTTGGTGAAGAAGTCGAGATCGTCGGCATCAAGGACACCAAGAAGACCGTCGTCACCGGCGTCGAAATGTTCCGCAAGCTGCTCGACCAGGGCGAAGCCGGCGACAACATCGGTGCGCTGATCCGCGGCGTCGGCCGTGAGGAAGTGGAGCGTGGTCAGGTTCTGGCCAAGCCCGGCTCGATCACGCCGCACACCGAGTTCACCTCGGAAGTCTACGTCCTGTCGAAGGACGAGGGCGGCCGTCACACGCCGTTCTTTGCGAACTATCGTCCGCAGTTCTACTTCCGCACCACGGACGTCACGGGCGAGGTCATCCTCCCCGAGGGCACCGAAATGGTCATGCCGGGCGACAACGTCCAGCTGTCGGTCAAGCTGATCGCTCCGATCGCCATGGACCAGGGTCTGCGCTTCGCGATTCGCGAAGGTGGCCGCACGGTCGGCGCAGGGGTTGTCGCCTCGATCACAAAGTAATATAGGGCCGCGAGCCGCGCGATTCGGTTGAGTCGCGCGGCTCGTAGCTTTTAGGAATTTTGATGGCCTCACCGGCCTCCCTGCGGGGGTCGGGACAGGCCATTTCGGCTCTTTCGCATCGTCAGACGGGATTCGACTGGAACAGTCATGGAAACGCAGAATATTCGCATTCGCCTGAAGGCCTTTGATCACCGCGTGCTCGATCAGGCCACGACCGACATCGCCGACACGGCGCGTCGCACGGGCGCTCTCATTCGCGGTCCGATCCCGCTGCCGACGCGCATCGAGAAATTCACCGTGAACCGCGGTCCGCATGTCGACAAGAAGTCGCGCGAGCAGTTCGAGGTGCGAACCCACAAGCGGCTGCTCGACATCGTGCAGCCCACCCCGCAGACGGTCGATGCGCTGATGAAGCTCGACCTCGCAGCGGGCGTGAATGTCGAGATCAAGTTGGCCTGAGCCAACACAGCCCCGGATCTGATCCGGGGTCTCTATCGGCCAGACGCTTCGGCGATGGCATCAGTCCGGAACGATCCGGACCGACGATAGGGTGGATACCGCCGGACCGCCTCATCGAAGGCATCAAGGTCCGGGCTGCGTCCCCCGTCTCGCCGTCAACCCATCGGGAAGGCGGCATCTCAGCCCGGACGGGGCGATGCATCGAAATTATGGGCTGGGAGGGTTCCGGCGGGGCATGCCCCGATGGGTCCCGCAAGCCGTGCGGAATGGTCCGCCCGGCCTCTGTTGAGGAGTGAAGATCATGCGCACTGGCGTGATCGCGAAGAAAATGGGGATGACCCGCCTGTTTCAGGACGACGGCCGCCACGTGCCCGTCACCGTTCTGAGCCTCGAAGGCTGCCAGGTCGTCTCCGTGCGCGATAAGGAACGCGACGGCTATGTGGCCGTCCAGCTCGGGGCCGGCACGGCCAAGGCCAAGAATGTGGCAAAGCCGCAGCGTGGCGCCTATGGCAAGGCCGAAGTCGAACCCAAGGCCAAGCTTGTGGAATTTCGCGTCGCCGACGATGCGACGCTCGATGTGGGCGCTGAACTGTCGGCCGACCATTTCGTCGCTGGTCAGATCGTCGACATCCAGGGCGTGACGCAGGGCAAGGGCTTTGCCGGCGCGATGAAGCGCTGGGGCTTCGGCGGTATGCGTGCGTCCCACGGCGTCTCGATCAGCCACCGTGCACACGGTTCGACGGGTAACCGCCAGGATCCGGGTCGCGTCTTCAAGAACAAGAAGATGGCTGGCCATATGGGCGCTCGCAACCGCACCCAGCAGAATCTCGAAATCGTCCGCACCGACGCCGAGCGCGGTCTTCTCTTCGTCAAGGGCTCGGTCCCGGGTTCGAAGGGTGGCTGGCTGCTCGTTCGCGATGCGGTGAAACTCCCGCGCCACCCCGAAGCCCCCTATCCGGCGGGCATCAAGAGCGCGGCCAACACCAACACCGCCCCGGCTGACGCGCCGGTCGAAACGCCGGCCGAAGAGGCTGTCGTCGACACCGCGACCACCGACAGCGCACAGGAGTCCTGATCATGAAGGTCAAGGTTCAGACCCTCGATGGCAAGGCTGGCGCCGACATCGATTTGAGCGACGACGTCTTTGGCGTCGATCCGCGTGCCGACATCCTGCACCGCGTTGTGGCGTGGCAGCTTGAAAAGCGCCGCGGTCCGGCCCGCGCCGCGCGCGAGCGCAGCGACGTCGCCCGCACCGGCAAGAAGTTCGGTCGCCAGAAGGGCGGCGGTACGGCTCGCCACGGCGACCGCAAGGCACCGATCTTCATCGGCGGCGGCAAGGCGCATGGCCCCCGGGCCCGCACTTTCGGCCACGCGCTGAACAAGAAGATTCGCACTCTCGGCCTCAAGATGGCGCTGAGCGACAAGGCGAAGGGCGGCAAGCTCGTCGTCCTCGACACGCTCGAGCTCAAGGATGCCAAGACCAAGGCGCTCGCCGGCAAGCTCGGCAAGCTGGAGCTTGGCGGCCGCGCGCTGTTCATCGACGGCGACGCGGTTCATGCCAGCTTCGCTCAGGCGTCGGCCAACATCGTCGGCGTCGACGCGCTGCCCGCGATCGGTGCCAACGTCTACGACATTATCCGTGCCGACACGCTGGTCCTGACCCGCGCGGCGGTCGAAAAGCTGGAGGCACGCTGCAATGGCTAAGGCAAAGACGGTCGACGCGCGTCACTATGACGTGATCCTCGCTCCGGTGATCACCGAAAAGTCGACGATGCTCAGCGAAAACAACGCGGTGGTGTTCCAGGTCGCGAACGACGCGACCAAGCCCGCCATCAAGGCCGCCGTCGAGGCGCTGTTCGATGTCAAGGTGATTGGCGTGAACACCCTCGTCACCAAGGGCAAGACCAAGCGCTGGAAGGGCAAGCCCTACACTCGCAGCGACGTGAAGAAGGCGATCGTTCGCCTGGCCGAAGGCCAGTCGATCGACGTCACCACGGGCGTCTGAGCGTCAGGGGAAGGCAGAGAAAATGGCACTCAAACATTATAACCCGACCAGCCCCGCGCAGCGCGGCCTGATCCTCGTCGACAAGTCGTCGCTGTGGAAGGGCAAGCCCGTCAAGGCGCTGACCGAAGGCAAGCGCAAGACCGGTGGCCGCAATAACAAGGGTCATGTGACCTCGCGCGGGATCGCCGGCGGCCACAAGCAGAAGTACCGCTTCATCGACTTCAAGCGTCGCAAGTGGGACGTGCCGGCCACCGTTGAGCGTCTGGAATATGACCCCAACCGCACAGCGTTCATCGCGCTGGTGAAATATGAAGACGGCGAACTCGCCTATATTCTGGCGCCGCAGCGCCTGGCTGTCGGCGACACGATCGTCGCGGGCAAGAAGACCGACGTGAAGCCGGGGAATGCGATGGAGTTGTCGCAGATGCCCGTCGGCACGATCGTTCACAATATCGAGATGAAGCCGGGCAAGGGTGGCCAGATCGCCCGTTCGGCCGGCACCTATGCGCAGGTCGTCGGTCGTGACCGGGGTCTCGTGATCGTGCGCCTCGGTTCGGGCGAACAGCGTTACATTCGCGGCGAGTGCATGGGCACGGTCGGCGCGGTGTCGAACCCCGACAACCAGAACACCAATCTGGGCAAGGCGGGCCGCAACCGCTGGCTCGGCAAGCGGCCGCTGACCCGCGGCGTCGCCAAGAACCCGGTCGACCACCCGCACGGCGGTGGTGAAGGCCGCACCTCGGGCGGCCGTCATCCGGTCACTCCGTGGGGCAAGCCGACCAAGGGCGCCCGGACCCGTCACAACAAGTCGACCGACAAGATGATCATCCGGTCGCGTCACGCGAAGAAGAAGAGGTAAGCCATGGCTCGCTCGGTCTGGAAGGGTCCGTTCGTGGACCTTCATCTCCTCAAGAAAGCCGAAACGGCCCAGGACGGCGGCAGCTCTGCCCCGATCAAGACCTGGTCGCGCCGGTCCACCATCCTGCCGCAGTTCGTCGGGCTCACCTTCAACGTCTACAACGGTCGCAAGTTCGTGCCGGTGTCGGTCAATGAAGACATGGTCGGCATGAAGCTGGGTGAATTTGCGCCGACGCGCTTCTTCCCCGGCCACGCGGCTGACAAGAAGGGCAAACGCTAATGGGCAAGGAAAAGTCCCCCCGCCGCGTTGCGGACAATGAGGCGCTCTCGGTCGGCACGCAGATTCGCGGTTCGGCTCAGAAGCTGAACCTCGTCGCCGCACTGATCCGCGGCCGCAAGGTCGAAGACGCGATGAACGTCCTCGCCTTCTCGAAGAAGGCCATGGCCGTTGACGTGCGCAAGGTTCTTGCGAGCGCGATCGCGAATGCCGAGAACAACCACAACCTCGACGTTGACGCACTGGTCGTCAAGGAAGCGAGCGTGGGCAAGTCGATCTCGATGAAGCGTTGGCACGCGCGTGGTCGCGGCAAGTCGACCCGGATCGTCAAGCCGTTCAGCCGCATCCGCATCGTCGTGCGCGAACAGGAAGAAGAGGCGTAAGATGGGCCAGAAGAGCAATCCGATCGGCCTGCGCCTGCAGGTCAACCGCACCTGGGACAGCCGCTGGTTCGCCGAGGGCCAGGACTATGGGCGCATGTTGGTCGAGGATCTGAAGATCCGCAAATATGTGTTCAAGACCCTGCCGCAGGCCGCGATCTCGAAGGTCGTGATCGAGCGTCCCGCGAAGCTGTGCCGCGTGTCGATCTATGCCGCTCGTCCGGGCGTCATCATCGGCAAGAAGGGCGCCGACATCGAAAAGCTGCGCAAGACGCTGGGCGAGATGACGGGCAGCGACGTGTCGCTGAACATCGTCGAGATCCGCAAGCCCGAGGTTGACGCGAAGCTCGTCGGCCAGGGTATTGCTGACCAGCTCGAACGCCGCGTTGCGTTCCGTCGCGCGATGAAGCGTGCGGTCCAGTCGGCGATGCGTCTCGGCGCCGAAGGCATCCGCATCAACTGCGCTGGCCGTCTCGGCGGCGCGGAGATCGCGCGCACCGAATGGTACCGCGAAGGCCGTGTGCCGCTCCACACTCTGCGCGCCAATGTCGACTATGCCGAGGCCGAAGCCCACACCGCCTATGGCGTGTGCGGGATCAAGGTCTGGATCTTCAAGGGCGAAATCCTGGGTCACGACCCGATGGCGACCGACCGGCTGATGCTCGACGCGCAGACGTCGGGTGTGCGCCCGGCGCGCGATGATCGCCGCTAAGGACTGCTGACATGCTGCAACCGAAAAAAACCAAGTTCCGCAAGGCCTTCAAGGGCCGCATCCACGGCAACGCCAAGGGCGGTACGGCGCTGAACTTCGGCTCCTACGGGCTGAAGGCGCTCGAACCCGAGCGCATCACCGCGCGTCAGATCGAGGCGGCACGCCGCGCGATCAGCCGCGCGATCAAGCGCCAGGGCCGTTTGTGGATCCGCGTATTTCCCGACGTCCCCGTGTCGTCGAAGCCTGCCGAAGTCCGCATGGGTAAGGGTAAGGGTTCGCCGGAATTCTGGGCCGCTCGCGTGAAGCCGGGCCGCATCCTGTTCGAACTCGACGGCGTTCCCGGACCCGTGGCCGCGCTGGCCTTCGAGCGTGCGGCCATGAAGCTGCCGATCAAGACGAAGGTCGTCGCCCGCCTCGGCGACACCTCGCACCTGGAGGGTTGAGGGCCATGGCCAAGACCGAAGATTTCAAGGCGAAGACGGACGACCAGCTGGCCGTCGAACTTGGCGAACTGAAGCGCGAAGCGTTCAACCTTCGCTTCCAGGCCGCAACTGGCCAGCTCGAAAAGCCGTCGCGGGTCAAGGAAGTGCGGCGTTCGATCGCCCGCATCAAGACCGTGCAGACCGAGCGTGCGCGCTCGGCCGCGAAGTAAGGAGACACGTCATGCCGAAGCGCATTCTGACCGGCACGGTGGTGTCCGACAAGGGCGACAAGACCGTTGTGGTGAAGGTCGAACGGAAGGTGAAGCACCCTCTGTACGGCAAGATCATCCGCCGCTCGAAGAAGTATCACGCCCATGATGAGGACAACAGCTTCAAGGCTGGCGAAACTGTCCGCATCGAAGAAACGCGTCCGATTTCGAAGCTGAAGACCTGGAAGGTGCTCGACAAAGTCGACACTCACAGCAAGCCGAAGGGCGCCGCTGCTCCCGCCGCGGCCGAAGGCTGACAGACGTTCACGGAACCGCCGGGGCATCCCGGTAGGCCAAACAAGAAGGAAATGCATCGATGATCCAGATGCAGTCACAATTGGAAGTCGCCGACAACAGCGGCGCGAAGCGCGTCCAGTGCATCAAGGTGCTGGGTGGGTCGAAGCGCCGCACCGCCGGCGTCGGCGACGTCATCGTCGTTTCGATCAAGGAAGCGCAGCCGCGCGGCAAGGTGAAGAAGGGCGACGTGCATCGCGCCGTGATCGTCCGCACCGCGAAGGATGTGCGCCGCGCCGATGGCTCGGTCATCCGTTTCGACAGCAATGCCGCCGTGCTCGTCAACAAGAACGAGGAGCCGATCGGCACCCGTATCTTCGGGCCCGTCGTCCGCGAGCTGCGCGGCAAGGGCTATATGAAGATCATCAGCCTGGCTCCGGAGGTGCTCTGACCATGGCGAACAAGATCAAGAAGGGCGATACGGTCGTCGTCCTGTCCGGCAAGGACAAGGGCAAGACCGGCGAAGTGACGCAGAGCCTGCCGAAGGAAGGCAAGCTTGTCGTCGCGGGCGTCAACATCATCACGCGCCACCGCAAGCCGACCCAGCAGAATCCGCAGGGCGGACTCGAGCGCAAGGAAGCGCCGTTGTTCGCGAGCAAGGTTGCTCTGGCCGATCCGAAGACCGGCAAGCCCACGCGCGTCCGCTTTGAAACCAAGGACGGCAAGAAGGTCCGCGTGGCCGTGAAGTCCGGGGAGACGATCAATGGCTGACAAATATACCCCGCGCATGCGCAAGCTTTATGACGACAAGATCGTCAAGGCGATGACCGAGAAGTTCGGTTACAAGAATGCGATGGAAGTGCCGAAGCTTGAGAAGATCACGCTCAACATGGGCGTGGGCGACGCGGTGCAGGACAAGAAGAAGGTCGAGATCGCGGCTGCCGAAATGGAGCTGATCGCGGGACAGAAGCCCGTCGTGACCAAGGCGAAGAAGTCGATCGCCCAGTTCAAGCTGCGCGAAGGCATGCCAATCGGTTGCAAGGTCACGCTGCGCCGCGAACGCATGTACGAGTTTCTCGACCGGCTGATCACCATTGCGATGCCGCGCATCCGCGACTTCCGCGGCGTGTCGGCGACGAGCTTTGACGGTCGTGGCAACTATGCCATGGGCCTGAAAGAGCAGATCATCTTCCCCGAGATCAACTATGACCGCATCGACACGGTGCGCGGCATGGACGTGATCGTCACCACCACCGCTCGCACCGACGAAGAGGCCCGCGAACTGCTCCGGCTGTTCGGCTTCCCCTTCCCGATCGAAGCGCAGGAAAAGGAAGCCGCCTGATCCCCGCGCGGGACCAGGCAGGCTCTTTCAAGAAGGAAAGAGAACTTAAGTCATGGCGAAACTGAGTTCGGTGAACAAGAACGAGCGTCGCAAGAAGCTGGTGAAGAAATATGCCGGCCGTTATGCGAAGCTGAAGGCGATTGCGGCGGATACGTCGCTCGACGATAGCGAGCGTCTCATCGCGCGCCTCAAGATGGCGGAAATTCCGCGCAACGGTAACCCGACCCGCATCCGCAACCGGTGCGAGCTGACGGGCCGTCCGCGCGCCTATTATCGCAAATTCCGGCTGTGCCGTATCCAGCTCCGCGATCTGGCCAACAAGGGCCTGATCCCCGGTGTTGTGAAGTCGAGCTGGTAAGGGACTTAACAGATGGCAATGACCGATCCCCTGGGTGATATGCTCACCCGCATCCGCAACGGCCAGCAGGCGAAGAAGGACAGCGTCCTGACGCCGGCTTCGACGCTGCGCGTCCGCGTTCTCGATGTTCTTCAGCGCGAAGGCTATATCCGCGGCTACAGCGAAGAAGCGCTGGGCTCGAAGGGTCAGCACAAGGGCATCCGCATCGAGCTCAAATATTTCGAGGGTCAGCCGGCGATCCGCCACGTGGCCCGCGTCTCGAAGCCGGGCCGCCGCGTCTATTCGGGGTCGAAGGACCTGCCGATCGTGCGCAACGGCCTCGGCATCACCATCGTGTCGACTCCGCGCGGCGTTCTCTCGGACGCCGAAGCCCGCGAGCATAATGTCGGCGGCGAAGTGCTGGCGGAGGTGTTCTGATGTCGCGCATTGGTAAAAAGGCAGTGGAGATCCCGAGCGGCGTCAGCGCCGCGATCGACGGCGGCCAGCTGTCGGTCAAGGGCCCCAAGGGCACGCTCTCCATGCCGCTTTCCGACAACATCAAATATGATGTCGCCGAGGGCAGCATCTCGGTCCAGCCCGCAAATGACAGCCGTGAAGCGCGAGCCTTCTGGGGCATGCAGCGTACGCTGGTTCAGAACCTGATCACGGGCGTGACCGAGGGTTTCACCAAGGTGCTCGAGATCACCGGCGTCGGCTATCGCGCCAACGCGCAGGGCAAGAATCTCAAGCTGCAGCTCGGCTACAGCCACGATGTCGATTTCGCGGTGCCCGAGGGCATCGAGATCAAGACGCCGGATAACACGACGATCGAGATCAGCGGCATCGACAAGCAGAAGGTCGGCCAGGTCGCGGCGGAAATCCGCCGCTGGCGCAAGCCTGAACCCTATAAGGGCAAGGGCATCAAATATCGCGGCGAGTACATCTTCCGCAAAGAAGGCAAGAAGAAGTAAGCCATGGCACATCTTACCCCTTTCCAGAAGCGGCGCCAGCGCGTCCGCACCGCGCTCCGCCAGCGTGCCGCAGGGCGTCCGCGCCTGTCGGTGCACCGTTCGGGTCGTCACATCTATGCGCAGCTCATCGATGACGCCGCCGGCGCGACGCTGGTCGCAGCCTCGACGCTCGACAAGGATGTGCGCGGCAAGTCCGGCGCGACCACCGCGGCGGCTGCCGACGTCGGCAAGCGCATCGCCGCTGCCGCCAAGAAGGCGGGCGTGACGCAGGTCGTGTTCGACCGCGGCGGCTTCCTGTTCCACGGGCGCATCAAGGCGCTGGCCGACGCGGCGCGCGAAGGCGGATTGGAGTTCTAATGATGGCAGACGAAGTTCAGAACGCCGAAGGCGCCCCCGAGGCGACCGAAAACACCGGCGCTCCCCGCCGTGGCCGGGGCGGCCGAGACGGCGGTCGCGGGGGTCGTGACGGGGGCCGTGGCCGCCGCGACGACCGTCGCCCGCGCGATGAGGATGGTGGCGAGGAGCTGATCGAAAAGCTCGTGCACATCAACCGGGTCTCGAAGACGGTGAAGGGCGGCAAGCGCTTTGGTTTCGCCGCGCTCGTCGTCGTCGGTGACGGCAAGGGCCGCGCGGGTTTCGGCCATGGCAAGGCGCGCGAAGTGCCCGAGGCGATCTCGAAGGCTACCGCTGCGGCGAAGAAGGCGATGATTCGCGTTCCGCTTCGCGACGGCCGCACGCTGCACCATGACGGTCGCGGTCACTTCGGTGCCGGGAACGTCACCGTCCGTTCGGCGCCTGCAGGGACCGGCATCATCGCCGGCGGCCCGATGCGCGCCGTGTTCGAATCGCTGGGCGTTGCCGACGTGGTGACCAAGTCGGTCGGCACCTCGAACCCCTACAACATGATCCGCGCGACCTTCGAGGCGCTGGGCGAACAGACCAGCCCGAAGTCGGTTGCACAGCGTCGCGGCAAGAAGGTTTCGGACCTGATCAAGCGCGGCGGTGCGTCGGATCGTGTTGCCGAGGCCGAAGCCGCGGCGGTGACGGAGTAAGACAATGGCTGACAAGAAGATCAAGATCCGCCAGATCGGCTCGCCGATCCGTCGTCCCAAGGACCAGCGCAAGATCCTGACCGGCCTCGGCCTGGGCAAGATGCACCGCGAGGTCGAACTGGTCGACACCCCGGAAGTGCGCGGCATGATCCGCAAGGTTCCGCACATGGTGGAAGTGATCGAGGGCTAGAGGCGGATGAAGCTATACCGCCTGCTGACCGGTCCCGACGACGCCGCCTTTTGTGCGCGCGTCGAGGGACTGCTCAACCGGGGGTGGCAGCTTCACGGCAGCCCGTCGATTACCAATGTCGATGGTCGCGGCTATGTCGCCCAGGCCATCGTGATGGAAAAGGCCGGGCCCTATCCCGGCTTTCAGCCGTCGAGTGAAATTGAACCGGACTGATTTTTCAAGAATCGGTCCCCGCGCGAACACAGCGAAAGCGAGTGCAATATGACTATCAAGCTCAACGATCTTCGTGACAATAATGGCGCCCGCAAGGGCCGGATGCGCGTCGGACGCGGCATCGGCTCGGGCAAGGGCAAGACCGGCGGCCGCGGCCAGAAGGGCCAGAAGAGCCGCTCGGGCGTCTCGATCAATGGCTTCGAAGGCGGCCAGATGCCGCTTCACATGCGCATCCCGAAGCGCGGCTTCAACAACATCTTCGCCAAGGATTTTGCGATCGTGAACCTCGGTCAGGTCCAGAAGCTGGTTGATGCGAAGAAGCTCGACCCGAAGGCGACCGTCGACCATGCGGCACTCAAGGCGGCTGGCGTGGCGCGCGGCGGCAAGGACGGCGTCCGCCTCCTCGCCAAGGGCGAACTGACCGCAAAGCTGAGCTTTGCCGTCGCCGGCGCTTCGAAGGGCGCAATTGCGGCGGTCGAGAAGGCCGGCGGCAAGGTCGAGCTTCCCGCAGCTGCCGCGGAAGAGGCGAAGGCCGAGTAATCGAGGACAAGGGCGGATCCCGCGGGGGTTCGCCCTTTGTCATTGAACGGCACCTATTTTCCCGCTTGTGTCGAGCGCAATCGAGACACGCCTCGGGACAACGAAAGCCTGACAGGCCTCTCGACTTCCGGACGCGAACGGGCAATGAAAGCGGGTGTTCGGTATCGGTCTACCGCTTATGTAGGGCCTTTCCCCTTGCGCTTCGTGACCGCCGAACGCACATAGGCGCCGGGTCGCGGGGGGCGCGGTCCGGACATTCCTGAGGAAACTACCCATGGCCTCTCGCGCCGACCAGTTTGCATCCAGCCTGAACTTTTCCAAGTTCGGCCAGGCGACCGAGCTCAAGAACCGCATCTGGTTCACCATCGGCGCTCTGATCGTCTTCCGCTTCCTCTCCTATGTGCCGCTGCCTGGCGTCGACCCCGTTGCACTCTCGCAGCTCTACAACCAGGCGGCCTCGGGCGGCGTGCTCGACATCTTCAACACTTTCTCGGGCGGGAGCCTCGAGCGCATGAGTATCATCGCGCTCGGGGTCATGCCCTACATCACTGCGTCGATCGTCGTTCAGCTGGCGGCGGCGCTGTCGCCGAGCCTTGCTGCCCTCAAGAAGGAGGGCGAGAGCGGCCGCAAGAAACTGAACCAATATACACGCTACGGCACGGTCGCGCTGACCGCGATCCAGGGCTATTTCATCGCCGCCGGGCTCGAAACGCTGGGAGCGAGCCAGGGCGTCGCCGCGGTCGTCGACCCCGGCATGCTGTTCCGCATCGGCGCGGTCATCAGCATCGTCGGCGGCACGCTTTTCCTGATGTGGCTCGGCGAGCAGATCACCAGCCGCGGCATCGGCAACGGTGTCTCGCTGATCATCATGGCGGGCATTCTGGCCCAGCTGCCGCGCAGCTTTGCCCAGATGTTCACCCAGGTCCGCGAAGGCTCGATGGGAGGCGGCACCATCATTGCCGTGGTCGGGGGCGCTGTCGCCATCATCGCCTTTATCGCCTTCATGGAACTCGCGCAGCGCCGCGTTCTTGTTCAATATCCGAAGCGCGCGACCCAGCGCGGCGGGATGCAGGCTGACCGCAGCCATCTGCCGCTGAAGGTCAACACCTCGGGTGTGATTCCGCCTATCTTCGCCTCGTCGCTGCTTCTGATGCCGCTCACGGTCACCCAGATGATGGGGCAGAATGTTCAGGGCGATTCGGCGTGGGGCGATTTTCTGATCACCCTCAATCAGTATCTCGCGCACGGCCAACCGCTTTACATGGCGCTCTATGCGCTGGGGATCATCTTCTTCTGCTTCTTCTACGTCGCCGTCGTCTTCAATCCCGAGGAGACCGCCGACAATCTGAAGCGTCAGAACGGCTTCATTCCCGGCATTCGCCCCGGCAAGAACACCGCCGCCTATCTCGACTTCGTGCTGACCCGCATCACCGTGATCGGGGCCGCCTATCTGGCGTTGATCTGCCTGGTGCCCGAATATTTTATCGCGCAGTCGGGCCTGCCCTTCCAGCTCGGCGGCACCAGCTTGCTGATCATCGTCAATGTGACGATCGACACGATCACGCAGATCCAGAGCCACATGCTCGCACACCAATATGGCGACCTGATCAAGAAAGCCAAATTGAAGGGCGGCGTTGCGCGGCGCTGACCGGTCGGTTAGGTCCGCCTGGACGGAACGGAAACAGGGGCTTTCATGACGCTGAACATCATTTTGCTGGGCCCGCCGGGGGCGGGCAAGGGAACGCAGGCGTCGCGCCTTGAGGACGAGCATGGCATGGTCCAGCTTTCGACCGGCGACATGCTGCGCGCTGCTGTCAAGGCGGGAACCCCGATCGGCATGCAGGCCAAGGCGGTGATGGACGCGGGCGAGCTCGTATCGGACGAGATTGTGTCGGGCCTGATCGGTGAACGGCTCGATCAGCTGGGCGGCGACGTGTCAGTGATCTTCGACGGCTATCCACGGACTGCCGCACAAGCAGAGACGCTTGACGGCATCCTGTCCGCTCGCGGGCGTAAGCTGGACCATGTGATCGAACTGGTCGTCGATGAGGATGCGCTCGTCGACCGCATCACGGGCCGCTTCTCCTGTGCCAAGTGCGGGGAAGGCTATCACGATCGCTACAAGCTGCCCAAGATGAGCGACACCTGCGATGTCTGCGGCGGCCAGGAGTTCAAGCGCCGCCCTGACGACAATGCAGAAACGGTGCGCACGCGCATGGCCGAGTATCGCGCCAAGACCGCGCCGATCCTGCCGATCTATGACGCGCGCGGCATTGTCACCCGGGTCGACGGCATGGCGCCAATCGACGAGGTCAACGACGCCATTGAAACGGTTCTTGCGACCGCTGGCTGACCGGCGGAGCCGTCCGCTTGTCGGCTGGGCCGCATTCTGGTCATTTCCGCGTTGGCAGGCACAGAAATGCGGGGCTTCCGGCGCTGCGCCGTGATTTGGCCGCCGTGAGGGCTTGCGCCGCTTGAAATGCTCTTATGCCAGTGCAAGGCTTGCAGGCATCGAGGGGGGCCTGCGATGGCAAGGGGGACGAACATGAAACGCTGGGCTTCTGTAGCCGGGTTGACGCTGGCGGCCGCGCTGCTCGCTTTGCCCGCGCAGGCGAAGGTGATCGATCAGAACGAGATCGGCTTTACCGTCGCGCACACGGCACAGGTCGCTGCAACGCCCGAGGATGTGTGGAAAATGCTCCGTACTCCCGAAAAATGGTGGTCGAAAGATCATAGCTGGTCAGGCGACTCGGCCAATTTCTGGCTCGATTCGCAAGCCGGCGGCTGCTTTTGCGAGAAGCTGCCCGGCGAGGGCGGCGCCGTGGGCAGCGTTCAGCATGCGCGGATCATCTTTGCCAGGCCGAACGAATTGATGCGCCTGTCGGGCGCCTTCGGCCCGCTGCAGGGCGAAGCAGTGACGGGAACGCTGACCATCCAGATCAAGAAGACCGACGCAGGCGCCGCGATCCGCTTCGATTATGTCGTGGGCGGCTATATGCGCTTCAAGACCGCCGAACTTGCGCCCGCTGTCGACGAGGTGATCGCCGAACAGCTTCGCGGTCTCGCAGCGGCGCTTGGCGGCAATCTGCCCGCCACGCGGGGCGAGAAGGCCGCCGAGGAATCCCCGGCGCGTGCAGCCGACGAAAACGCGGAGGCTGCAAAGCCCGAACCGGGTCTCGACGACGCGATGGCCGATCTGCTGAGCGACGCTGCCGCGGCGGGCGGCGAGCGTGCCGAACGGCCCCGCTAGGCGTCCTTGCCTCGCAGCGCTGCGAGCGCCGCGAACGGACCCGCCTGCTCCTCGCTGAGCACGCCCTTTTCGGCGAGGATGCGGTCGGCCTCAGGGTGGCGCGGAAAGGGATCGAGCGCGAGCGACAGCGTCTGCACTGCCGCTTCGCCGAGGTCGATCCGGTCCCCGTCGAGCGGCAATATGTCGCAATCGGCGCTGTTGATCTCGACCTCTTCCTCGCCGCTCACCTCAGGCGCAGCGTCGCGCAGGAAACGCAGGTCGAACTCCTCGGCAATCGCCGCGGGCACGGGGAGGTCCGTCGCAGCGCAGCGCTGAACTGCGTCGGCAGCGACCGCTCCCGTCGCTGCGATACCGCCTGCGACCGCGCGTACCTCGGCGGTCAGCGCGAAGCGAACAAGCTGGACGAGGCCCAGCCGCGTCGCAATACGCGCGCGCGCCTCGGCGTCCGCTTCGATCGCAATCCGCCGGCCCTGCGCGGCGTCGGCGAGGGTCACGACATAGGGGAATTCGGACGGTGTCATGCGCTGGCTCCCGGCAGACTGTCGGCGGCGATCAACGCCTCGACGGGCAGGGCGGCGAGGGCGGCGCGCAGCGCCGCCACCTCGTTGGCGACATGGTCGAGCGCGGCGTCTGCCGGCGCCTTGCCGCGCCAAAGATTGCGCACCAACGCCGCGCGAAGTTCGTCCGACCCGTCGGGTGCGCGATAGGCGCCGAGCCGGCCGCCGAGCGCACCGACCATCCGTCCGACCTGTTTTCCGACCACCATGTCGCCAAAGCCGATCTGGCGCATCTGTCCGTCCATGTCCGATACGAAAAGTTCGGTCAGCTGGACCCCCGCGAGCGTCTGGCCCGGATCTTCGTCGATGCGGTGGAGGACGAGCGCGAGGACGAGGCTGACCATGTCGAACCGTCCGTCGAGCGTGTCGGGGACCCCGCCTTCCTCGTACCAGTGCGGCGCGCGGGCGGCGGCGACCACCGCACTCCAGAGCGGGCGGCGCACCTCGCGCGGGTCGGGGCCGGGGCGAAAGAGCTTGCGGAGCGAAATCATGACGCGTCGCTTAGGCGCAATCGCGCGCGGCGGAAAGGGGGAGCTGGCCTCGGTTCCGGTCAGCTTCCAGCAAGCTTCGTCTGCCCACAAGCGGCTTGTGCGCCCTGCCCGCTTGCGGTTAAGAGGCGCGTGACATGCGCAGCGACTGCTGCCGACCGCCGGGGCGGGCGGCCAGGGCGAGGTGAGGCAGGGCCTGCGCAACGGAGAAGATCGAATGCCCAATGCCACGTCTGTTTTTGCCCCCCAGCGCCTGCGTCTGGTTACCGCCGGGCTGATCGTGGCGCTCGTCGCCAGCGGCTGCTCGCAGCTTCGCGGGCGCCAGGGCTATGTCGTCGATCCGGTCCTCACCGCCGCGATCGCGCCGGGCGTGGACAACCGCGAATCGGTGGAAAAGACGCTGGGTCGCCCGACCTTCGTCGGCCAGTTCAGCGACAATGAATATTATTATGTCTCGCGCGAGACGCGCCAGCTCGCTTTCGCCAATCCGCGCCCGGTTTCGCAGCAGGTGCTGCGCGTCCGCTTCGATCCCGCCGGCAACGTTGTCGCCGTGGACAAGACCGGCCTTGAACTGGTGAGCAAGATCAGCCCGGAAGGCGACAAGACACCAACCCTTGGCCGTCATCGCAGCTTCTTTGACGATATCTTCGGCAATATTGGCGCGGTAGGGGCTGGCGGCATGGGCGGCAACACCGGCGGCAACACGGGGCCGTAGTAGCTCGCAGCCCCCGCGCAAGCGGAGGCTGCGCCTTGTCCTATCCCGCAATACCGCCCGCCGCGAGCACGGCAAGGGTGACGAGGTCCGATGCCGGCGATGCCATCGTTGCGACCTGCACCGGCTTTTCCATGCCGACGAGCACGGGTCCGATCATCGCGCCGCTCCCGAGCTCGCGCAGCAATTTCGCCGAAAGGTTCGCCGACTGCAGCCCGGGCATCACCAGTACATTGGCCGGACCCGACAGACGACAGAAGGGGTAGTTCCTCATCAGCCGCTCGTTGAGCGCGACGTCGGGTGCCATTTCGCCTTCATATTCGAACTCGGGCTGGCGCTCGTCGAGGATGTGGACAGCGTCGCGAATATTGTCGAGCCATGAGCCCGGCGGATTGCCGAAGGTCGAATAGGACAGGAATGCGACGCGCGGTTCGTGTCCCATGCGGCGTGCGACCTGCGCGGTGCGTTCGGCGATGTCGGCGAGCATCTCGGCGGTCGGGCGCTCGTTGACCGTCGAATCGGCAATGAAGATGGTCTGCTGTTGTCCGACCCAGACGTGCATGCCGAACGGCGTCTTGCCCTCGGCATGATCGATTACGCGGCGGACCTCGCGCATCGTCTGCGCATAGGTGCGCGTGACGCCGGTGATCATTGCGTCGCCGAGCCCGAGCTTCAGGAGTAGCGAGCCAAAGATGTTCCGATCGCGGTTGACCATGCGTTCGACGTCGCGCCGAAGATAGCCGCGGCGCTGCAGCCGCTCGTAGAGCATGTCGACCATCTGCGGCACATGCGGCGAATTGACGCTGTTATGGACTTCGAAGCTTTCGGCGTCGGCGACGCCCATCGCGCGCAGCTTGTCGTGCAGCCCCTCGCGACCCACGAGCACCGGTATGCCATAGCCGCCGTCACGGAACTGGATCGCGGCGCGCAGCACCACTTCCTCTTCGCCCTCGGCGAACACCACGCGCTTCGGGTTGGCACGCGCCGCCTCATAGGCGAGCGTCAACACCGACGTTGTCGGGTTGAGCCGCCCACGCAAGCGGGTGCGATATTCGTCCATGTCGGCGATCGGATGCTGGGCCACGCCGGTGTCCATCGCCGCCTTGGCGACCGCCGCGGGCACAATCTCCATCAGTCGCGGATCGAAGGGCGAGGGGATAATATATTCGGGGCCAAAGCTTGACGCGCGCCCGCCATAGGCGGCCGCAACCTCTTCGGGCACCTGCTGGCGCGCGAGGTCGGCGATCGCATAGGCAGCGGCGATCTTCATCTCTTCGTTGATCGCGGTCGCGCGCACATCAAGGGCGCCGCGGAAGATGAAGGGGAAACACAGCACATTGTTGACCTGGTTCGGATAGTCCGAACGCCCGGTTGCGATGATCGCATCGGGCCGCGCGGCGCGCGCATCGGGCGGCGAAATTTCCGGATCGGGATTCGCCATCGCAAAGATGATCGGCGCCGGGGCCATGTCCTTGACCATCTCGGGCTTGAGCGCGCCTGCGGCTGACAGGCCGAGGAACACGTCGGCGCCCTTGAGCGCTTCGCTCAGATTTCGCGCTTCGGTCGGCACCGCATGCGCTGATTTCCATTGATCCATCCCTTCGGTGCGGCCCTGGTAGATCGTGCCCTTGCGGTCGCACATGATGACGTTTTCGTGCCGCACGCCCATTGCCTTGATGAGCGCCGTGCAGGCGATCGCCGCCGCGCCCGCACCGTTCACGACCACCTTGACCGTCGACAGGTCGCGCCCCGTCAGATGGCAGGCGTTGATCAACCCGGCGGCGGTGATGATGGCTGTTCCATGCTGGTCGTCATGGAATACAGGGATGTTCATCTTCTCTTTCAGCGCCTGCTCGATGATGAAGCAGTTCGGCGCGGCGATATCCTCGAGATTAATGCCACCAAAACTTGGCTCGAGCAGTTCGACCGCGTCGATGAATGCCTGCGGATCCTCGGTCTTCACCTCAAGGTCGATCGAATCGACGTCGGCAAAGCGTTTGAAGAGGACCGCCTTGCCTTCCATCACGGGCTTTGAAGCGAGCGCGCCGAGATTGCCGAGCCCAAGGATCGCGGTGCCGTTCGAGATGACGGCGACCAGATTTCCCTTGGCGGTATAGTCATAAGCGGTGGCGGGGTCCTCGGCGATCGCCTTCACCGGCACCGCGACGCCGGGTGAATAGGCGAGCGACAGGTCGCGTTGCGTCGCCATCGGCTTCGACGCCACGATCTCGATTTTTCCGGGGCGTCCGTAACTGTGATAAAGCAGGGCCTCGCGGTCCGAAAACTGCACCTTGCTGCCGCTGTCCATTCGCTGTCCTCTCAAAATCCAAACAAGATGCGCGCCCGAATATGTCCCCTAGCGCCGCCCGGCGAAAATGTAACCGGCAATATTTGGCAGCAGAGACGGGCGGGAATGGGGCGGTCCGTGGCCCTGGCAAGAAGCTTGCTCACCCCTTGTCAGGGCGGATCATTCACTCACCCGCCTTGCCATGCGGCTGCCAATCACTAAGCAGGGGCGGATGCCGGCCACCGCCCCCAAACCCGCCAACAGCAACGCCGCGCCTGCGCCCAGGACGCCCATGATGGCGCAATATTGGTCGCTGAAGGAGCGTGCGGGCGACTGCCTTCTCTTCTATCGCATGGGCGACTTTTTCGAACTGTTCTTTGACGATGCGAAGGCGGCCGCGGCCACGCTCGACATCGCACTGACGTCGCGCGGCGAGCATGGCGGAGAGCCCGTGCCGATGTGCGGGGTGCCTGTCCATGCGGCTGAATCCTACCTCGCGCGGCTGATCCGGGCGGGACACCGCGTCGCGATCGCCGAGCAGGTCGAGACCCCCGCGGAGGCCAAGGCGCGTGGCGGGTCGAAGGCGCTCGTCGCCCGTGATATCGTTCGCTATGTGACCGCGGGAACGCTGACCGAGGAGGCATTGCTCGAAGGACGCAGCGCCAATCGGCTCGCAGCGCTCGCGACCGTAAGTAGCGAGAATGAGGTTGCGATCGCTGCCGCTGATATCTCGACCGGCCGTTTCGAGGTCGTCGCGGTCCGCCCCGAACAGCTCGATGCCGAACTGGCGCGCCTCGCTCCCTCCGAACTCCTGGTCAGCGAGTCGGCGGATGACCTTCCCGCATGGGGCGCTCGGCAGATCGTGCGACGTCCTCAAGGCGATTTCTCGAGCAACGCTGGGCAGAAAAGGCTCGAAGCGCTATTTGGTGTCCGCACACTCGACGGCTTCGGTGCGTTCACGCGCGGCGAGGTCGCGGCAATGGGGGCGATTGCCGCCTATCTCGATCATGTCGGCACGGGCAGCGCAGTGTTCCTTCAGCCACCGCTGCGCGTCTCGGCTTCGGGGCGGATGGCGATCGACGCTGCGACGCGCGAAAGCCTCGAGCTTGTGCGCACGATGGCGGGAGCGCGTGACGGCAGCCTGCTTGGCACGATTGACCGCACGGTGACCGCGGCGGGTGCGAGACTACTCGCCGACGATCTCGCGAGCCCGCTCACTGAGAAAGCGGCGATCCTCGACCGGCTCGATCTCGTCGACGCGCTTGCGCGCGACGCGCTGTGGCGCGGCGAGCTCAGGAGTGAGCTGCGCGCGCTTCCCGATGCAGGGCGTGCCCTCGGCCGCCTCGTTGCCGGGCGGGGAGGGCCGCGCGACCTCGCGCAGCTGCGCGATGCTCTCGCAGGGGCGCAGCTGCTGCGCGACCGACTCGCGCGTCGCCCCGACCTTCCACCGCTCCTTGCGCGATTGCTCCCCGGCCTCGACGGCCATGGGGCGCTCGTGGACGAACTGACGCGCGCGCTCATCGAAACCCCGCCGGTCGACGCCGCACAAGGCGGCTATATCGCTGAAGGCTATGACCCCGAGCTCGACGCGCTGCGCGAGACCGCGCGCGACGGCCGCAAGGCAATTGCGGCGCTCGAGGCGCAATATCGCGACCGTACAGGCATTGCCTCCTTGAAGATCCGCCACAATGGCGTGCTCGGCTATCATGTTGAGGTGCCCGCGAAACACGCCGACGCACTCATGGCACCCGAATCGGGCTTTACCCACCGCCAGACGCTCGCGGGTGTTGTCCGGTTCAACTCGCCCGACCTCCACGACGCCGCGGGCCGAGTGACGCAGGCGGGTGTTCACGCTCTTGCCGCCGAGGCTGCGCATCTCGAAACTCTGACAGCAGCGGCGGTTGCGCGGCGCGAGGCGATAGCTGCATCGTGCGACGTCCTCGCGCGCATCGATGTCGCTGCGGCTCTTGCCGACCATGCGATGAGCCACAATTGGTGCCGCCCCGACCTTGCCGACGAACCGTGCCTCGATGTGACGGGCGGCCGGCACCCTGTCGTCGAGGCGGCACTTGCGAGGGACGGCGAGCGCTTTGTGCCCAACGACGTGTCGCTGTCGAGCGACGACCGGCTCTGGCTCGTGACGGGCCCGAACATGGGCGGCAAGTCGACCTTCCTGCGCCAGAATGCGCTGATCGTCGTTCTTGCGCAGGCGGGTGCATTCGTGCCCGCGGCGACTGCGAGGCTCGGACTCGTCGACCGGCTGTTCAGCCGCGTCGGGGCAAGCGACAACCTCGCGCGCGGCCGGTCGACCTTCATGGTCGAGATGGTCGAGACAGCCGCTATCCTTGCGCAGGCGACACCGCAAAGCTTCGTCATTCTCGACGAGGTTGGACGCGGCACTTCGACCTACGACGGGCTTGCGCTTGCCTGGTCGGTGGTCGAGGCGGTGCATGAGGTGAACCGGTGCCGCTGCCTGTTCGCAACGCATTACCACGAACTGACCCGGCTCGCCGAGACGTTGAACGCGCTCTCGCTCCACCATGTCCGCGCGCGCGAATGGCAGGGCGATCTGGTGCTGCTTCACGAAGTCGCCGCGGGGCCGGCAGACCGCAGCTACGGTCTCGCGGTCGCGCGGCTTGCGGGTGTGCCGACGGGGGTCGTGAAACGCGCCGAGGCAGTTCTGGCAAAGCTTGAAGCCGGGCGCGAGGCGACCGGGGGGCTTGCCGCTGGGCTCGACGACTTGCCGCTCTTTGCGGCCACGCTCGCGGCCCCGCACGAGGCGGTGAAAGACCCGCTGCGCGATGCGCTCGCCGGAATCGATCCCGACGCGCTTGCGCCCCGAGAAGCGCTCGATGTGCTCTACCGGCTCAAGCAGATTATGGCGGACGAGAGATGAGCGACATCTTTGGCCATCTCGACCGGCGCCGCGCGATCATCGACCGCCGGGCGCTCTCGGGGCGACTCGACGAGATCGCCGCTGAAACGAGCGATACCGGCCAGCGCCGCCGCGCAATGGTGACGCTGCTCAAGGAGGCGCTCGAGGCCGGGCGGGCCGAGATCGAACGCCGCCTGCTCGACCAGCCGTCGGCAGGGCGGGTCGCAGCCAATGCAACCGCCTTCCTCATCGATCAGATCGTCCGCCTCAGCCATGATTTTACCACCGAGCATCTCTATCCCGCGGGCAATCGCTCGGCGGGCGAGCGGATCACGGTCATCGCCGTGGGCGGCTATGGCCGCGGCGAGATGGCGCCGCACAGCGACGTCGACATCGGCTTCCTCACGCCGTTCAAGCAGACGAGCTGGACCGAACAGGTGATCGAAGCGCAGCTTTATACCCTGTGGGACCTGGGGCTGAAGGTGGGCCATTCGTCTCGCTCGGTCGACGAGATGATCCGCGCGGCCAAGGATGACCTGACCGTTCGGACCGCGCTGGTCGAGGCGCGCTTCATCTGGGGCGACCGCAACCTTTATGATCAGGCCGCTGCACGGTTCGATGCCGAGGTCGTCGCGGGAAATGCCCGGTCCTTCGTCGCCGAAAAGCTCGCCGAGCGCGACGAGCGGCACAAGAGGATGGGTGATTCGCGCTATGTCGTTGAGCCCAATGTGAAGGAGGGCAAGGGCGGGCTGCGCGATCTTCACACGCTATTCTGGATCGGCAAGTTCATCCACCGCGTCCGCACCGTCCCGGAACTGGTCGACGCGGGACTGCTCACGGCGCGTGAACTTCGTCAGTTTTCGCGCGCGGAAAATTTCCTCCTGGCGGTCCGCTGTCACCTCCATATCCTCGCAGGACGCGCCGAGGATCGACTGACGTTCGACTTCCAGCGCGAGATCGCGCAGCGAATGCAGTTCGCCGAACGGCCAGGCAAGAGCGCGGTCGAGCGCTTCATGCAGCTATATTTCCTCCACGCCAAAAGCGTGGGTGACGTGACCGGGACCTTCCTTGCCCATCTCGACGACCAGCTCGCGGCGCGCGGGCGGCGCTTCCTGCCCACGATCCGTCGGCGCCCCGGGAAGCTTGGGGGGTTCGTTCTCGACCGCGGACGGCTTGCTCTCCCGTCGGACGATTTTTTCCAGGCGGACCCCGTCCGTCTACTCGAAATCTTTGCGCTCGCCGACCGCTACGCCCTTGAAATTCATCCGCAGGCCATGCGTCAGGCGCGGCACGATGCCAAACTGATCGACGCGCGCGGGGTGCGTCGTATCGCGCGCGCGAACGAATTGTTCCTCGACGTCCTCACCAGCCCGCGCGACCCCGAAACGGTGCTGCGCTGGATGAACGAGGCCGGTGTGTTCGGCCGCTTCGTGCCTGACTTCGGCCGCGTCGTCGCACAGATGCAATTCGACATGTATCACCATTATACTGTCGACGAACACACGATCCGCGCCATAGGACTGCTCTCCGACATCGAGCAGGATCGGCTGAAAGACGACCATCCGTTGTCGACCGCGATCATGCGGCAATTGCAGTCCCGCCGTGTCATCTATGTCGCGGTCCTGCTCCACGACATCGCCAAGGGGCGCGGCGGTGATCACAGCGTGCTCGGCGCCGAGCTCGCGCTGCGCGTATGCCCCCGCCTCGGCCTTTCGGAGGCGGAAACCGAAACGGTGTCATGGCTGGTACGTCATCACCTCATGATGTCGGCAACCGCGTTCAAGCGGGACCTCGCCGATTTCAAGACAATCCTCGATTTCGCGCAGGTCGTGCAGAGCCCCGAGCGACTGCGGCTGCTGCTTGTTCTCACCGTGGTCGATATTCGCGCCGTCGGCCCTGGGGTATGGAACAGCTGGAAGCGGCAGCTGCTGACCGAGTTGTTCGATGCCGCCGAGGAAGTGCTGCGCCTCGGCCACAAGCAGCGGGGGCGCGAAGTGCGGATCGCCAGCAAGAAGGAAGAGGCGCAGACGCTGCTCCAGATCGGCGACAAGGACTTTGGAAAGCTCGCCAAGCGGCTGCCTGAAAGCTACTGGATCGCCGAGCCGGTAGAAGTGATCGCGGCGAACCTTATTCATATCCAGAAGGCTGGCGACGCACCGCTCCATATCGCCGCCGTGCCCGACGACGATCGCGGCGCGACGCTTGTGATGGTGCTCGCGGCCGACCATCCAGGACTTTTTTATCGCATCGCGGGCGGCATTCACCTTGCGGGCGGCAATATCATCGATGCGCGCATCCACACCACGCGGGACGGGCTCGCGCTCGACAATTTCCTCGTCCAGGACCCACTGGGTCGACCCTTTGCCGAGGCGGGCCAGATCGATCGCCTGACCCGCGCGATCGAGGATGCGCTCGCAAACCGGCAGAAACTGCTGCCCAAGCTCGAAGCGCGCGCCCTCCCCCGTGCCCGCGCCGAAGCATTTCGCGTCGCGCCCAATGTCTTCATCGACAACAGGGCGTCGAACCGCTTTACCGTGATCGAAGTCAATGCGCAGGACCGCCCGGCGCTGCTCAACCAGCTCGCCTATGCTTTATTTCAGTCGAAGGTGACGGTCCACTCGGCGCACGTCGCCACCTATGGAGAGCGCGCGGTCGACACCTTCTATGTCACCGACCTGATCGGGGACAAGATCGACAGCGCGGCACGCGTGAAGGGGCTCGAAAAGCGACTGCTCGAAGCGGCAGCGAACCGCAGCGAGGATGCGATCGCGGCCTAGCGCTATCCCCAGGGCCAGCTTTCCCGCTAGCGATCGAGCAGCGGGCGGCGGGCGACGTCGTTCTCTATAATGTTGCGGATCGTGATCAGGGTCGTGAAGGAATGGACGCCTTTGTCCTCTCCCAGCGCCCGGCGGGTGAATGCATCATATTCCTCCATTGTCGCAACCTGGACACGCAGCAGGAAATCGACGTCGCCCGTGACATCCCACGCGCCGGTCACTTCGGGATGATGAACAATGGCCCGCGCAAAGCTGTCCATCGCCTGCGGTCCCGCCTGTTGCATCTGGACAAGGACGTGCATCGTCAACGCCGAGCCGGTGAGCCTGGGGTTCACCACCGCGATGTCCGCGATGATCACTTTCTCGTCGCGCATCCGGCGAAGCCGGCGCAGCACCGCCGATAGCGACAGCCCGACCTTCTCGGCGAGCACGCGCGCGGGCTGAAGATTATCCTCGCGCACCTGTTCGAGCAGGCGCCGATCGAATCGATCAAGGTCGATCATTTTTCGCATGACATGCCCTATAGCGCAAAAATTGATCGCCCGATCGATTAATTTGGGCGCCAATCGTCATGGCTGGCGGCGTACAAGCTGAATGTCCGGGCTGCCCCTCCTCCCTTCCCGCGGCCTGGGACAGCAGGAGACTGGAAATGACTTATCGTTTTGCAGAACTGGTTCGTCGTCTCTGGACAGCGTTCAGGGACAGTTCGGCCGCGGCGGTTGCCATTCACTACGACGCGCCGTGGAATTTGCCCCCCGCTTCGACCCACCGCGACCGCAGCCCTTGCGCCGCCTGATCGCGGGGTTCAGCTGAGCAGCGGTTCGAGCGCGTCCCATTCATGCTCGACCGCGCGGCGACCCGCGTCGATGGCCGCGCGGATCTTTGCGGGGTCGAATTCCAGCGTTTCCGAATATTCCTCTTCGGGCTCGATGATCCGGATCGGCGCAAAGCGATAGCGCGCGATCTGGACATCGAGCGGGCGGAGGATCCGCGCTGCCTGCGCACCGCCGACGCCTTCGGCCTGGAGCGCACGCAACTGCGCCTCGCGTGCCGCGATGAGATCGTTGATCAGAGCCGCGCCGGCGAGGTCGTTTGCCGACACTTCCGACTGCAGGATATCGACCGCGCGCAGCCCGATCTTGATGAGATTGCCGAAGGTGCGCACACGGCCCGGCTGCGGCGCGGGCGAGGCACGTACCGCTATCACGCCGCGTGGGTTCCTCTCGAGCGCGGCGCTGAGCGGGGTCACGTCGCGAACGCCGCCGTCGACCCATTGTTCCTCGGTTCCGTCGCGCGCGCGGGTTTTCAGCGGATCAAAGAAGAGCGGCATCGCGCAGCTTGCATAGACCCAATTGTGAATCCCGGGCACGCTCTCGTCTATGCTGCGATAGATACCAGTGCCGAGATTGACGACGCCGAGCAACAGTTTACGGCCGCTCGCTGCCAGCTTTTCCTCGTCCGCAAAAGCTTTGAGCAGGCGCTTCAGCGGTGCGGCGTCGTAGATCGCATTTTCCCCGAGAAGGCCGCCAACGACGCCGAGGGGGCGCTCCTTGTAGATCGACGAATTTCCCTTGATTCCGAGCCAGGCGTCGAGCAGGCCGGGCACATCGTCCTGCGCAACGCCCAAGGCCTGGATCGCGCCCGTCGAGACGCCCGCGACAATGTCTATGCTGACGCCGCGGTTGACGACGAGCTCGTGGACGACCCCGACCTGGAAGGCGCCTTTGGCACCGCCGCCGCTCAGCACGATCGCGAGCCCGCCTGCCATCCCTATTCTCCTTCAGGATAAGGGTTTATAGCATGGGGCGCGTGGGAAAGGGCGTCCTTTTGCCGTGCGGCGCGGTCGGTTCCCCGTGCCGTGGGCGGGCCGTCGTTTCTCGGGCTGCCCCTCAGGCGAACGCGCCGACGCTCTCGATGAACTTGATGACCGAAATCGGCTTCGAGACATAGGCTTCGGCACCCGCGGCCCGAATCTGCTCTTCGTCGCCTTTTCCGGCATAGGCGGTGACGGCCATGATCGGCACCGGCTTGAGCGCCGGATCGGCTTTCATCTGGCGGATGAGGTCGAGTCCGCTCACATGCGGGAGCTGGATGTCCATGATGATGAGGTCGGGCGAAACCTCGCGTGCCTTCGCCAGTGCGTCGCGGCCGTCGCGAACCGGGTGCGCGCTGTAGCCATGAGCGTTCAAAAGGTCGCAAAAGAGGCGGAGGTTGAGCTCATTATCCTCGACGACCAATATCGTCCTGCCCATGATTTTGGCTTTCCCCGCTTGCGTCCCGCGCCCGTTTAGGCGAATCGGCCCGAGGACACAATTGCCTCGCGGCGAAGGGATTTTTCCGGGTGAATGACGGCGACGAAGCACTGGCGCTGCATGCGCTCGGCTGGATATTGGACGACGAGCGCCGTGCCGAACGCCTGCTTCGAATGACCGGTCTCGACCCTTCGATGCTCCGCGCCTTTCTGGATGACCGGGCAACGCTGGCGGCTATCCTTGGTTTTCTGACCGCGCACGAGCCTGATCTTGTCGCCTGCGCCGCGGCGCTCGATATCAAGCCCGAAGCGCTTGCAAGCGCTGCGCGCCGGCTCGAAGATTTGAAAGGAGAGGAGCCATGACCCGCCCGCTCGTCATCACCGATTGCGACGAGGTGCTGATGCATATGGTCGTACCCTTCGCGCAGTGGGTCGACGAAGCACATGGCGTGCTGTTCCGGATGGAAGATGCAAGCTTTGCCGGTGCTCTTAAACGCAAGGAATGCGGCACGCCGCTCGAGGCGGCCGAGGTGTGGCCGCTGCTCGACGGCTTCTTCCGCACGGAGATGACGCGGCAATATCCGATTCGCGGCGCCATGGCGGCGATGGCAGCAATTGGCGCCGCGGCCGATATCGTCGTGCTCACCAATGTCGGCCCCACCCACCAGACGGCGCGCGGAGCGCAGCTTTCCGCACTCGGCCTTTCCGCGCCGGTGATCGGAAGCCGCGGCGGCAAGGGCGAACCGGTGCGGCGCCTGCTCGACGAGCGCAAGCCCAGCGTTGCTGTTTTCATCGACGATCTTGCCGGCCATCATGCGTCGGTCGCGGCCGTCGCGCCCGAGGTGTGGCGGCTCCACATGGTCGGTGAACCCGCAATCGCTGGCAAGATCGCCCCCGCCCCGCACGCGCACGCGCGGATTGACGACTGGGCCGCGGCGCAAGACTGGATCCTCGCGCGGCTATCGGAAAACATTCCGGCCGCAGGCCCCGAACTGGTATAAAGGACATCGCATGGATATTTCTGCCAAACTCGCTGGTCTCGGTCTTGAACTCCCCAAGCCGGCCGCGCCCGTCGCCGCCTATGTGCCCGTCGTCGAGCATGGCGGGCTCCTTCACATCAGCGGGCAGCTACCGTTTCGTGACGGGCAGGTCGTCATGGGCCGGCTCGGTGCGGACATGGACGAAACGTCCGGCTATGACGCCGCGCGGCGTTGCGCGCTGATGCTCGTCGCGCAAATCGGCCAGGCGGTCGGCGGCGACTGGTCGCGAGTCGAGAGAATCGTCAAACTGGGCGTGTTCGTGAACAGCGATCCCGGTTTTACGGCGCAGCCCAAGGTAGCGAACGGTGCCTCGGAGCTCATGGAGCAGTTGTTCGGCGACGCGGGCCGCCATGCGCGCAGCGCGGTGGGCGTGTCGGTGCTACCGCTTGGCGCCGCGGTCGAGGTTGACGCCATCGTCGCGGTGAAACCCGTATAAGGAACCGAATGGCCGAAGCCGACCCGCCTGCCCGTACCCTATCGATCGGCACCGGCGTTGCCGCTGTCGAGCGAGAGGCGTGGGACGCCTTGGCCGGGGCGGACAACCCGTTCGTCAGCCACGATTTCCTTTCGCTCCTCGAAGACTCCGCCAGCGTAGGGAAGGAAACCGGCTGGCAGGCGGCACCGCTGATGGTCGAGGATGCGGACGGTACGCTCGTTGCCGCGGCGCCCGCTTATCTGAAGGCTCATAGCCAGGGCGAGTATGTATTCGATCACGCCTGGGCCGACGCTTGGGAGCGTGCGGGCGGCGCCTATTATCCCAAGCTACAGATTGCGGTGCCCTTTACTCCCGTGCCGGGACCGCGATTGCTCGCGCGAAAGGACGACGACGCCCGGCTGCTGATCCGCGCTGCCGAAGCGGTGGTGCGCCAGAATAGTCTCTCTTCGGCGCACGCGACCTTCGTGGCACCGGAGCAGATGCGATTGTTCGAGGATGCAGGCTGGCTGGTGCGCCGGGACATCCAGTTCCATTTCGCAAATCCGGGCTATGCCAGCTTCGACGATTTCCTTGCCACGCTGACATCGGCAAAGCGAAAGCAGCTTCGCAAGGAACGCGCGCGAGCGGTCGAAGGGCTGCGTATCGTGGAAGCGACGGCCGACACGATCGAGCCTGCGCATTGGGACGCGATGTGGGCCTTTTATCAGGACACTGGCGCGCGCAAATGGGGACATCCCTATCTGACGCGCGCTGCCTTCGATCTTTTGGGCGCGCGGATGGCGGACCGCATCATTCTGGTCTTGGCCTATGCGGGCGAACAAGCGGTCGCAGGAGCGATGCATTTTCTCGGGGGCGATACGCTCTACGGCCGCTATTGGGGCTGTCTCGCCGATATCCCTTATCTGCATTTCGAGCTTTGCTATTATCGTGCGATCGACATCGCGATAGCGCGCGGCTTGAGACGCGTCGAGGCGGGTGCGCAGGGCGGGCACAAGCTTGCGCGGGGCTATGGCCCGGTTGCAACCTGGTCGGCGCATTTCATCGCCGATCCGGGATTCCGCCGCGCCGTGGCGGAGTTTCTGGAGCGCGAGCGCGCGGCCGAGGAACAGGAGCTGGAATGGCTGGAAGGGCACATGCCCTTCCGGCGAAAGGATTAAGCGGCGAAGCGCCGGGCCGCCGGGCGCCGGGCGGTTTCGTCGAGCCACGCACGCGCTTGCCGCTGCGCTTCGGCGATTTCGTCGCGGCTCATTTCGGACGCCAGCTCGGCGCGGCATTGCTGGCCTTCGCGGCTACCGCCGAGCGCGGCGAGGTTAAACCATTTGTGCGCCTGGATCAGATCGACATCGACCCCGCCGGTGCCCGTCGAAAAGGCGATGCCGAGGTCGAAATAGGCTCCAGCATCGCCGCGGGCCGCGTCGAGCAGGCGGCTTTCGATCAGATACTGGGCAGACTTCAGACTGTTTGCCATGATACCCCCTTTACCTCCCCCACAGAGAGGCCACGCCCCAACCTTGCGGGACATGGTCAACAAAGCGTTAACGATGATGTTTTTTTTGAGGATAAGAGCAGAAAAGCTCGAAAATGTGGGGATCAGGACCGCGCCGTCCAGCGCGATTGTGTCTTGAAGCGAGGCTTCAGGCCGCATCGCTCTGATCGAAAGGGGCGAAAAGGGAGCGCGACCGGCGCGCCCTGGACGGGCCGGCGTCGAGGTTCAGCCTACCGGCCAATTGTCGATCAGCCGCGTCCTCCCGATCCGCGCCGCCGCGAGGAGGCGCGCGGGCTGGCGGAGCTGCGTCAAGCGCTCGAGACTGTTTGCATCGGCAAGCGCCACATAGTCGACGCTATCGAATCCTCCGGCCAGAATCGCGGCTTCGGCCTCGGAGAGCGCCCCGCCGACGTCGGAGCCGCCGGCAATCGCCTCGGCGGCGGCCTCCAGCGCGCGCGGGAATGCGGCGGCGGCGATGCGCTGCTCATCGGTCAGATAGGCGTTGCGCGATGACAGGGCGAGACCGTCGGTATCGCGCGCGATCGGGGCTCCCAATATGTCGAGACTGAAATCGAGGTCGCGCGCCATGCGGCGGATGATGGCGAGCTGTTGCCAGTCCTTCTCGCCGAAGATCGCCATGTCGGGGCGGACCTGATTGAACAGCTTGGCGACCACCGTCGCGACGCCGTCGAAATGGCCGGGGCGCGCGGCGCCGCAATAGTCGGCGCCGAGCTCGGCGACTTCGATATGTGTGCCGTGACCCTCGGGATACATGACAGCAACGTCGGGCGCCCAGAGCAGCGCGGTCTGTTCCTCGACCAGCAGCGCGGCGTCGCGCGCCTCGTCGCGCGGATAGGCGGCAAAATCCTCGTTCGGGCCGAACTGGGTCGGATTGACGAAGATCGACACGACGACATGGTCCGCAACGCGGCGCGCCATGCGCACCAGCGACAGATGCCCCTCGTGCAGCGCCCCCATCGTCGGCACCAGCGCTACGCTTTTTCCGCCCTGCTTCAGTGCCGAAACGGCACGGTGAAGCGTGGCAATATCACGGATGATTTGCACCCTTGCCCGCCCTCCGATATTGGCGGCGCCTATACGCCACCGATGCGGCTCCCATGCGCCGCCAACAGGAAAATCGCAACGGTCATGACGACGCCCGCACCGCACCGCATCATCTTTGCCAATGAAAAGGGGGGGACGGGCAAATCGACCTGCGCCGTGCATTTCGCGGTAGCGCTCGCAAGCCTTGGCTGGCGTGTCGCAGGAATCGACCTTGACCCGCGCCAGCGCACTTTCCACCGTTACCTTGAAAACCGCGAGAATACGGCGAGGCGGCGCGGCATCGAGCTGCCGACACCGCGCTTCGAGGTGTTCGAGGGGTCGACGATCGAGGAGCTCGATGCGCAGGTCGCGCGGTTGGTGGAGGGGGCAGACTATTTCGTGGCCGACACGCCGGGCCGCGACGATATGTTCGCGCGTCACCTTGCGACGAGCGCGGATACGCTGGTCACCCCGATCAACGACAGCTTCATCGACTTCGACCTCATTGGCCAGGTCGATCCCGAGACATTCCAGGTCACCCGCCCGAGTTTCTATTCCGAGCTGATCTGGGACACGCGCAAGGCGCGGGCGAAGACCGATGGGCGGACGATTGACTGGATTGTGCTACGCAACCGGCTCCAGCATGTCGACGCGCACAATATGCGCCGTGTCGGCGAGGCGCTGACCCAGCTGTCGCGCCGTGTCGGCTTCCGCGTCATCCCTGGTCTGGGCGAGCGCGTCATTTATCGCGAACTTTTCCCGGCTGGCCTGACGCTGCTCGACAAGGCGCATCTTGGGGGCATGGGAATTGGTCATGTTGTCGCGCGGCAGGAATTGCGCGAGGCGATGGGCGGATTGAACCTTCCGGCCCGCGAACGGTTGCATCCGGACGGCGACCTGTTCGCTGCTGCCTGACCCGTTTTCGCTGGAGTATCCTATGACGCATGTTTTCGACCCGACACTGCTGCGTGAATATGACATTCGCGGCGTGGTGGGTGACACGCTTTTGGCTGACGATGCCCGAGCGATCGGGCGCAGCTTCGGTACGCTCGTCGCCCGTGCGGGAGGCAAGCGGGTTGCGGTCGGCTATGACGGACGCCTCTCCTCGCCGATGCTCGAGGCGGCGGTGGTCGAAGGGCTGAACGCTGTGGGCGTCGACGCCCTGCGCGTCGGACTGGGGCCGACTCCGATGCTCTATTATGCCTCGGCGACCGAGGAGGTGGCGGGGGGCATCCAGATTACGGGAAGCCACAATCCCCCCGACTACAACGGCTTCAAGATGGTGTTCGGGGGACGGCCCTTCTTCGGGGCGGACATTCAGCGGATCGGTGCCATGGCCGCGGCCGGAGACTGGGACGTCGGTGAGGGCAGTTCGGAGCAGGTCGATATTGTCGATGCATATGTTGCACGGCTTCTCGAGGGGTTCGGCGGCGGCGCGTTTCGAATTGGCTGGGATGCGGGCAATGGCGCGGCAGGTACCGTGATCGAGAAGCTCACCGCCAAGTTGCCCGGTGAGCATCATTTGCTGTTTACCAATATCGACGGTCATTTTCCGAACCACCATCCCGACCCGACGGTCGAGGCGAATCTCGCCGACCTTCGCAAGCTCGTGGCCGAAAAGTCTCTCGATTTCGGGGTCGCTTTCGATGGCGACGGCGACCGTATTGGCGCAATTGACGGCGAGGGGCGGGTAATCTGGGGCGATCAGCTGTTGCAGATTTTTGCTGCTGCGGTGCTCAAGGATCAGCCGGGCGCCACGATCATCGCCGATGTGAAGGCGAGCCAGGCCCTGTTCGACCGCGTTTCCGAGCTCGGCGGTAGGCCGCTGATGTGGAAGACCGGCCATAGCCTCATCAAGGCAAAGATGAAGGAAACGGGCAGCCCGCTCGCTGGCGAGATGAGCGGGCATATTTTCTTCGCCGACCGCTATTACGGCTATGACGACGCACCCTATGCGGCGGTGCGGCTGATCGAGGCGGCGACGAAGCTCGGGAAGAGCGTCACCGAATTGCGCGGTGCGATGGCGCCGATGGTCAACACGCCCGAGCTTCGTTTCCAGGTCGATGAGTCGCGCAAGTTCACGATTATCGACGAGGTTCTGGATCGCCTCACCGCGTCGGGGGAGACAGTCGATCGCACCGACGGCGCGCGCGTGCGTACCGAGGACGGCTGGTGGCTGCTGCGCGCCTCGAACACGCAGGACGTTCTCGTCGCGCGCGCTGAGGCAAAGAATGAGGCCGCCCTCGCCCGCCTTATCGCCGCGATCGACGACCAGCTCGCGCGGTCGGGCGTCGCCCGCGGAGAATCGGTGGGACATTGAGCTCTTCCTGATCCTCCCCTGCCGGGGAAGGGGCGATGCAAAAATCTTGCCAGATTGACCTTCGGTCCGCGCCTGGGGTAACGCCCCAACGGGGCTAGAACGGATCCAAGCTGAGCATGACCGACGATTCCACTCTGGTGAAGCTTTCCGAAGGCGACCACGGCGTTGCCGAGCACACCGCGCATGTCCAGCAGGACGCCGCGGCGGGCAATGGGCTCGCGGTGGTGTCGATCGCCAAGAGCTATGACAAGCGCGTCGTGCTGTCCGATGTGTCGCTCTCGGTCGGCAAGGGCGAGGTCGTCGGATTGCTTGGTCCCAACGGCGCGGGCAAGACGACCTGCTTCTATTCGATCATGGGGCTGGTGCGACCCGACGCTGGACGCATCATGCTCGACGGGGCCGACATCACCGCGCTTCCCATGTATCGGCGCGCGATTTTGGGTCTTGGCTATCTACCGCAGGAAACCTCGATCTTTCGCGGCATGACGGTTGAGCAGAATATTTCGGCGGTGCTCGAGCTTGCCGAACCTGACAAGATCGCGCGCGAGCGACGCCTCGACGAGCTGCTGGAAGAATTTGGCCTGACCCGTCTGCGCAGCGCCGCGGCGATGGCGCTGTCGGGCGGTGAACGCCGCCGCGCCGAGATTGCGCGCGCGCTCGCCGCCAACCCGTCGATCATGCTGCTCGACGAACCCTTTGCGGGGATCGATCCCATTTCGATCAGCGACATTCGCGACCTCGTGGCCGATCTCAAGACGCGCGGCATCGGAGTTCTCATCACCGATCATAATGTTCGCGAGACGCTCGACCTCGTCGACCGCGCCTGCATCATCTACGACGGCAAGGTCCTGCTCGCCGGATCGCCCGCCGAACTCGTCGCCGACCCCGAGGTGCGCCGGCTCTACCTCGGCGAGGGTTTTTCGCTTTGACCGATTGAGGCGCGATGGCACTGGGTCCCCGCCTCGACTTACGCCAGTCGCAATCGCTGGTGATGACGCCGCAGCTTCAGCAGGCGATCAAGCTGCTCGCCCTGTCGAATCTCGAGCTTGAAGCCTATCTGGCCGAAGCTCTCGAAGGCAATCCGCTGCTCGACACGGCAGCTGGCGACGAAGGGAGCGGTCCCGACGAAGCGGGCGAGCTCCCTGCGCCCGCTGTCGAAGCGCCCGATATCGATCAGGCACTTGCATCCGATACCGGGGTTGCGGACGATCTTGACGTTGATTTCGCCGAGGAGCGCTTTCACCACGACAGCGCGAGCGACAGCGTCGGCTTGTCGGGGACGGGCGAGGAGATTGACTTCGACAGCTTCGCCGAGGCCGAAGGCACGCTCTACGACCATCTGCTCGCGCAGGTGGGCGAGCGCTTCTCGGGGCTAGAGGCGATGGTGGCCGAGCAGATCGTCGCACTGATCGACGAGACGGGGTATCTGCGCGCCGATCTCGCGGACCTGGCGGACCGGCTGGGCGTGCCGCTTGCGCTGGTCGAGAAGATATTGGTCAGCATCCAGAGCTTCGACCCCTCGGGCGTTGGGGCGCGGGACCTGGCCGAATGTATCGCGATCCAGGCGCGGGAGGCCGACCGTTACGATCCCGCGATGGCCACCATGATCGCGCATCTCGACCTCGTCGCCAAGGGCGCCTTTGCGCAGTTGAAACGCATCTGCGGAGTGGACGACGAGGATCTGGCCGACATGATCCGCGAGCTTCGGGGCTACGACCCGAAGCCCGGCCTCAAATTCGGCGGCGAGCGGGCGCAGGCGGTCGTGCCCGACCTTTATGTTCGTCAGACTGCGAAAGGCTGGGCGGTCGAGGTCAATGGCTCCACCCTGCCCCGCCTGCTCGTCAACCGGCGCTATTATGCCGAACTCGCAAAGGGAAGCGCCGGGAAGAACAGGGCGTGGCTGTCCGAACAGCTCGCCGGTGCCAACTGGCTCGTCCGCGCGCTCGACCAGCGTCAACGCACGATCGTCAAGGTCGCGAGCGAGATCGTCAAGCAGCAGGAGGGATTCTTCCTCCACGGCGTGGCGCATATGCGTCCCTTGACGCTCCGTCATGTCGCCGAGGCGATCGGGATGCACGAATCGACCGTCAGCCGCGTGACCAGCAACAAATATCTCTCGTGCGCGCGGGGATTGTTCGAGCTCAAATATTTTTTCTCCTCGGGCATTGCCGCGGTCGAAGGTGACGGTGCAGTGTCGGCCGAGGCGGTGAAGAGCCGCATCCGGGCGCTGATCGAGGCAGAGGATCCCAAGGCAATTCTTTCCGATGAAACCATCGCGCAGAAACTCGCCCAGGAAGGCCATGACATCGCGCGGCGCACCGTGGTCAAATATCGCGAAGCGATGGGTTATGGCTCATCGGTGCAGCGCCGACGACAAAAGGCGCTGGCCGGCTAGGCGTCAGCGAGGGTTTCGGCTCGTGCGCGTTCTTCGCTGCCATTCATGGGCCGTGCCGCGTCAGCCTGTGCAGTCCGCCGGACGCTCTCGGGGCCGCGCGAACCGGCGTTCCTCAGGAGCGATGCCCTCCCCTCCCCGCTAACCAATCCCTAACCACTCTCGGGCTAGCTTTTCGGCCAAAGGAGCCGAAAGCCCGTGACCCTTTCCCGCCGTTCGTCCGCGCATCCCTTCCCCGTGCTTGTCACCGGCGGTGCCGGGTATATTGGCAGCCATGCCGTTCTTGCGCTGCTCGACGCCGGGTGGCGCGTGGCAGTGCTCGACAATCTGGTCACCGGCTTTCGCTGGGCGGTCCCCGCCGGCGCGAGCTTCTATGAAGGCGATGTCGCCGATGCGGCGCTGGTCAGCCGAATCATCGCGAAGCACGACATCGGCGCGATCCTCCATTTCGCAGGGTCCGTGGTGGTGCCCGAATCGGTCGTCAATCCGCTCAAATATTATGACAACAACAGCGCGCGCAGCCGAGCGCTGATCGACACTGCGGTGCATAGCGGGGTACGGCATTTCATCTTTTCCTCGACTGCGGCGACCTATGGCATTCCCGACGTGGTGCCGGTGCGCGAGGATGCGCCGCAGCGGCCGATCAACCCCTATGGCATGTCGAAGCTGATGACCGAGGCGATGCTGGCCGACGTCGCGGCGGCGCATGATTTCAACTATTGCGCGCTTCGCTATTTCAATGTTGCGGGGGCCGATCCCGACGCGCGCAGCGGCCAGTCGACCGCCGGGGCAACGCATCTGATCAAGGTTGCGGTCGAGGCGGCACTCGGCAAGCGCAGCCACGTCGATGTGTTCGGCACCGACTTTGCGACGCCGGACGGGACCGGGGTGCGCGACTATATCCACGTCAGTGATCTTGCTGACGCGCATCTGCTTGCGCTCGAAGCGCTCATCGCCGAGCCCGCCGCGAGCCATTGCCTCAACTGCGGCTATGGTCGCGGCTTCTCGGTCCTCGAAGTGCTCGACGCGGTCGACCGCGTGGGTGCGGCCAAGGTCGAGCGGCGCCTTTCCGATCGGCGTGCGGGCGACCCTGACGCACTGGTCGCGGACAATGCGGCGATTCGGGCCCGCTTCGGCTGGACCCCGCGATACGGCGACCTCGACATGATCGTGGCGCACGCGCTGGCGTGGGAGCGGCAGCTCGAAGGACGGCGGCTTGCGGCCTGACGGCTGCCCCTTTGCGGGGGCAACGATTTGCCCTTCCTCCCGGTTGACTTTTCGCCCGCTTCCCCATAGGTGCGCCGCTTCGCGTGTAACGCTGAAAATTTACGGACAAGAGCAATGAAGATTCGCAACAGCCTGAAGTCGCTGAAGGACCGCCACCGGGATAACCGCGTGATCCGCCGCCGTGGCCGGACCTATGTGATCAACAAGACCAACCGCCGTTTCAAGGCGCGCCAGGGCTGATGCTCCGGCGCGGGACGCGTGCGTCCCGTCAGCTTTTGATAAAGAGCGTTACGCCGTCGGATGCTTCCGGCGGCGCTTTCGCGTGTCTGGGGGGCGCATGATTCGCCGCAGCGTGATTTTCGATGTGGGGCGCGTCCTCTTCGACTGGGATCTGCGGCACCTCTTCGCCAAGTTGATCGATGACAAGGATGAGCTCGAATGGTTCGTCACGCATGTCGTCACGCCGGAATGGCATTTCCAGCATGACGCCGGCCGAGCGCTTGCCGACATGGTCCCCGAGCGCAAAGCCCAGTTTCCCGGACATGATGCGCTGATCGACGCCTATGCAGCGCGCTTCAACGAGACGATTCCCGGCCCTGTGCCCGGCAGCCTCGAACTGGTGGAGAGGCTGGGCGCGGCGGGGGTGCCATTGTTCGCCATTACCAATTTCGGGCATGAGTTCTGGGAAGGTTTTCGTCCGACCCAGCCAATCTTTGACTGCTTTATCGACATCATAGTCTCCGGCACCGAAAAACTGATGAAGCCCGATCCTGCTATCTTCGCGCTCGCTATCGAGCGGTTCGGAATCGATCCCGCGGGCGCGCTGTTCATCGACGACAGCGTCGACAATGTCGCCGCGGCCGAAGCCGCGGGAATCGCTGGGCACCGGTTCGAGCATGCGGTGGCGCTCGAAGCCGACCTGGTTGCGCGGTCCTATTTGCCCCGCTGAGCCGCCAGAGCGACCCGGGCAAGCGCGAGCGCCTTCTCGAGAGCCTGTTCGGGCGGGACGGCAACATCGGGGATCACCCCAACCCCTTGCCAATTGGTTCCGGTAATCGGGTTGATCGAGCGCTTTTCGGGTAGGCTGAGCGCGAAATGCCGGTGAACGCGCCGATATTCGAAGGGGTTTGCGCCGCCGCCGCTCACCGCGCCGACGATCGTCGCGCGCTTGAGCGCCTGCAGGTCATAGGCGAGCGCTTCGGCGGCGGAGAAGCTGCGTGGGCCGATGAGCACATAAATGGGCTTGGTCTCGCCGAAGCGCCTTCCTGGAACCCACATGGGCGAGACGCGCGGCGTCAGCGTGTCGGTAGGGCGATCGTAGATGCCGCTAAGCGGTGAGCCGGGAGGCAGCACATGTCCGAGAATGATCTCGATGGTCTCCATCCCGCCGCCATTGTGCCGCAGGTCGATGATCAGCGCATCGCCCTGCGCTGCGACTGTCATCATCGCGGTGATCACCTCGCCCGCCAGCGCGGGCGGCGGAAAGACGCGAAGGTCAATGAGCATGATGTTGCCATCAAGCCGCTCGATCTTTTCGACGCCATGGTTGAGATGCGCGCCGTAGAAGCGTTCGATCTCCTCGGCGGTGAACGCCTGCTCGCCGCCATCGGCGGGGATGGTCTCGGCGCTGTACGTGACCGCCAGATGGCCGTCGCCCGATTCTTGTCGTAGCCAGGCGGTGAGCGCGTCCGCAAAAGCGGGGCCGTCGGTGATTCCCCTCCACTTTTGTTTCGCCTTGCGCAAAGAGCGCGCAAGCTGCGAGCCTGTATCGGGGTCGACGTAGCGCGACTCCAGCAGAGTGGCGACCGCGTCGAGGGTCTCCGTTCGATCGGTCGCGCTGATCGGCTGGCCCGAGGCGGGGGCAGCGAGAAGCAAGAGGAAAAGCGTCGCGAGCAGGCGTTTCACGGAGTGAGTTCCCTCATAATCAGCGCATGGAAGGATTCGCGATCAAGGCTCTCCAGCGCGGCGTCGATCGTGGCGGCGAGCGGCGCCGGCAGCGCTGCGTCAAGCGCCTCGGCGGCGCGGGCAATCGCGTCCCAGATCGAATGAAGCTCGGACAGCCTGCCCCGCGCCGCAGCGCTCAGGGCATATCGGTGCTCGCGGCGGTCCTCGCCCGGCACGACCTCGATCCACCCTGAGCGCGCCATCAGCTGCAGCGTCTGGGTTGCAGCGGGCTGGGTAAAGCCGAGGTCGGCGGCGCATTCGCCGACCGAAGCCGAAGTGCGCTCCATGAGAAGCTGGAAATAGGGAAAGAAACGCGGCCGGAAATCGTGGCCCGCTTCCCGGTATACTCGCTCGACGGCGTCATCAAGCGCGGCGGTCAGCAGGCGAAGGCGGGTTCCAAGTCCAGCGGGGCGAATCATATATAAGGGCTTATATAATTCGGAAGCGGAGCGCAATCTTGTGGAAGAGCAGTGTCTTGGCAGGGGCGAGGCTTTAGTCTTCGACCCCGAGCTGGGTCAGCACGAAGGCATATTCCTCGGCATCTTCGTGCAAGGCGCCCCAGCGGCCCGATTTTCCCGCATGGCCCGCGCCCATGTTGGTTCGCAGAAGCAGCAGCGCGTCGTTGGTGCGGGTCGCGCGGAGCTTCGCGACCCATTTGGCGGGCTCCCAATAGGTAACGCGCGGATCGTTGAGTCCGGCCGATACCAGCATTGGTGGATAGGCCTTGGAGGTCACATTGTCGTAGGGGCTGTAGGAGAGGATATAGTCGAACGCCGCCTGGTCGGTGAGCGGGTTGCCCCATTCGGGCCATTCGCCCGGTGTCAGCGGCAGCGTTTCATCGACCATGGTATTGATCACATCGACGAAGGGCACGCCCGCAAGAACCGCTCCCCAGAGCTCCGGCGCCTCATTATAGACGACACCCATCACCTGTCCGCCCGCCGAACGCCCCTCGATCGAAATTTTGCCGGCGCGCGTGTAGCCTTTCGCAATCAGCCCCCTTGCGACGTCGATGAAGTCGTTGAACGTATTCTTGCGCTGGCTCGTCTTGCCCGCCAGATACCAGGCGCGCCCCAGGTCGTCGCCGCCGCGCACATGCGCGATTCCATAAATCATCCCGCGATCGACAAGGCTCAGTCTTGTTGTCGAGAAACCCGGCGCGACCCGGTACCCGTATGAACCATAGGCATAAAGGTGGAGCGGAGCGTTGCCGTCGCGCTTCGTGTCCTTGCGATAAACGAGCGAGACGGGGATCATCGTTTCGCCGTCGCGGCTCGGGATATTAACCCGTTCGGTTACATAAACGGATGAGTCATAACCTGATGGGATCTCCTGCACCTTGAGGGTCTCAAGTGTCCCCGTCGCTACGTCATAATCATAGACGGTTTCCGGCGTGATCATCGATTCATATTCGATACGGAGCTTGTCTTGGTGATATTCGGGATTGTCGCCGAGCCCCGCCACATAGGTCGCCTCGGGGAAAGCGATCCGCCCGGGGGTCAAGGGCGCGTCATATGTACGGATATCGACCTGATCGAGCCCGTCCTCGCGCGACTCGAGGACGAAATAGTCGCGGAACACCGAAAAGCCGGTAATATAGCTGTGGTCGCTGCCCGGGATCAGCGTCGTCCACCTGCCGGGATCTTTCACGCTCGCAGTGGCGACGCGGAAATTGGGATGTTCATCGTTGGTGAGGATGTAGAGGGTGCCGTCGCGCTCATCAACACTGTATTCGCGGCCCTTTTGCCGCGCCGAGACCAGCTGCATCGGCGCCTCGGGATTGTCGGCGGGCAGGAGGTAGACCTCGCTTGTTTCGTTGTCGCCGGTCGCGATGACGATATAATTGTCGGCCGCGGTTTTGCCGATGCCGACGCCGAAACCGATATCCCTCTCCTTGTAGAGCAAGAGGTCCTCGGTGACCGGCGTCCCGAGCTTGTGCAGGCGGACATTGTCGGTGCGCCAATTCTCGTTCGCAAGGCCATAGAGGATCGCGTCGCTGCTCGCCGACCATATGAGCGACGACAGCGTTCCGGGAATGACGTCGGGTAGAAGTTCACCCGTGCCGAGATCGCGAATGCGGGCTTCGAACCGTTCGGATCCATTGTCGTCGAACGAATAGGCCATCAACGCGCCGTTCGGGCTGATCGACACTTCGGCAAGGCGGAAATAGTCCTTGCCCTCGGCCATCGCGACCTCGTCGAGGATCAGGACGGGCTCACCGCCCGCAACGGGCCGGCGATACCATTTCTTATATTCGGCGCCCTGCTCATATTCGACCCAATAGAGCCAATCGCCGTCTTTTTGCGGCACGCTCGCGTCGACCTCCTTGATGCGGCCCTTCATCTCCTGAAACAGCGTCTCGACGAGCTTCGCATGCGGTTTCATCGCGGCATCGAAATAGGCGTTTTCCTGCCGGACATAGTCGAGGACATCAGGGTCGTTGACCTCGGGATAGCCGGGATCGCGCAGCCAGTGCCACGGGTCCTCGATCGTCCGGCCGTGCAAAATCACCTGGTGTGGGCGCTGGTCGGCGACGGGGGCAGGGGGCAGGACAGGGGCATTTTCGGTCAATTCAGTGTCTTTCTCTTGAGCCAAAAGCGGAGGCGACGTGACAAGCGGGGTGGCAATTGCCGCCAGAAACATCCAAATGAGGCGCATGGAAAACTCCCGCGGCGCCGCCCCCGGTGGGCCGGATCGCCCGCGATGTAGGAACAAGGAACGCCGCATGTCTACCCCCCGGCCCAGTGCCAGCCCCGCCGAACGTCTCGCCCGTCTGCGCGCCGAGCTGAAGGGGCGCGGTCTTGACGGATTCATCGTGCCGATCAGCGATGAGCATCTGAGCGAGTATGTCGGCGACTATGCACAGCGCATGGCGTGGCTGACAGGTTTTGGTGGCTCGGCGGGGACCGCGGCCGTGCTGCCTGAAAAGGCCGCAGTGTTCGTCGACGGCCGCTACACCGTACAGGTCCGCGAGCAGGTCGATGGCAGCCTTTATGACTATGTCGGCGTGCCGCAGTCTAGCATTGCTGAGTGGCTTGGCGCGAACGTCAGCGCGGGTCAGAAGGTCGGCTATGATCCCTGGCTCCACAGCATTGATTGGGCGCACGCGCTGGCAAAGGCGCTCCGGGCGCGCGAGGCCGAGCTGGTCGCGGTGGACAGCAACCCCGTCGACGCGGTGTGGAGTGACCAGCCGCCGCCGAGCGCAGCGCCGATCATGGTCCACGACACCGCGCTTGCTGGGCAGGCGGCGGCCGAGAAGCGTTCTGTCATCGCTGACTGGCTGAAGACGCGGGGACTCGACACGACCGTGATGACCGCGCTCGATTCGATTGCCTGGACCTTTAACATTCGGGGCTCGGACGTCACGCATACGCCGGTAGGGCTCGCCTTCGCGCTGCTCAACGCCGACGCGACCGCCGACCTGTTCATCGCGCCCGAGAAGGTTACCGACGCGGTCCGCGCCCACCTCGGCAACAGCGTCCGGATACACGACCGCGACGCCTTCGAAGCCGCACTCGCAGGCCTTTCGGGCAAGAGGGTAGCGGTTGATCCTGACCGCGCGGTGGCCGCGATCTTTACCGCGCTCGAAGCGGCAGGTGCGACCATCGAACGCCACCGCGACCCTGCGGTGCTTCCCAAGGCGATCAAGAACGAAACCGAGCTCCATGGAACCCGCGCTGCCCATGTTCGCGATGGCGTTGCGGTTGCACGCTTCCTGAAATGGATGGAGGAGACCGCGCCGCAGGGGGGGCTCGACGAACTCGGCGCCGCGGCGAAGCTGCGCGAATTTCGGGACCAGAGCGGCGCGCTCGTCGATCTTTCGTTCGACACCATCTCGGCGGCGGGACCGAACGGCGCCTTGCCGCACTACAAGGTCGACGAAACCACCAATCGCCCAATCGAGACCGGCACCCTTTATCTGGTCGACTCCGGCGGCCAATATACCGACGGCACGACCGACATCACGCGCACCATCGCGATCGGCACACCGACTGCGGAGATGCGCCGCCGCTTCACCCAGGTGCTCAAGGGCCATATTGCGCTTGCAACGGCGCGCTTCCCCAAGGGAACGCGCGGTAGCCAGCTCGATATTCTCGCGCGGCAATATCTGTGGGCGGACGGTGTCGATTACGCGCATGGCACAGGCCACGGCGTCGGAGCCTATCTTGCAGTCCACGAAGGACCGCAGCGTATCGCCAAGCCATCGGGCGGGCAGGCCGGAACCGAGGAGCCGCTTCATGCGGGCATGATCCTGTCGAACGAGCCGGGCTATTACAAGGCTGGCGCCTTCGGCATCCGCATCGAGAATCTCGTCGTCGTAGTGCCCCAGACTATCGCGGGCGCCGAGGAAGAGATACTCGGGTTCGAGACCATCACCTTCGCCCCAATCGCGCGAAACCTGATCGAAACCGAACTGCTCACGCCGGCTGAGACGGACTGGCTCGACGCCTATCATGCCGCGGTATTCGAAAAGCTCGCTCCAGCGATGAGCGAGACGGACCGCGCATGGCTCGAAGCAGCGTGCGCGCCGCTCGAGCGCGCGACCGCCGCGCTCGCCGCCTGACGGGACCGGGAGAAATGAGCGATCGCAGCGAGGTCCCGCTTTGCGACTTTCGAGTGCAGGAGCGCGTGCGCGTGCGTTACAGCGAGATCGACGGCCAGAATATCGTCTTTAACAGCCATTATCTCACTTATGCCGACGTCGGGGTGACCGAATATTTTCGTGCCCTCGGTGAAGGGCAGCCGGGACCTTATTTTCACCAATATGGTACAGACATTCGCGAGACGCATTGCGAGATCGACTATCATGAACCGGCGCGCCTCGATGAGCTGATCACGATCGCAGCGCGAATCAGCCGCTTCGAGCGGACCAGTTTCACGCTGCATTGCGGGATTTTCCGTGATTCAACGCGGCTGACCGACATCGAGATCAGCTATGCGCATATCGATAGCGATAGCGGAGTGCCGACGGTTCTGCCCGGGAGCTTTATTGCGGAAGTACGCCGATTCGAAAAGCGAATCCCAGCGCAGGACTGATTCGCACCAACCGAATCGACCCTCTCAACCAAAAAGGTCGAAAAAAAGGGCCGCCCAGGGGCGGCCCGTGAAAGTTTTGGGAGAGGATGCCTAAAAGGCAAGTGTGATATTGCACTGCACAATGAATTTCGCAACTGCGAAAAACGTATCCGTGATTGCAATTTTTGCAATCTTGACTGCTTCGGATCATCGTCCGATGCGTTTCTCACGGCCCTCGCAAATGGGCGCGATATCGCCTAAATTGCCCGCATGGGAATGTTCAATAACTGGGATGTGAGCGGCGGGGTCTCCGACTTCTGGGGCTATATCCGCGAACCGCGTCCACACCGATGGACAAGCTGGGGGGTCGCGATTGCTTTCGCGATCGTGGTGTTCTGGGGATTCAGCAAATATCTGATCCCCTATGAGAAGCCACAGCCGCAGATCATTTACTTTGAAAATTGGACGGCGAATCGCAGCGAAGCCGAGGTTCACGCCGACTGGGTTGCGCGCGCGAAGGAGACGACGCGTGAGAATGCGAAGCGCCGCGCCGAATTTCAGAAGCTCGCCGACATGATGGGGGTCGAATATGATTCGACCGAGGCTGACAAGGTGACGCGCGAAACGCTGGGCGAGGAGGCCGACGCTCTCGCCAGGAACAGCAAGGCCGCGCCGCCCAAACGCTCAACGCTTGCCGAGCGCGCCGCGCGCAGACCGCAGCCCGCTCCCTCTGCGCAAAAATAGCCTCGATGCAGCGCTCGCCCGCCGACGTCGACTGGATGGCTGCTGCCGTCGCGCTTGCCGGACGGGGACACGGGCGGACCGCGCCCAATCCCAACGTCGGGTGCCTTCTCGTGCGCGATGGCCGCGTCGTTGGGCGCGGCTGGACGCAGCCGGGGGGTCGACCGCACGCCGAAGCGGCGGCGGTAGCCGCGGCGGGCAAGAATGCGCAGGGCACGACGGCTTATGTCACGTTGGAACCCTGCGCGCATGCCAGTCCGCGCGGACCATGTTGCACCAGTCTCCTGATCGAAGCCGGGGTCGCGCGCGTTGTCGCGGCACTGCAGGACCCCGACCCACGCACTGACGGGCGAGGTATCACGCGTCTGCGCGATGCGGGAATCGCTGTCGAAGTCGGTGTTCTGGCAGAGGCAGCCTGCGCGGCGATGGCGCCTTGGTGGACGCGCCGGGCTGCGGGGCGTCCGTTCGTGACGCTGAAGCTTGCCACCTCGCTCGACGGCCAGATCGCACTCGCTGATGGGTCGAGTCGTTGGATCACCAGCCATCGCGCTCGCGCGCATGTGCACCTCGAACGCGCGCGGCACGAAGCCATCCTCGTTGGCCGCGGAACGCTGGAAGCCGATGCCCCCAGTCTCGACGTGCGCCTGCCCGGCCTCGAAGACCGCAGCCCGCAGCGCTTTGTCCTGACGCGGGGACGCGCGCCCGAGGGTTGGACTGCGGCGGCGTCGCCCGAAGCGACCGGCGACGTCGACTCGCTTCTCGTCGAGGGCGGGGCGGGGGCGGCCGCGGCCTTTCTCGCCGCCGATCGCGTCGACCGGTTGCTTCTTTATCGTGCTCCGATCCTGATTGGCGGCGGTCGTGCGGCGCTCGGGGACATCGGCCTTGAAGATCTCGCCGACGCGCACGGCCGATGGCGACTCTCCGACAGCCGCCTGCTTGGCAGCGACCAGCTCGACGTCTACGAGCGGATCCGAAGGGAATAGACATTCATGTTCACCGGCATCATCACCGATATCGGCATCATCAGAACGCGCCAGGATCGCGGTGACGTCCGGCTCGTAATCGATACCAGTTATGACGTCACCGCGATCGACCTTGGCGCATCGATCGCCTGTTCGGGCGCCTGTCTCACGGTTGTCGACAAGGGCGTCGACGACCGCGGCAACGGCACCGCGGGCTGGTTTGCCGTCGATGCGAGCGCCGAGACGCTGGCGCGCACCGCGCCCCACATGTGGGATGCGGGGAGGCGCCTCAACCTTGAGCGCGCCCTGCGCGTTGGCGACGAGCTCGGCGGGCATATCGTCACCGGTCACGTCGATGCGGTCGGGCACATGGTGGCGGTCGAGCCCGTCGGTGACAGCGTGAAGATCACCGTCGCGGCGCCTCCCGCGCTTGCACCGCATATCGCCCCCAAGGGCTCGGTCACGCTCGACGGCGTATCGCTGACGGTCAATGAGGTCGCGGACCAGGCGGACGGAAAAGCCCATTTCACGCTCAACATCATTCCGCACACCCAGGCGATGACGACGCTGAGCGAAGCGGCCGTCGGCCGGCCGGTCAATTTGGAAATCGACGTGCTGGCGCGCTATCTGGCGCGGATGCAACAGGTGCGGGGATAGGGCCGCCAACCTTCTCGTCGCGCATTTTCCATCAATCAGCCTGAAGTCATCGCTCGGTCCAGCCCGCCGCCAGTTCGGGATCGGCCGCGATCATCGAGCGCCGCATCGCGAGGCGACCGATGCGCAGCAGCTCGGCTTTTCGCCGCGCCGGAGCGAGGTGGCAGCTCGCGGCTTCGCGCACCACGGCGGCGCCGTAGCGGTCGGCGACGATAAGGCCTGAGGTTTGAGGGCGATATTCCGGGGTTTCGAGGATTGCAGGGTCGAGCCCGGCGGCGAGCGCCCAATAGAAGCGGTCGCACCAGTCGCAATAATCGGGCCATTTTCCGTCGCCATGCAGATCGGCGCGACTGACCTTGATCTCGACAATGGTGATGTGACCCTTGGCGTCGATCGCGGTGAGGTCGGTGCGCCGTCCGTTGGGCAGCGGCACTTCCGGAAGTGCGACGAGCCCTGCCTGCGCGAACAGCCGGCAAACGCCGCGTGCGACATCGGCGGCAGTTAGAGCGGGTTCCAGGCGGGTTCCAGCCGACTGGGCCATGGCTTCACGCCATGCCGTCCGCCCTGAACTTATCCAAAGGCCGCTCTTTCGCCCTGACGTCGGGGAAAGGCCGCTGCTTGGACAAGCTCAGCGCGAAAAAATCTGACATGAATCTCAGAAAGGCACGTCGTCGTCGAGATCATCGTCGAAGGGCGGCCGTCCGCCACCCGAACTGCCGCCGCCCTGATTCCAGCCGCCACCCGAGCTTCCGCCCTGATCCCAGCCGCCGCTCGAGCCGCCGCCCTGGTTCCAGCTATCCCCGCTCGTGCGCGATCCGCCGCCGCCGGGCGCGCCGTCGAGCATCGTCAGCGAGCCTCCCATGCCGGCGACCACGACCTCGGTCGTGTAGCGGTCGTTGCCGTCGCGGTCCTGCCACTTACGCGTGCGCAGGCTTCCTTCGATATAAACCTTCGACCCCTTTTTGAGGTAACGTTCGACCACGCCGACCAGCCCGTCGCCATTGATGACGACATTATGCCATTCGGTGCGCTCCTTGCGCTCGCCGGTCATGCGATCCTTCCAGCTCTCGGAGGTCGCGATGCGGATATTCGCGATCTTGCCACCGTTCTGGAACGACTTGATTTCAGGATCGGCACCCAGATTGCCGATGAGAATAACCTTGTTGACGCTGCCAGCCATCGCCGCTCCGCTCCGCTCGAGTGTTGGAGGATCAGCCGAGTCCGAAGGCGACGGCCGTCCAGTAAGTAATACCTGCAGCGGCATAGGCGAGCAGGAACAAATAGCCAACCATGAACATCGGCCATTTCCACCCGTTCGTTTCGCGGCGGGTAATCGCGATGGTCGAAATGCACTGCGGCGCAAAGACGAACCAGGCGAGAAAGGCGAGGGCGGTTGCGATGCTCCAGCGTCCCTGGAGGCGCTCGCTCAGCGATTGGGCCATCGCATCCTCGTCGTCGCCGGCGTCGATCGCGTTCGCAGTTGCCAGGGCCGAGACCGCGACCTCGCGCGCCGCCATCGCCGGGATCAGCGCGAGCGCGATGTCGTGGTTGAAGCCGATCGGCTGCACCACGGTTTCCAGCCCGCTCGCGATGCGGCCCGCGATGCTGTAATCGACCTGCCGCAGCTCGCTGTCCGCAGGCGCCTTGGGAAAGCTCAGCAGGATCCAGAGGACGACCGTGGTCATGGCGATGATCGTTCCCGCGCGGCGCAGGAAGATCCACGCGCGCTGCCATAGGCTGATCGCGATGTCGCGCAGCCGCGGCCATTGATAGCGCGGCATCTCCATCATGAAGCCCGCAGCATTGCCCTTTGTGACCGAGCGCCGCAGCACGAAGGCGACAAGGAGAGCGCCGACGATACCCGCAACATAAAGAGCAAAGAGGACGAGTCCCTGCAGGCCGACTGGCGACCCGCCCACAGAGCGCGCGGGAATGAAGGCGCCGATGATCAGCGTGTAGACCGGCAAGCGCGCCGAGCAGGTCATTAGCGGCGCGATGAGAATGGTCGTCAACCGGTCCTTGGCATCGGGGATCGCGCGCGTCGCCATGATCCCGGGCACCGCGCAGGCGAAGCTCGAGAGGAGCGGGATGAAGCCGCGTCCCGACAGCCCGACCTTCGCCATCAGCCCATCCATCAGGAAAGCAGCGCGTGTCATATAGCCCGACGCTTCGAGCAGCAGGATGAAGAGAAAGAGGATCAGGATTTGCGGCAGGAAGACGACCACCGCGCCGACGCCCGCCAACAGACCCTCGACGATCAGACCGCGCAGGAAACCGTCGGGTAGCATGCGCCCAGCGGCCTCCTGCATCACGGCAATTGCGTTCTCGATCCAGCCGATCGGCGCCTCGGACCAGGCATAGACGGCTTGGAACATCACGAACATCAGCGCGAGCAGGATCAGGAAGCCCGCGACCGGATGGAGGACGACCGCGTCGACGCGCTGGGTCCAGCGTCGCCCCGGGGTCTCGGAAAGCGTCGCCGCGCGCGCGATCGCGCGCGCGCGCTGGTGGAGCGCTGCGTCGGTGGGCGGCGGTGCGGGAACCGCGTCGGCTTGGGTCTGGTGCGACAGGATCGCGCCGTCGATCGCGGCGAGCAGGTCGGCGAGACCGCGCTTGCGTACGGCGACGGTTGCGACCACCGGCACGCCCAATTCCTGCGCCAGCCGCGCAGGATCGAGCGTCAGGCCGTCGCGCTCGGCAAGGTCGAGCATGTTGAGCGCGACCACGGTCGGCAGTCCCAGCGCAATCAGTTCGAGCGCGAAGCAGAGATGATTGTCGAGATTGGCGGCATCGACGACGACAACAAGCGCATCGGGGCGTCGCTCCCCTGCCTGTCGCCCGAGCACGACGTCGCGCGTCACTGCCTCGTCGGGGCTGGCCGGGGTTAGGCTGTAACTGCCGGGAAGATCGATCAGCGCCAACGGCCGGCCGTCTGCGAAGCTCGCATGTCCTGCTTTACGCTCGACGGTAACGCCCGGATAGTTGGCAATCTTCTGCCGCGCGCCGGTCAGCGCGTTGAACAGGCTCGACTTGCCGGCGTTCGGGTTGCCGGCAAGTGCAATGGTAGGAACGGCGCCGGTCATGCTGTTGCCGTGGGCTCCACCTCTATTGCCGCCGCCTGGCGACCACGGATGATCACTTGCATGCGCCCAATGCCGAGAGCGAGCGGTTCCCGCGAGAAGAGACTGCCGCGATGGAGCGGTTTTACTTCGACCCCCTCCATCAGTCCGAACTCGCGGAGCCGCCGGCCCTCGTCGTGCGACAGAACATCCCAATCGATACGGGCAATACGCACGGCGGCGCCGAGCGGGGCAGAATCGAGCTTTGCAGTCATTTGCGAGCGATTATCAATAACAGCTGCGCAGCGCCAGTCCTATCTTCCGGGGTAGCGAAGCCGTCCGACGAAGCGCGCGAGGCTCGGGCGCTGGACGCGCCGCGCAGCGCGGCGATGCTTCCAGCCCTCGAAACGCATCACCGCGTCGATCCGCCGCGAGAGAAACGTGCGCGTCGCGGTGAAATTTTCGCTTTCGTCATCAAGAAATACCGCCATTGTCGAGGCGTAGACGGCGCCGAGGATCGCGCGTTTGCTGTAATGATTATAGTCGGTCGCGGTATCACCCGCGAGCCGCCACATCGCGTCGGCGGCGCGCCATCCAAGCTTTGCGGCAAAGGGAACATTGGTGGGCAGCGCCAGCAACGCCAGCGCGCGGCGGAGCGACTCGCGACGGCCCGCGAGGGTGTTGAGCCGTGCCTCGACGAGCGTCACGATCCGCTCCCGGATCTTTAGCGTGGCGAGGCGTTCAGTGGGCCAGCGCGTGGCCATGTCGGTATCAATCCAAGAGAACCAGGCATCGATCATGTCCCGGCCGCCGCCCGGAAAGGCGAGGCGTGCCACGTCGGGGTCAACGCCGATGCGCTCTGCGGCATCGGTGAGGGCGGCGTCGCCGAAGCCGTCAAAGGCGGCGTTTTCAGCGATCAGCGGAGCGAGCGCTGCGCGGATCTCGTCAAGGGTCGGATCGGCGGGTAGAATGGAGGCCATGACCATCAGATAGGCCGTGCGGCGCGGTTGGGCAACCGGATCAACACCAGCGCCGCACCGACCATCGATCCACCGACGAGGTCGATTGCGGTGAGCTGCTCGCCGAAGATCATCCAGCCCGCGAAGGCTGCAATGGCGGGCTGGACGAGCAGGGTAAGCCCCACGACGAGCGGCGAGAAGCGCGGCAGCGCCCAGATCATCAGTCCCTGACCTATGATCTGGCTTGACAATGCGAGCGCGATCAGCGGAGTCCAGTTCTGGGGCACAATCACTTCACCGAGCGCGAAGGCCGCGCTGAGCAGGATCGGTAGCGTCGCGGTCGAGGCGAGACCCAGCGTCGTCCAGGCCGCGAGTTCGCCGCGCACCCGCTGCATGAGGATGACGTAGAAGGTGTAGAAAACCCCAGCGAGCAGACTCAAGAAGTCGCCAACAAAATAGGCGGGCGCAAGCTCGTAGCTTTGTCCCATGAGGAGCGCTGATCCTGCGAAGGCAAGCAGCACCGAGAAAGCCTGCCAGCCGCGCGGCAGCGTGCGGGCCAGGAAAATCCCCCACAGAACCAGCAACAGGCTGGCGCAATTGCCGAACAGGGTGGCATTGGCGATCTTGGTGCCCAGGATGCCGAGGTGCCACGCGGCGAGGTCGAGCGCGAAGAAAACCCCTGCCGTCGTCGCAACGCCCATCGCGGCGCGCGACGGCATCCGCCCGCCCGTCTCGCGCCACGCCAGCCATGCAAGGACAGGCAATGCTATCGCCATGCGCCAGAAGCCCGAAGCAACCGGCCCCGTGTCGGCCAGCCGCACGAGCGGCGCCCCCAGAGCCAGGACCATATTGCCCGCGAGCAGGGCCGCGAAGGCCCAGCGGCCTTGCCGACCCGCCCCTGTCCATCCATCGGAGGCATCGCTCTTCGCTGCCATATAGATTTTCTTTTGCTACCCACTGTTGTCTTGGGCGCCGCGCGTCCATAGCTCGTGTGGCCCATAGCCGCGGCCCACGGGGGCGTCGCGGAGAAAGTGAAAGCCGGAGGATTTATGACCGCAACGCTTTTCGACCCGATCACCCTGGGCGCCATCGAGGCGCGGAATCGCATCATCATGGCGCCGCTGACGCGGGGGCGTGCCGGCCCCGGTTTCGTTCCCAATGAGCTGGCGCGCGAATATTACCGGCAGCGTGCCTCCGCGGGGCTGATCATTTCCGAGGCCACCGGCATTTCGCAAGAAGGGCTGGGTTGGCCCTCGGCACCGGGCCTGTGGACCGATGCGCAGGTTGAGGGGTGGAAGCCGGTGACCGATGCCGTGCACGAAGCCGGCGGGCGCATCGTCGCGCAGCTGTGGCACATGGGGCGGCTGGTCCATTCCGTATTCAACGAAGGAAAGCTCCCCGTATCGGCCTCGGCGACGCGAGGTCCCGGCAAGGCGCACACCCCGGCTGGCCGGCTCGAGTATGAAGTCGCGCGCCCGCTCGAGCTCGCTGAAATTCCGCGCGTTATCGACGATTATGCCAAGGCGGCCGAGAATGCGAAGCGCGCCGGTTTTGACGGGGTGCAGCTCCACGGTGCCAACGGTTATCTGATCGACCAGTTCTTGCGCGACGGGTCGAATCTACGCGACGATGATTATGGCGGCCCGGTCGAAAATCGCATTCGACTGCTTCGCGAAGTCACCGAGATACTGATTGCGGTTTGGGGCAAGGACCGTGTCGGCGTGCGGCTTTCGCCCAATGGCGAAACGCAGGGCGTCGACGACGGTGCGCCTGAGAAGCTTTTCCCCGCCGCCGCTGCAGCGCTCGATGCGCTCGGCATCGCCTTCCTGGAGTTGCGCGAACCGGGTCCCGACGGCACGTTCGGTAGAACCGACGTGCCCAAGCAATCGCCTGCGATCCGAGCCGTGTTCAAGGGACCGCTTATCCTCAACAGCGACTATGACGTGGCGCACGCTGAGGCTGATCTTGCGAGCGGCGTTGCCGACGCGATCAGTTTCGGTCGCCCCTTCATCGGCAACCCGGACCTCGTCGAACGCATCCGCAGCGGTACCGAATGGGCAGCTGGCAACCCGCAGACCTGGTATTCGCCGGGTCCAGAAGGCTACACTGACTATCCGGCGCTGGTCGCGGCCTGATCTTTCCAGCCGCCCTTGCGCATGCAAGGGCGGCCAAAGAAGGCTAGTCGCGCGTCGCGATCGCCTTGTCGACGATCCGCGCGCCTGCTGGTCCCACGATATGCCCGCCGAAGCGAGCGAGCAGAAAGGCTGCGACCAAGAGCAGTGGCAGCGCGAAGAATGCAGCGATAATCGCCGCAACCCCCAATCCAAAGAAAAGCGCTAGGAAGCTGCCGGTAAGCTCGGCCTGACCTTTGGGGCCGAGCGTTATCGTGCGCGGCCCCTTCGCGTCCCACCATTTGCTGGTTGTAACCGTCTTGCGGCCTGTCTGCGCCCGTGGCGGCCGAACGTCCCGCAGGGGCGCGGCGGAGCGTGCGGCGTGGTTCCCGTCGGCCCACGGCTGCCTGCGCTCGTTCGCCGCGAGGGCCCCCTCTACCCGGCTGGCGGCGGGCGAAACGGACGGCGGCGTCACACGTTCAATCCCGTCAGGGGCAAGATCCGAGGCGGCAGCTTCAGGCGGGCGGCTTGGAGGGCGCATTGGCTCGTGCCCCATGCGGCGATCGTGCGCTGCCATGCGTTCGGCGGCACTGGGCGGCGTGGTGCCTGTCTCCCTGTCGATCACCACAAGCCGCCCGCCGCGCTCGACGACAGAATAGCGGCTTGGTGGTGGACGGTCAGGCAACGCCAAACTTTTCCTTGAGCGCCAGCATCGCGAGCGCGGCCTTCGCTGCCTCGCCGCCCTTGTCCTTGCGCGTCTTGTCCGCGCGCGCGAGCGCTTGGTCTTCGTTCTCTACCGTCAATATGCCGTTTCCGATCGCCAGTCCGTCGAGCGTCAGCGCCATGATCCCGCGCGCGCTTTCGTTCGAGACCACCTCGAAGTGATAGGTCTCGCCGCGGATCACGACGCCGAGCGCGACATAGGCATCATAGCGCCCGGTATCGGACGCGAGCGCGATGGCGGCCGGAACCTCGAGCGCGCCCGGCACGGTTACGGTTTCGTGGCTGTGTCCCTCGGCCTCAAGCGCGCTGCGCACCCCGTCGAGCAACATGTCGTTCAAATGGCTGTAGAAACGGGCCTCGACGATGAGAACATGCGCCATTATTCGGCCTCCCCCGGGATCGATCGTTCGCCGACGATCGATAGACCATAGCCCTCAAGACCCACAATGTTGGTGTGCGACGGCGTCAGAAGCTCCATGGCATGGACCCCAAGATCCGCGAGGATCTGAGCGCCGATACCATAGGTCCGAAGGTCCATGCCCCCCGACGGTGGCGGGCTCGCTTCTGCCGCAGCCGAGCCGGGCAGGGGACGCATCAGCATTACGATGACACCGGCCCCGGCCTCGCCGATCGCTTCCATCGAGCGTTGCAGGCGGCGCTTCCTGGGTCCCGGCCGACCCATGATATCATCAAAGATCGAGACGGGATGCATGCGCACCAAGGTCACGCCTTCGGGATCGACGAGCCCCTTTTGCAACACCAGATTGACGCTACCATCGATCTTGTTGCGATAGGATTTGAGCCGCCACTCACCGCCATAATCCGATTCGAACGGTTCGTCGGAAACGCATTCGACCAGCCGGTCGGTGCGGTTGCGATAGGCGATAAGGTCTGCGATCGTCCCGATCTTCAGGCCGTGGCGGCGCGCGAAGGGAATGAGATCGTCAAGACGCGCCATCGTCCCGTCATCGTTCATGATTTCGCATATCACGCCGGACGGATTGAGCCCGGCGAGACGCGCAATGTCCACCGAGGCTTCGGTGTGACCGGCACGGACGAGCACGCCGCCGTCGCGCGCGATCAGCGGGAACACGTGCCCCGGCGTAACGATGTCGTCGCGGCCTTTCGACGCGTCGATCGCGACCGACACAGTGCGCGCGCGGTCAGCGGCGGATATTCCGGTGGTAACGCCCTCACGTGCCTCGATCGAGGTGGTGAAGGCGGTCTCGTGCCGCGTGCCATTGTTGCGGCTCATCAGTTCAAGTCCCAACGCCTCGACCCGGCTGCGCGTCAAGGTAAGGCAGATTAGCCCTCGGCCGTGCGTCGCCATGAAATTGATCGCATCGGGCGTCGCCATCTGCGCCGGAATGACAAGATCACCTTCATTTTCGCGGTCCTCGTCGTCGACGAGGATGAACATGCGACCGTTGCGCGCCTCGGCGATGATTTCCTCAGGCGTTGCCATCGGCGACAGGTCGCTCCCGTGCGCGAGCCAGTTTTCAAGCTTGCGCAGCGTGTCGGCGGTGGGGTTCCAGCTATCCGAATCGAGGTCGCGAAGGCTGTTCGCATGAAGGCCCGCCGCGCGCGCAAGACCTGAGCGGGACATGCTCCCTTCCACGACGATGGTGCGGATGCGGTCGATGAGTTGCGTAGACATGCGGCCGCCATTTCACATCATAATGTGATTGTCAATTCGCAACTCACATTGGCTGGCTCAGTTGGGGCCGAATGCAGCGCCCGAATCGCGCGGGGTCCCGTCGGCCTTGACATCGAGCAGCTCGAGCATCTGTCCGGTGCGGTCGTCGCGCTTTGCATAGTCGCGAGCAGACATGCCCGCGATATGATCGGCTTTGTCGGGATTGGCGCCGCGCCGCACGAGCAGTCGCACCATGGACGCGTTGCGCGACTGCACCGCCAGGATCAGCGCCGTTTCGCCTCGCCGGTTGGTCTGGTCGATCGGCGCCTTGCGGTCGAGCAGTTCGCTCGCGGCTTCGGGAAAGCCGATCAGCGCCGCGTGCATCAGCGGGGTCGTGCCTTGGCGGTCGGCGATCGAAGGGTCGGCGCCCTTGCCGAGCAGAAATTTGAGCCAGGTAAGATCGCGGCGCTTGACGACGATGGCGAGCGCGGTCTCCCCATTGTCGGGGCTGCGCGTATTGATGATCCGCGCGTCATTGTCCGTCAGGAGCTTGGTCGCCTTGTCGCCATCGCGGCTCTGGACGGCCTGCAGGAAGCTGTAGGTGTCGCTGAACTGCGCCGCCGCGGGCGATACCGCGAGTCCGGCAAGCAGGAAGAGCGAAGCGAAACGCAGCTTTGCGTGACGAGACATGAGCGACCTCGGTCAATAGGCGCCGCTGTGCGACGCAAAGGTTGATTTTCAGCGCCTACCCCCGCAAGGCTGGCCCGATGATGAATATCGTGAATATGGGCCAAAAGCTGTTTCGTGCAAGCCTGCTCCTCGCTTTCGGCGCGGCCCTGGCGGGCTGTGACGGTCCCGCGTCGGCACCCGCTGCGAGTCCGCCGCTTGAAGGCGCGCGGATCGGCGGACCCTTCACGCTGACCGACCAGAACGGCCGGAGCGTCCGAGACAGCGATTTCGCCGGCCAGTATCGCCTCATCTATTTCGGCTACAGCTTTTGCCCCGATATTTGCCCCGTTGACCTGCAAAAGCTGATGCGTGGTCTTGCCCGGTTCGAGAAGGACGCGCCCGAGCGCGGCGCAAGAGTGCAGCCGCTGTTCATCACCATCGATCCGGCACGCGACACGCCCGAGGCGCTGGGAGCCTTTGTCAGCCGTTACCATCCGCGCCTGCTCGGGCTCACTGGAACACCAGAGCAGATCGCGCAGGTCGCCAAAGCCTACGTCGTCGTCTACAACAAGGTCGAGGGATCGGCGCCCGATCGCTATCTGATGGCGCACACCCAGATTGCCTTTCTGATGGACCCCGAGGGCAAGCCGCTCGCGATGTTGCCGGTCGACGATCCCACGACCGATGGCGATGAGGGTGCCCCAGACAAGGTCGCCGCCGAGCTAGCGAAATGGGTGAAATAAGACCGCTCGCACGCCCCTTCTGGGAAGCGCCACTGGCGAGCCTCGACGCCGGCGAGTGGGAGGCGCTGTGTGACGGATGCGGCAAATGCTGCCTGCACAAGCTGGAGGATGAGGAGACGGGCCGTGTCTATCCGACCAATGTCGCATGTCGCCTGCTCGACCTCAAAACCGCGCGCTGCGGCGATTACAAGCACCGGCGCCGCCATGTCCCCGACTGCCTCACGCTGACCAAGGGCAAGGTCGCCGACATAGAATGGCTTCCGCAAAGCTGCGCCTACCGCCTGCGCGCCGAGGGTCGGCCGCTGCCCGAGTGGCATTATCTGGTCTGCGGCGACCGCGATGCCGTGCACCGCGCGGGCGAATCGATCGTCGGCTGGACGGTGAGCGAAGACGTTGCAGGCCCGCTCGAAAACCATCTGGTGCACCGTGTCGTCTGATGCGCGCTGCGCGGCCGATGGCCCGCATATCCGAATCGGCGATGCAGCCTGGCCGGTGCGCCTTGTCCCTCATGCACGAGCGCGTCGCTATCGGCTTGTTTTCGATGCCGCGCGCGCCGAGCTGCGGTTGACGCTCCCTCATCGCGCGAGCCGCGCCAAGGCGCTGCAATGGGCAGACGAGCAGCATGAGTGGATCGCCGCCCAGGTTGGCAAGGCCGCGGCGCCGGTCGTCGTCGGTCCCGGCACCTGCATTCCCTTCATCGGAATCGAACGCCGCATCGAGTGGGACCCAACGCGCCCCCGGGCGCTATGCCTCACCGAAGATGCCCTCATTCTTGGCGGGCCGGCCGAGACAGTGGGGCGCCGCGTCGAGCGCTGGATGAAGGCAGAGGCGCTGGTGTTGATGGAGCGCGAGAGCCGCGAGATCGCCGCGACCGCCGGGCTGCGGGTCGGGCGCGTCGGCATCGGGGACCCCCGAAGCCGCTGGGGCAGCTGCACTTATGCGGGCGATCTGCGTTACAGCTGGCGGCTGATTATGGCGCCGGGGCACGTCCGGCGCGCCACCGTCGCGCACGAGGTCGCGCATCTGCGCCACATGGACCATAGCGCGGCGTTTCACGCCTTGGTCGATACGCTTCACGACGGTGACGTTGCAGCGGCGCGCGGCTGGCTGCGGCGCGAAGGCCGCAGTCTGCATCGTTTCCGCTTTACGGCCTGACCTCGCCTCCCGCGTCGCCCTGCGGCGCGCGTGCTGGCGGAATGCGGACAGCCGGCGGGGCTGATCGGGGAGGGGGCGGTTGGACGGTCTTCGGTCCGCCGGTGCCCTCGGGAGGACGCCGACGCCCCGTTTGCTCCTCGATCCATTGCTGGTTGAGTACGGGGCCATCGTCGACAGGCGGCGGCGCGACGCCGTCTTCGGGGGGCAGGCCCATGCCGGGCAGCTCGATCGGCATGCCGTTCTCGTCAACGAGCCCGTCTTCTTCGGGCGCGCCGAACATCGCGCCGTCATCCTCTTCAAGCTGCCATTCGGGCAGCTTCACCTCGGTATCGAAAGCCTCGACAGGGCGCCGCGCCACAGCGATGCGCATATAGTCGGCAAAGGCCTTGGCGGGCGCCCGGCCCCCCTGCAACCCGCCGACCGGCTTCGCATCGTCGCGGCCCATCCACACGCCGGTCGTCAGTCCGCTCGAAAAGCCGAGAAACCAGCCGTCCTTGTTGCTCGATGTCGTTCCGGTCTTGCCCGCGACAGGCCGGCCGATCTGCGCTGCGCGTCCGGTACCGGTGTTCACCGCGGTCTGCAGTAGGTCCGTAATGCCCGCCGCGACCCAGCTGTCGACCAACTGCTGCCCGCCCTCGGGCTTGCGCTGATAGAGGAGGCGCCCGTCGGCGGTTGTCACCTTGGTGATGCCGTAGGGCTGAACCGACACGCCTCTGCGCGCGACCGCGGCAAAGGCGGCGGTCATGTCGATCACGCGAACCTCCGCGCTGCCCAGCACCATCGAGGGATGGGTGTTGATCGGCGTTGTGATGCCGAAGCGACGCGCCATATTGGCGACCGCTGAAAAACCGATCTCGCTTCCCAGTTTCGCTGCAACCGTGTTGACCGAATAGGCAAATGCGGTGCGCAGGCTCATCGGTCCGGCGAAGCGGCCTGACGAATTGCGGGGCGACCAGCCGCCAATCGTCACCGGCTCGTCGACCACTTCGTCGTCAACCTTATAGCCCGCCTCCAGCGCTGCCATATAAACGAACAGCTTCCACGCCGACCCCGGCTGCCGAACCGCCTGCGTCGCCCGATTATAGTTCGATGCGACATAGTCCGTGCCGCCCACCATCGCCCGCACCGCACCGTCGCGATCGAGCGAGACGAGCGCGCCTTGTACCCCGCTCGGGGCGTTGGCCTGGATTGCCGCGGTCGCCGCGCGCTGCATATCGAGGTCGATCGTCGTATAGACGTCGATCGGCTCATTGCCCTCGTCGATCAGCATGTCGAGCTGTGGCAGCGCCCAGTCGGTGAAATAGCGCGCGCTGTTCTGGCCCGTTTCCTGCGCCAGTTCCACGTCGGCAGGCTTGGCAGCATCGGCCTGCGACTGGGTGATCACTCCTGCATCGACCATGACCTTCAAGACAACCCCGGCGCGGCCCAGCGCCGCCTGTGCGTCGGCGGTCGGCGAATAGCGCGACGGCGCCTTTACCAGCCCCGCGATTACCGCAGCTTCCGACAGGCTCATGTCGGTCGCGCTATGGCCAAAAAAACGCCGGGACGCGGCGTCGATGCCATAGCTGCCGCCGCCGAAATAAACCTTGTTGAGATAAAGCTCGAGGATCTCGTCCTTCGAGAATTTCCATTCGAGCGCCATTGCCAACACCATCTCGCGCAGCTTGCGCGACCAGGTGTAGCTATTTGACAGAAAGACGTTGCGTGCGAGCTGCTGCGTGATCGTCGAGGCGCCCTGCATGCGCCGCCCACTGCCATAATTCTCGACCGCGAACACTCCGGCGCGCGCGAGGCCGACCGGGTCGACGCCGGGATGGTAGCGGAAGCGCCGGTCTTCGACCGCAACCATTGCGTCCTGCATGACACGCGGCGTCTCGCGCAGGGTCAACCAGCGTCCATAATTGGGGCCGAGCGAGAAAAAGATCGTGCCGTCGGCAGCGTGGATGCGCACGGTCTGGCCGGCGGGCGACTTCTTGAGTTCCTCAAAGCTGGGGATGCGCTGCGCTGCAATTCCAACCGCGACCGCGATGGCCACCAGAGCGACGATTGCAAGGCCGATGCCCCAGCGGGCAATGCGGCGCACCCAGACCCGCAGGCGGGAGGTTTCGCTACGGCCTGCTGGGCGGCCCTTTTTGCTTCGCGATGGTGATTTACCCGACGATGCCTGCTGTCTTTCGCGGCGCAAAGCCTCTGTTCCTTCCCTCGCCGCGCCCCTGCCGGTGCGGCCCGTTGACGTCGGCCCCCCGGCGGCTTTCCGCTATTGCCGGCTTTCTGCCTCTTCCTGCCCGCGCTCGGCGAAGTCAAGCGCTGCGCTGTTGATGCAATAGCGCAGTCCTGCCGGCCCGGGTCCGTCGGGAAAGACATGCCCGAGATGTCCCTTACACCGCGCGCAGCGTACTTCGGTGCGCACCATCCCGTGGCTGGTGTCGGTCAACTCGGTCACCGCGGCCTCGTTGGCCGGCGCCGTGTAGCTCGGCCAGCCCGAGCCGCTGTCATATTTGGTGCGACTGTCGAATAATGGTGCCCCGCAGCCCGCGCAGCGATAAATGCCATCGCCCTTGTGATCGACATATTTGCCGGTGAAGGCGCGTTCGGTGCCGCCTTCACGCAGCACATGGTGCGCCATTGGATCGAGGTCGCGGTCGGCTCTGGGATCGGTCATGGCATGAACTCCTCTGGGCGCGCCCGATGCCGGGACGCCGTTCTGCCCCTCATATCGTTCCGCGGCAGTCCCGTCGCAAGGGCCGTCTGTCCCTGCTTTCGACGCGGTGGGGCCGCCATGCGGTGATCAGCAAGGGCCGACGCCGTGCTCATAAGCATGATGGCTAGCCCCGCAGCACGGCGCCCAGTTTCGCGGCCGCGGCGACCACCTTGTCGGCAATCGCCTTGAGCTCGGGGTCGGTGAAACTCTTGTCTTGTGGCTGCAGCTCGACCTCTACCGCGAGGCTCAACTGACCCGAGGGGACGCCTTGGCCGGCAAAGCGGTCGAACAGGCGTGCATTGACGATGTTCGTCTTGTCGGCACCGCGGATCGCGCGGACGAGGTCCGCCGCGGCAAGCGTGTCGGGGGCGAGGAACGCAAAGTCGCGGCGCACCGATTGCAGCGCTGGCGGCGTGAAGGCCGATCGAGCCGGACCGCTCGCGCGCTTCGCGGGGGTCGCATCGAGAAAGATCTGTGCCGCCATCACCGGGCCCGCGACGTCGAAATGCCGGGTCAGCGCCGGGTGGAGCGCGCCGAACTCGGCGAGCACTGCCTTGGGGCCGAGACGCAGCGTTGCTGATTGGCCGGGATGCCAGATCGCGCCTTCGGCGATGGCCTCCATGACCTGCAACCGATCGGCGGGCGCCCCCGCCGCCTCGAGCAGCGTGAGCGCCGCGGCCTTTGCGTCAAAGGCGTCAAAGGGCGCGGCCTTTCCCGTCTGCCAATTGCGCGCGCGCTTCTCGCCGGTCATCAGCACCGCGAGCGTCGGACGCTCGGCGTCGGCGAGGTAGCGGCGGCCGATCTCGAACAGACGGATGCTTGCGGCGCCGCGGTTCTGGTTGCGCGCTGCTGCCGAAAGCAGGCCCGGGAGCAGCGAGGGACGCATGACCTTCATGTCCTCGCTGATCGGATTGGCGAGCGTCCATGCCCCGCCACCGAAGGGGGCTGCCTCGCGCTCCGAAACGAAGCTCCAGGTCACCGCTTCGTGAAAACCTGCAGCTGCAGCAGCGCGGCGAAGGCGGCGTTCGATCAATTGTTCGGTGGTAGCGGTCGGCTTTGCGACGCCCTCGATGCGCGGCAGCGGGGTCGATGGAATCGCCTCGAACCCGTGAATGCGCGCGACCTCCTCGACGATGTCAGCGGGGCCATCCATGTCGCGGCGCCAGCTCGGCACGGTGACCTGCCACAACGTCCCCAGCTCCATGATGGTGAAGCCCAACGCTTCGAGGATCGCGCGCTGACGGTCCTCCGGAATAGCGACACCGCCCAGCGTTTGCGCAAGCGCCGGGTCATAGTCGATGTGCCGTGAGGCGACAGGCGGCGTTCCCGCGCGCGTCACGGTCGAGGGGGTACCGCCACACAGGTTGAGAATATAGCCCGAGACAATCGCGGTTGCATCGTCAAGGAAAGCTGGGTCGACGCCGCGCTCGAATCGGCTGCGCGCATCGCTCGTCAGGCCAAGTGCCTGACCGGTCAGCGCGATACGCTCAGGGGTGAACCAGGCGATTTCGACGAGCACGTCGGTCGTCGTTTCGCTGCACCCCGAATGTTCGCCGCCCATGATGCCGGCGATGTCGTGGACGCCATTGTCGTCGGCGATCACTGTCATCGCATCGGTCAGACGATAGTCCTTGCCGTTGAGCGCCGTGACCGTCTCGCCCGCGCGCGCGCGCCGGGCGACGAGTGCGCCCGACAGCTTGGCGCGGTCATAGATGTGGCTCGGACGGCCGAGGTCGAACATCACGTAATTGCTGATGTCGACGAGCGCGGAGATCGAACGCTGCCCGATTGCCTCCAGCCGGCGCCGCATCCATTCGGGGGCGGTGCCGTTCGTGACGCCGCGGATCGTGCGGCCGTAAAAGGCCGGGCAGCCGTCGGGGTCGTCGGTCCGGATTTCGGTCGCGGGCGCCTCTTCGCCCTCGATCGTCGGGACGTCGAGCGGCTTCAGCGTGCCGAGCCCGGCGGCGGCAAGGTCGCGCGCAATTCCGCGCACGCCCATGCAATCCTGCCTGTTCGGCGTGATCGAAATGTCGATTACCGGGTCGTCGACGCCCGAATAGTCTGCGAAGGGCGTACCGACTGGCGCGTCGGCAGGCAGCTCGATGATCCCATCATGGTCGTCGCCCAGCTCAAGCTCGCGCGTCGAGCACATCATCCCGTTCGATTCAACGCCGCGCACGGCGGCGACCTTCAGCACCAACTTGGTGGCGGGGACGATTGCTCCCGGCAGGCCGAGTACGCCGACAAGACCCGCGCGCGCATTGGGGGCACCGCAGACGACCGTGATCGGTGCGCCACCGTCGCCGGTATCGACGCTGAGCACCTGCAGCTTGTCTGCCTGCGGATGCTTTTCGGCGGTCAGCACTTTGGCGACGCGAAATCCTGCGAACTTCTCGGCAGGATACTCGACGCCCTCGACTTCGTGGCCGATGCGATTCAGGGTCGAAACGACGTCGCCCACGGCGAAATCGCCATCGAGATGCTGGCGTAGCCAATCAAGGGTAATCTTCATGCCGAAATCCCCCCGGAAAGCGTCGGGACCGACAGAGCGCCAAATCCATAATGCGACAGCCAGCGGAGGTCGCCGTCGAAGAAAGCGCGCAGATCGTCCATGCCATATTTGAGCATTGCGAGCCGGTCGATGCCGGCGCCGAAAGCGAAGCCCTGCCATTCGTCGGGATCAAGCCCGCAATTGGCGATGACGCGGCGGTTGACCATGCCGCTGCCGAGCAGCTCCATCCACGCATGCCCTTCGTCGTCGCCCGACCCGCCGACGATGCGCCGACCCTTTTCGACAGCATAGCCGACATCGACTTCCGCCGACGGCTCAGTGAAAGGGAAATAGGACGGACGTAGTCGCAGCACGATGTCGTCACGCTCGAAATAGGCTTTGAGGAAGGTTTCGAGCGTCCACTTGAGGTGGCCCATGTGGATGCCGCGGTCGATGACGAGGCCTTCCACCTGGTGGAACATCGGCGTGTGCGTCGCGTCGCTGTCGCTCCGATAGACGCGGCCCGGCGCTATGATTCTGATGGGAGGCGCTTTATCCATCATCGTCCGGATCTGCACCGGCGATGTGTGCGTCCGCAGCAACATCGCGCGACCCTCGGCATCGTTCATTTGCGAGGGAAAATAGAAGGTGTCGTGCATCGCGCGGGCGGGGTGCGTCTCGGGAATATTGAGCGCAGTGAAATTGCGCCAGTCATCCTCGATCTCGGGGCCTGTTGCGACCGCGAAGCCCATGTCGGCGAAGATTTCCGCGAGCTCGTCCATTACCTGGCTTACCGGATGGACGCTCCCCCGCGGTTCATCGGCGGCGGGGAGGGTCATGTCGAGCCGCTCGTCCGCAAGCTTCGCCTCGAGCGCGGCGCCTTCGAGCGCGGCTTTGCGATCGGCAATCGCGGCGGTGACCGCTTCGCGCAGTGCGTGGATCTGCGGCCCCTTTTCCTGCCGCTCCTCGGGGCTCATCCCGCCCAGCGTCTTCAGCAGCGCCGAGACGCTGCCCGTCTTCCCGAGCGCGGCGACGCGCAGCGATTCGAGCGCGTCGAGGTCGGGGGCACCACCGATGTCGGCCACGAGACGGGCCTGCATGGCCGAATAATCACTCATCGTCGTTCGTCCTGCGGCGGCGGAGCGCAGGCGGCGCCGCCACGTATCTTGCCTGGTTTGTTGAGCTGCTGGCGGCGGAAGACCCGCTGTCGGCCCGCCGCCGCTTGCACCGAAGCAGCCGGGCGGGTCAACCCCAAGCATGGCGCGGCGCCCTAGCCCTGCGGACGGTGCAATCCCTGCACTGCCTCCCCTGCGGCAGCGGCGCGGGCGAGCGCGGCGGCGCCGAGGATGGGCTTCGAGCGCGCAGCATAGGTACGGGGGCTCATCCCCATGAAGCGCTGGAAGTCGCGGGTGAATTGCGCCTGATCGTGATAATGATGATCGAGCGTGGCGGTCCACGCCATCGATGGATCGAGCATGAAGCGCGCGAGGCTGCGCAGAAAACGCTGGCGGCGCAACAGCAGTTTCGGGGGAAAGCCGAATGCGCGGCGGCTCAGTCGTTCAACCGAGCGTTCGGAAAGATTGAGCGCGGCGGCAAGATCGGCGACGCTGCGCAGATCGTCATCGACCAGCGCGCAGTGCGCAGCGAGGATCGCGGGCTCGTCGGGAGGCGCCTCGGCAAGCAGCCCGACGAGATGCGCATCGATCATGCGCGCGTCCCTTTCGGGACTATTGGCTGCGGCGAGCAGGGGCCCGAGCGGCGCAAAGGCGGCAAAGGAGGGATGCGCGGCACCGTCGCAGAAACGATCGGCGAGCGCCTCGGCGGATAATGGAACAAATTTGGCCCATCCCATCGGCAGCAACCCAACGCCCCAGGCGCGCATTGTCCCCGCGGCGAAATAGGTCGCCATGCTCGTGGGTCCCGCCGCGATGAAGGCGGGGGCGACTGCGGGAGTTGCACCCGCGATCGCTGCCAGCGGCGGCTCACCCGCGATGAAGCGCAGATTGGCCCATTCGGGGTGGAGATAATCCTCCACCCGCTCTCCGGGAGGCGCGTCTATCTCGGTCAGATAGATGGTGCTGGCATAGGGGCGGAGTGCTGCGGACACAGGAAAGAAGCGCGTGGCGACGCGCGTCTCCGCTCCACCCGGTCCGGCCGCGGCGATAGCCTTCCCCACCGTCATCGGGGGATGGTGTCAGGTTCCTCGGAAAAAACAACAAGCTAGGCAGATGTTTGTCGGATTCTTACAATTTTTTCCGGCCATGGGGCGCTACAGATCGGCGCCTGTGGGCACGCCTTGTGCCAAATTGTGGGGAACTTCCGCCGGCCGTCAGCTTTCTGCGACCCACGGCTTATCGGTTCGGAGGGAGGGGGGCGATGAATCCTCGCGGATCATCGCCGAGACGGCGCGGGAGGTTCGCCTCCGGCGCCGTCTCATTTTGAGCCTATGCGCACATGAAAAGGGCGGCCCCGCCGGGACCGCCCTTTCGATTTGGCAATGCGGGCTGAAGCTCAGGCTGCCTCGGGCAGCGCTGCCTTCGCCTGCGCGACAATCGCGGTGAATACCCCGCCTTCATTCATCGCCAGGTCGGCCATGACCTTGCGGTCGAGTTCGATGCCGGCCAGCTTCACGCCGTGCATGAACTGCGAATAGGTCAGACCCTCGGCGCGGACCGCCGCGTTGATGCGCTGGATCCACAGTGCGCGGAAGCTCCGCTTCTTCACCTTGCGGTCGCGATAAGCGTACTGGCCCGCCTTTTCGACGGCCTGCTTTGCAACGCGGATCGTGTTCTTGCGACGACCGTAATAGCCCTTCGCCTGCTTCAGGATCCGGTTGTGCTTGGCGCGCGTCGTCGTGCCGCGTTTGATGCGTGACATGGTCTAGCGCTCCTTACTTCAGGCCGTAGGGCGCCCAGAGGCGCACATGGGCCGCGTCCGAATCGCTGAGCACGCTGGTGCCGCGGTTGGTGCGGATATATTTCGAATTGTGGCTGATCAGGCGGTGGCGCTTGCCGGCGACGCCGTGCTTCACCTTGCCCGAGGCGGTGAACTTGAAGCGCTTCTTCACACCGCTCTTGGTCTTCAATTTGGGCATTTTGGTCTCCTTTGGAAGTCCGTTTGGTACCGGCCTGGCAGCCCTTGTAGCCAGCCGATACAATCGGAAGGCGCGCGCTTAGGGGGATTCGCGCGGAAAAGCAAGCATTGCGATCTTTGCAGGCCCATCGGCGCGCGTCGTTCAGAAGCTCGCCCCGTCGACCTTCTGAATATGCAGCGCCTCAAGGTCGGCGCCGGGAACGCAGCGCAGGTTTACTGCTGCCATCTTCGACCCATCGGGGCCGGTGCCGACGGAAAAACCCTGGCAGCCGCACTCCGTGCAGAACTGGTGGTCGATATTATGCTTGTGAAACCGGTACGTCTTGAGCTTGTCGGACCCGCTTGTCAGGCGGAATTGGTCGATCGGCACGAAGCTCAGCAAAAAGCCCTTGCGCCTGCAGTGCGAACAGTTGCAGCTCATTGCTGTCCCGGGAATTTCGCCCTCGACAGTATAGGTTACCGCGCCGCAGTGGCAGCTTCCGTCATAGGCCATGGTCGATCCTCCCGGTCAGTGGTTGCAGGCGAGCCCCTCGATAACGTCCTCGAGCCGCGCGGGATCCCCCAGCGCGATGACATGGCCGTCGCTTTCAGCGTGGAGCGGCTCGCCATTCCAATCGCACATCGTCCCGCCTGCGCCCTCGACCACCGGCACCAGCGCCGCGAAATCATGAAGCTTTAGCCCCGCTTCGACAACCAGGTCGACATGGCCGCTTGCGAGCAGGCCATAATTGTAGCAGTCGCCGCCGAACACCATGCGCTTGTGTGCGGTCCGCGCGGCGAGCGCCATGAAATGCTCGCCGTCATGATCGGCAAAATATTGCGGCCCTGTCGTTGCGAGGGTCGCATCGGCGAGACTGCGGCAGGTGCGCGTCGCTGCGACCTTGCCGTTGAACAGTGTCGGCCGACCTGCCGCGCCCACCCAGCGCTCACCTGCTATCGGCTGGTCAATGATGCCGAGTAGCGGCCAGCCGTCCTGCAAAAGCGCGATCAGCGTACCAAAGATTGGCCGTCCCGCCATGAAGCTGACCGTGCCGTCGATCGGGTCGAGCACCCACTGGCGCGCGGCGCCGGCGCGCTCGGTGCCAAATTCTTCTCCGATGATACCGTCGCGCGGCGCCTCGGCCTCCAGCAAGCGGCGCATCGCTGTCTCGGCGCCGCGGTCGGCGTCGGTCACGGGCGAAGCGTCGGCCTTTGCCTCGTGCGCACAGTCGGCACGAAAGAAGGGGCGGATGGCCGCGCCCGCTGCATCGGCGAGGCGGTTGGCAAGCGCGAGATCGGATTCGAGCGACATGTGCGCAGCGCTAGCCGAGCCGCGCCGAGCCCGCCAGCCTCAACCGCGTCCAGGCCCAGCAGAAGAGGATTTTGACCTGTTTTACAATTCTCATATAATCTGTAAATTCGTGACCGAATGGCCGAATTCTTTCCCCTCGAACCTGTCATCGCGACCTTTGCGCGCTACGGGCTGCGCCGCGCATCAATGACCGATCTCGCGCAGGCGCTCGGCGTGTCGCGCCAGTCGCTCTACAACCACTTCGGGTCGAAGGACGCCCTCGCGCGCTGGGCGGGGCAGGCGCTCATAGACCGCTCGCTTGACGAGGCGCTGCGGGCGCTCGAGCAGCCGGCGCGGACGCTCCCCGATCGACTCGCCGATGCACTCGACGCCTGGGTCGGGCAGCACCGCGATGCGCTCCACGCCTCGCCCCACGGGGTAGAAATAGTCGCTGTCATGCAGCCTCACCCGCCAGAAGCCGTACGGATCGCCGAACGGCGGCTCGTCGCGGCGATGACCGAGGCGATTCGGCTCAGCGGTCCGGGGTCCGCCGTGCCGCGTGCGGGCAGCATGGCGCAGGCACTGTGCTCGACGGCCCGCGGGCTGGTTCATGCTGTCCCCGACCACAAGAGCTTCCGCCGCCAACTCGACCATATAGCCGGCGCGCTCGTGGCGCGTTGATCAGGCTTCGAAGCGATAGTCCCACTGGCCAGCGTTGCCGGCCACCCCTCGCCAGAGGTGATCAGATTGCCTTCGGGGCCGCGGACCCGGAATTCCCGCTGGCCATAATGCTGCTCGCGAGGCGAGCCCCAACGCTCGGCAGGAAGTTCGCGAAGCCGGGGTTCCGGTTCGGCACAGAGCGCATGGCCCCCCACATCGACATAGGCATGGCCGCCTACGCTCTCATGAACGGTGAAACCCTGCGTATCGCGAAAAAACGGCCAGCAGAGGCTTCATCGCGGCGACACCAAGAAAAGGTGTCACCTGAATGAAGGCCGGGTCGCAGGACATCAGTCGAACAGCGAGGAGACGCTTGTTTCGTCGGCGATGCGTTTGATGGCTTCGCCAAGCAGCGGCGCGACGGTCAGTGCGCGAACCTTTTTGCTGTCGTTCACTGCGTCGGTGGGCTGGATCGAGTCGGTGATGACCAGCTCGGTCAGCTCGCTTGCATCGACGCGCGCGACCGCGCCGCCCGACAGGACGCCGTGCGTGCAATAGGCGACGACGCCCTCTGCGCCCGCGGCTCTGAGTGCGGCCGCGGCGTTGCAGAGTGTTCCCGCCGAATCGACGATGTCGTCGATCAATATGCAGAAGCGCCCCGCGACGTCGCCGATGATGTTCATCACTTCCGACTCGCCCGCGCGCTCGCGCCGCTTGTCGACGATTGCGAGCGGGGCGTTGTCGAGGCGCTTGGCGAGCGCGCGCGCGCGCACCACGCCGCCCACGTCCGGCGACACGACCATCAGATTCTTGCCACCGAAGCGCGCCTGAATGTCGGCGCTCATCACCGGCGCGGCATAGAGATTGTCGGTCGGAATGTCGAAAAAGCCCTGGATCTGCCCGGCGTGGAGGTCGATGGCGAGGACGCGGTCGGCGCCCGAGGTGGTGATGAGGTTCGCGACCAGCTTCGCCGAAATCGGGGTGCGCGGGCCGGGTTTCCGGTCCTGGCGGGCATAGCCAAAATAGGGAATGACTGCCGTGATTCGCTTGGCCGAGGCGCGTCGCAGCGCGTCGGTCAGGATCAGCAGCTCCATCAAATTGTCGTTCGCCGGGAAGTTGGTGGGCTGGACGATGAACACATCCTGGCCGCGGACATTCTCGTGTATCTCGACGAAGACTTCCTCGTCAGCAAAGCGGCGCACGCTGGTATCGGTCAGCGGTAGCTCGAGATAATCGGCGATCGCACGGGCCAGCGGCAGGTTGCTGTTGCCGGAGATGAGTTTCATGGGGTGCGAAGCCCTTTCGCGCGGGGTGGGATTGCGGGTCCCCTTAACCAGCAGGCGGGCGAAGGGGAAGGGGTTAAAGTGTCGCGGCGCCCGGCGCCGCCGCCGAGGGACGATCAGGGCCGAGGCCGGGGACGCTTCTCTTCGGTTGAACGGGTGGGGCGGTTGCGCCTACACCCTCGGCATGACAACCGAGCTCTCCATCGTTCTGTCCCAGATGACCCAGATCGTCGGCGACCTTGCCGCCAATGCCGCCGCGATGCGCGCAGTGCGCGCGCGGCATAAGGAGGCCGACCTTATTGTCTTTCCCGAACTGCAGCTTGTTGGCTATCCGCCCGAGGACCTGGTGCTGAAGCCCGCGCTCGCGGAGCGGGCCGGGGCGATGCTCACCGACCTCGCGGCCGATACCACCGGCGGCGGCCCGGCGATGCTCGTAGGCTCAGTCGAGCGCGACGACGAGGGGCGGCTCTACAATATTGTTGCCCTGCTCGATGAGGGCCGCGTCGTCGCGACGCGGCGCAAGCATGAGCTTCCGAACTACGGGACCTTTGACGAAAAGCGCGTCTTTGCTCCCGGTCCGCTCCCCGAGATTGTTGAATGGCGCGGGGTGAAGCTTGGCCTGCCGATCTGCGAGGACGGCTGGTTTCCGGCCGTTTGCGGCCACCTCGCGGCGCAGGGCGCGGAGCTTCTGATATCGGTCAACGGCAGCCCCTATGAGATCGACAAGGACGACCGGCGGCTCAGCCAGGTCTTCGGTGCGCGAGTCGCCGAAACCCGGCTGCCCCTCATTTTTCTCAACCGCATCGGCGGACAGGATGAGCTGGTGTTCGACGGTTGCTCCTTCATCCTCAATGCCGACGGACGCCCCGCGCACCGGCTTGTGGACTGGGAGGAGGAGGAGCGCGTCACCCGCTGGACAAAGAGCAGGACCGGCTGGACCTGCGAGGCCGGTACGATTGCCGAGTGGGAGGCGCACCCCGCCGACATCTACAGCGCAATGGTCCTCAGTTTGCGCGACTATGTCGAGCGCAACCGTTTCCCGGGCGTCGTGCTGGGACTTTCGGGCGGAATCGACTCAGCGCTCTGCGCCGCCATTGCCGCCGATGCGCTCGGTCCCGACAAGGTCTGGAGCGTAATGCTGCCCAGCCGCTTTACCAGTCAGGCGAGCCTTGAGGATGCGGTCGCCTGCGCGGCGATGATCGGCTGCCGCCTCGATACGATCCCGATCGTCGATGCGATCGATGCGTTCGACGCGATGCTGAGCGGCACCTTTGCCGGCCGCACCGCCGACACTACCGAGGAAAATATCCAGTCACGCATCCGCGGCGTCACCTTGATGGCCCTCAGCAACAAATTCGGCCCGATGCTGCTCACCACCGGCAACAAGAGCGAGATGAGCGTCGGCTATGCGACCATCTATGGCGACATGGCGGGCGGCTACAATCCGCTGAAGGACGCCTACAAGACAACCGTCTTTGCGGTCGCGAAATGGCGTAACGCGAATCTCCCGCGTCTATCGCGCAACCCCGTGACGCCGGTGATGCCCGATTCCATCATCAGCAAGCCGCCCAGTGCCGAGCTTCGCCCCGACCAGAAGGACGAGGACAGCCTGCCACCCTATGCCGATCTGGACCGGATGCTCCACATGCTCGTCGAAGAGGAAGCGAGCGTCGACGATGTGGTCGAACGCTATGGTTTCGAGCGCGACGCGGTGGCGCGGATCGAGCGGCTGCTGATGATCGCTGAATATAAGCGCCGCCAGGCGCCGCCGGGTGTCAAGCTGTCGACCCGCAACTTCGGGCGCGATCGCCGCTATCCGATCAGTCACGGATTCCGGACGGGCTGACTCGCCTTCACGGCGAATCGGGCTATAGGCGCGCCATGACCGTCACCACCCGCTTCGCCCCCTCGCCGACCGGCCACCTCCACGTCGGCAATGTTCGCACCGCGCTTCACAACTGGATGTGGGCGCGCAAGCATGGAGGGCGCTTTCTGCTCCGCATCGACGACACCGATCTTGAGCGGTCGAAGGAGGAATATGTCGAAGGCATTCGCGCCGACCTCGCGTGGCTGGGTCTCGATGTCGACGGCGAGGAGCGCCAGTCGGAACGCTTCCCTCTTTATGAGGCCGAATTTGAGAAGCTGAGGTCGGCAGGACGCGTCTATGCCTGCTACGAGACCCCCGAGGAGCTGGAAATCCGCCGCAAAATCCTCCTCTCCCGGGGCTTGCCGCCGGTCTATGAGCGCAAGCCCGAGGACCCGCCGGTGCCCGAGGGCGTCGCACCGCACTGGCGCTTCCGGCTCGACCATGACGCGCCGATCGAATGGACCGATCTGGTTCGCGGGCCGCAGCATTTCGACCCGAAGACGCTCTCCGATCCCGTGGTGCGGCGCGCCGACGGCAGCTGGCTCTATCTCCTCCCCAGCGTCATTGATGATATCGCGATGGGGGTCAGCCACGTCGTGCGCGGTGAGGACCATGTTTCAAACACCGCGGCGCAAATCCAGATGTTCGCCGCGCTGGGCGCCGAGCCCCCTCATTTTGCGCACGAGGCGCTGCTCGTCGGCACCGAGGGCAAACTGTCGAAGCGGCTTGGCGCGCTTGGCATGGGACAACTGCGCGACGCGGGGATTGAGCCGATCGCACTCGAAGCACTGCTGGCGCGGCTCGGGACAAGCGATCCGGTCGAGCCGGTGACAAGCCTCGCTCCGCTGATCGCGGGCATCGATTTCGCGCGTTTCGGGCGCGCGCCCGCGCGTTTCGACGAGACCGAGCTTGCGCTGCTCAACCAGAAGATCCTCCATCACACTGAGTATCACGCGGTTGCGCAGCGGCTGCCTGCGGCGATCGGCGAAGCCCGCTGGAACGCGATCCGCCCGAACCTGATGACCGTCGCTGAGGCGGCGGACTGGGCCGCCATTTTCGACGGGCCCCTCGCGCCGCCTGAACCCGATTCCGCGGATCGGCCCGTGCTCGCCGCCGCGGCCGCGGTGGTGGATTCGCTGGACTGGTCCGCCGATCCCTGGGGCGCGCTGACCGACGCCGTGAAAGCGGCGACGGGGGCAAATGGCCGGGCCTTGTTCCTCCCGCTCCGCCGTGCGCTCACCGGGCGCGACCACGGCCCGGACATGCGCGAACTGCTTCCGCTCATCGCGAAAGGGGAAGCCGCCGCGCGCCTCTCCGCCGTTTGACCTCGACCGGCTCCCTCCCGATGCGGACTCGGGGGCTCTTCAAGAATGACGTTTCGTGGTGCCTGTCTCCGATTGACAGGCTGAGTGATGTTATACTATCACAAGAACGGGATCCTTCTGACATTGCGCGGTACGTTCGCTGACTTGCGCACACCAGCATTGATCGGGGGGCCACAGGCTGAGGAGAGAGGCCATGACGCTGATACCCCTGATTTCCGCCCTCACCGTCAAACCCGAGCGGGCGTTCGCCGGCGCTACTGGCTATGACCCCGGCGCGGTGCACCGACCGATCGCGGCGGCATTTGCGATCGGCCTTCCGGCCGCGCTCGTGGTCGCCGTGGCGCTATCGCCAATGATCGTCGAACCCGCACCGGTGATCGCCCCGATTGAGGGGACGCTGATCGAACTCCCTCCGCCGCCCGCGCCGCCGCCCGATCCGAAACCCGAGATCAAGGCGCAGCCGAAAAGCGCGCAGGCGACGGAAACCGTTGATACCCTCGTCAAGCTGCCCACGGCTTCGGACAATAGCGTGATCAAAGGGCCTCCGGCGCTAGACCCGGCGCCGTTGCCTCTACCCGGTCCCGTCGATCTTGATCCCGCCCCGCCCAAACTCGTCCTGGCAGAGGTAGACCCTCGCTTTGCCGGGCAGTTCCAGCCCGAGTATCCGCTTCGCGAACAGCGCGCAGGGGTGGAAGGCAGCGTTACCTTGCGCGTGCTGATCGGGACGGACGGGCGCGTGAAGGCAGTTGAGCTGGTGCGCGCCGATCAACCTGCCTTTTTCGAGGCTGCAAAGAAGCGCGCGCTGTCCAAATGGCGCTTCCGGCCCGCGACGCGTGGTGGCACGCCCGAGGAAAGCTGGAAGGAAATGACCGTTCGCTTCCAGATCCGGAACGGATGAAATTGCGGCCGGACGAAGGGGCCTTGGCGCCTTTCGTCCGCTGCTTTTGCTTGACAGAGCCCGCGAATCCCGCCAATGGCGCGCGGATAAATGGGGGCGGCGCCCAGAGCGCGGCCCTCTTGTTTTTCACACCGACCGCCGGGGCCACCAGTCCCGCCGCATCGGCCGGACGCCCGGCAGATGTGCCAATATTTCGAGGAACAGGGCCATGGCCAAGCCGACGACCGTCAAGATCAAGCTGGTGAGCACCGCCGATACGGGCTTCTTCTATGTGACCAAGAAGAATCCCCGCACGATGACCGAGAAGATGTCGGTGCGCAAATATGACCCGCGTGCCCGCAAGCACGTCGAGTTCAAGGAAGCCAAGATCAAGTGATGCTGGCCTCCGCGCGGCTCTGCCCGCGCGGATAGATGCACTATCCCGCTTCGAACCGGGTTCAGAAGGGCGGCCGCGTGCCGCCCTTTTCATGTGCGCGATATGAATGTGGGCTATGACGTCCGGCGGCGGGCGTTAGTGTGTCGCCGCTCGTGGGGGAGTGGGTCGAGCCCGCCTTTGACCCGCGCCTACGCCCGCGTACCGAAAAGCGCGGTTCCCACGCGGATGTGCGTCGCACCCAGCATCACCGCGGTTTCGTAATCGCCGCTCATGCCCATCGAGCGGAGGGGAAGGCTGTGGCGTTCCGCCAGTTCGTCGAGCAGGGCGAAATAGGGCGCAGGTTCGACGCGGGCAGGGGGGATCGCCATCAGTCCGTCGATCGTCAGTCCCGACGCCTTAGCTTCGGCGAGCAGGCCGGGCAGGTCCTCAACCGCGCAGCCGCCCTTTTGTGCCTCGGCGCCGACATTGACCTGCACGAACAACTGCGGCTGTCGACCTGCCTTGGCGCATGCCTTGCCGAGGGCCTGGACAAGCGAGGAGCGATCGACCGAATGGATGGCGTCGAACAGCGCCACCGCGTCCTCGGCCTTGTTCGACTGAAGCTGACCGATCAGATGGAGCGTGATGTCAGGCGTCTCGGCGCGCAGCGCGGGCCATTTGGCGGCCGCCTCTTGCACGCGATTCTCCCCGAAGTGCCGCTGCCCCGCGGCGATCAGCGGGCGGATCGCCCCGGCATCGTGCGTTTTCGACACCGCGATCAGGCATATGTCGTCCGCGTGCCGCTGCGCCCGTTTCGCCGCTCCGGCTATCGCCGTCTGCACCAGGGCCAGCCTGTCCGCCGCGTTGCTCATCCCGCCTCCTGTTCCGCGCGCCCGTTGCGCGCCGTGGCCCCGCGCCTATAGAAAGCGCGATGACCCGACACCAGCCCCCGCTGCCCATGCTCTGGTTGCTGAGCGACGAACGCATGGGGGTGCCCCTCGCGCGGCTGGCCGTCGAGCTGCCGCCAGGCAGCGGCATCGTCCTGCGTCACGACACACTGCCCGACGCCGAGCGCTGGCGCCTGCTGCGGCGGCTGAAACGTATCGCGGCGGGGCGCAGACTCGTCGTCATCCTCGCGGGAACGCCTGCGCGCGCCCAGCGCTGGGGCGCCGACGGTGTTCATCTGCGCCAGCATCAGGTGGCGCAGGCGCGTGCGGCCCGCCGAGCAAACCTGCTGTTGACCATGCCGGTCCATGACGCTGCCGAAGCAGGGGCTGCGCGCCGCGCCGCCGCACGGGCCGTCTTCATTTCTCCGCTTCATCCGACGCGGTCGCATCCCGGCGCCCCGGCGCTGGGGACCGCTGCCTGGCTCGGGCTTGCACGGCGAGCGAGTAGTCAGGCGATTGCGCTCGGCGGGATGACACCGGCCCGCGCGCGTGCGCTGCGCCTGCAAAGCGCAAGCAGCCAAATCCAGCCTGGCTGGGCGGCGATTGACGCGTGGGTGGAAAAGGCGGCGCAGCGCCGGAAACGTCAGAAGCGGAACTGCGTTCCAACATAGACCGCCTGACTGTCGCGCCGGGCGTCGGTCAGCGGTTCGAGGCGGTCGTCGGCCTTGTAGCGGACGCCGGCAGTGACATCGAGGTTGCGCGTGATCCGGTAGCTGCTGACGACGTCGACGGACTGCGTTTCACCCGGCGCGGTCACTCGGTCGGTGGCACCCGCGGGGTCGCTCGTCCGATTGATCATGCGCGTGGCAAAACGCGACTTGCGTTCGGCCTGCTCGGGCGCACGCGCCACCGGAAGGTTGCGAAGGTCGGTACCGCGCGGCAGCTGCGGCGTTACGAATTTCTCGAACCCGACCGAGGCACCGAGGTCATAGGCAACCGGTGCGATCGCGACTGGTGCCGTACGTCCCTTGGCGAGCGCGGCGGTGCGCGCGGCGCTCGACGCGTCATCGCGGGCGCGAATCACCACGGTGATCGCGCGGTTCTTGCGGCTTTCATCGGTGACGGCGGGCGTGAAGTTGAAATTGCGGCGGGCCGCTTCGGAAACCTTGGCGTAGCGTGCAATCAACCGCGGGTCGCCGGCTGCAGGCGTGAATTCGCCCAGCAAAGTCTCGGAAATCGACAATTTTCGGATGCTGTCGGCGCGCGTCATCGCGGCAAGTGCAGGAGGCAGCGCAAGCGAAAGCCCCGCCGCAACGACGAGACCCCCTTGCCAAAAATGTCGCGGCGCTCGCGCCATCTCTCTGCGACTCCAACCCCAATTCCATCGATAGATAGGCGGCCTTGCTCAACAATTCCAGTGATTCGCGACTCTTTGTTGTCGCCGTTCCGATTTTTGCCCTGGTTGTTGCGCGATGACCACAGTCGGCGCATTTTTCGAACCTGACCCTGACTGCAGCCTGAACCGCGACGAACGGGAAATTGCCGCGCTTGCCGGACGGCGGCAAGGGCGATAGAGACGCTCCCAAATCCGCAGCAACGCGGCCGGGTTCGCCCGCATCCCGCGTCCAAGATAAGGTGTTTCGGCATGTCTCAGCTTTCCGCCCTCGCCGCGCTCGGTCGCCGTCCCGCCACCATCGCGCTGCTCGGGCTCGCGGCGCTCGGCCTCACGGGCTGCGGCGGCAAGGAACGGCCGCGCGCCGATCTCGCCGCGTCGCAGGTCACGACCATCGGCGTGAACAGCTATTTGTGGCGCGCCTCGCTCGATGCGCTCTCGTTCATGCCGCTGCTCCAGGCCGATTCGTCGGGCGGGGTCATCATCACCGACTGGTATGCAAACCCGCAGAACCCGAACGAGCGGATGAAGGTGACGGTATCGATTCTCGACCGCGACCTGCGCGCAGATGCGCTGCGCGTCGCAGCCTCGCGGCAGGTCACGCAGGGCGGCACATGGGTCGATGCACCGGTCGAAGCGGCGACGGTGCAGAAGCTCGAGGAAGTCATCCTCACCCGCGCCCGCGATCTGCGTCGTTCGGCCATCGAGGGCTAATCTTGCGGCGCGCCTGCGCCGCCCTATGACGATAACGGGGTAAGACAGAAATGACCCGCGAAACGCGCTTTGGCGCCCTGGCCGCCGACGCCCGATGGCAGGCGGCGTGGGAGCGTGCGAACAGCTTTGCCACCACCGACTCCGGCGACAAGCCCAAGGCCTATATTCTGGAGATGTTCCCCTATCCGTCGGGGCGCATCCACATGGGGCATGTGCGCAACTACACGATGGGCGATGTGCTTGCCCGCTTCAAGCGGATGACGGGGCATGACGTCCTTCACCCCATGGGCTGGGACGCATTCGGCATGCCCGCCGAAAATGCGGCGATGGAAAAGGGTGTCCACCCGAACGGCTGGACCCGAGCGAACATCGAGGCAATGCGCGGCCAGCTGAAGCGGCTTGGTCTTGCGATCGACTGGAACCGCGAACTCGCGACGTGCGACGCCGACTATTACGGACAGGAACAGGCGCTGTTCCTCGATCTTTTCGCGGCCGGGCTCGTCACGCGCAAGGAAAGCTACGTCAACTGGGACCCCGTCGACATGACCGTGCTCGCCAATGAGCAGGTGATCGATGGCCGTGGCTGGCGCTCGGGCGCGCTGGTCGAGAAGAAGAAGCTGTCGCAGTGGTTCCTCAAGATCACCGACTTCGCCGACGCGCTGCTCGAGGGGCTGAAGAGCCTCGACCAGTGGCCCGACAAGGTGCGGCTGATGCAGGAAAACTGGATCGGCAAGTCGCAGGGTCTCGAATTCTCCTTCAGGCTCGCCGGCGGCGCGCCGGGGTTCGAGGTGTTCACGACCCGTCCCGACACGCTCTACGGCGCAAGCTTCGCAGCGATTTCGCCAGACCATCCGCTTGCCGAACGCCTCGCGAAGGATTCGCCCGAACTCGCGGCCTTCATCGCCGAGTGCCGCCGTCAGGGAACCTCGGCCGAGCAGCTTGAAACCGCTGAGAAGCTGGGTTTTGACACCGGCTTGGCAGTCGAGCACCCGCTCGATCGCGACTGGCACCTGCCCGTGTGGGTCGTCAATTATGTGCTGATGGATTATGGTACCGGCGCGATTTTCGGCTGTCCGGCGCACGACCAGCGCGACCTCGACTTCGCGCGCAAATATGACCTTCCCGTCCACCGCGTCATCGCTGACGGTGAAGAGGATGGGCAAGTCTTTCACAGCGACGAGGCCTATGTCGGCCCCGGGCGTCTCGTGAATAGCCATTTCCTCAACGGCATGAGCATCGATGAGGCCAAGGCGGCTGTGATCGCGCGCGCGGAACATGAGGGTTGGGGCAAGGGCACGACCGTGTGGCGCCTGCGCGACTGGGGCGTGTCGCGCCAGCGCTATTGGGGGACCCCGATCCCCTTCATTCATTGCAGCAGCTGCGGGCTGGTGCCCGTGCCGAAGAGCGAGCTTCCCGTCACGCTGCCCGAGGACGCCGATTTCTCGGTCCCCGGCAATCCGCTCGACCGTCATCCAACCTGGAAGCATGTCGCCTGCCCGTCGTGTGGCGGCGAGGCGGTGCGCGAGACCGACACGCTCGACACCTTCGTTGATTCTTCCTGGTATTTCTTGCGTTTCGCATCGGCCCCGTCGGACCGGCCCTTCGATCCGCAGGTGATCCAGCGCTGGTTGCCTGTCGATCAATATATCGGCGGCATCGAGCATGCGATCCTCCACCTGCTCTACGCGCGCTTCTGGACGCGTGCGCTGAACAAGCTCGGGATGATCGATATTAAGGAGCCCTTCGCCAGCCTCTTTACGCAGGGCATGGTGACCCACGAAACCTATTCCCGCGCACAGGGCGAGGGGCTGCCGCCGCTTTATTTCACTCCCGACGAGGTGGCGCGTTCCCCTGAGGGCGCGACGCTTCTCGCAGATGGTGAGCCCGTCGAGGTCGGCCGCGTCGTCAAGATGTCGAAGTCGAAGAAGAATGTCGTCGATCCTGACGCCATCCTCGATCAGTACGGCGCCGACGCCGCGCGCTGGTTCATGCTCTCCGACAGCCCTCCCGACCGCGACCTGCCGTGGAGCGAGGCCGGGATCGAGGGAGCCTGGCGCTTCGTTCAGCGCCTGTGGCGCCTGTTTGGCGAGACGGAGAATGCCGGCGACGGCGGCGAGGATATCGCGCTCGCTCGCAAGCTCCACCGCGCAATCGCCGGGGTCGCCGCCGATATCGAGGCGTTGGGTTTCAACAAGGCCGTGGCAAAGATCCACGCGCTTGCCAACGACATCGAAAAGGCGGTGCCCTCGGCCACGCGGGCCGAGGCGTGCCGGACCTTGATCCTCCTCGTCGCGCCGATGATGCCGCACCTTGCCGAAGAGGCGTGGGCTGCGCTCCCCGATGCGCAGCGGACTAGCCCGTTGGTCGCGCACGCCGCCTGGCCTACCGCAAATCCGGCACTGCTCGCCGACGACGAGGTCACGATCGTGATCCAGGTCGCAGGCAAGCGCCGTGACGAAATCACGCTCGCAAAGGGGCTGGACAGGAATGCGGTCGAGGCTGCGGCTCTCGCGCGCCCGCGCATCGCGGAACTGCTCGGCGGCGTAGCGCCGAAGAAGGTGATTGTGGTCCCCGACCGTCTGGTCAATATTGTCCCCTAAGATGCGCGCCTTCCTTGTCTCCTGCCTCGTTGCCCTTTCGCTGCCGCTCGGCGGCTGCGGGCTCCGTCCGCTCTACGCAAGCGGCGCGAAGGGCGGGGTGGCAACGATGCTCGCCGACATCGATGTCGGTCCGATCGAGGGACATTCGGGCTGGCTCGTCCGTAACGCGCTGCGCGACCGTTTTGTCGCGGCGCAGGGCGGGCGGGGCGAAGGCAATCGCTACCGGCTCGATGTGAGGCTTGAAGACAGCATCACCGGCTTCGGCGTCCGCTCCGACGACGCCGTGACGCGTGAGCGGCGGACGCTGCGCGCGCGCTACCAGCTTGTTGATTCGCAAACCAACCAGGTGCTGCTCGACGCGACCGCCGCGCAGGACGCCGGCATCGACGTCGTCGGTAGCGAATATGCGACGATCGCTGCCGAAAACTCGTCGCTTGAGCGACTGGCGTCGGGGATTGCCGACCAGATCGTCGCGCGGCTCGCGGTCTACGCGAACCGCGGCGGACCCGCGGCTGCACCTGCCAACCCCTCTCCGTGAAGACGGTCAAGCCCGCTGAGCTCGAACGCCAGACCCGGCTCGACCCCGCGGTTCGCCTGACCCTGCTGACCGGTCCGGATGACGCGACAATGAACGCTGTGGCGGCGCGGCTCGTTGCGCTTGCGGGCAAGGAGGCCGAGCGGCTCGACCTTTCCTCCTCGCAGCTTGGGCAGGACCCGTCGCTGCTTGCTGCCGAAGCGGCGTCGATGTCGCTCTTCGCCGCCCAGCGCGTGATCCGGCTCGAGATCACGGGAAGCGGCGACGATTGCGTCGAGGCGGTCGCAGCGCTGATGGCTGCCGAAACCGCCGTCAATCCGGTGATAGCGACTGGGGCCACGATAACCGCCAAGTCCAAACTGGTGAAGCTGATCGAAGGGTCGAACCATGCGGTCGCTGCCATCTGCTACCAGCCCGACCGCCGCGCGCTCGTGGGCATTGCGATTGCGGCCGCCGAAGAACAGGGGCTGAAGCTTGCCAATGCGGAGGCGCAGCTGCTCGTCGATCTTGTCTCGGGCGATCAGGCACTGATGCGGCGCGAGCTGGAAAAGATCGCGCTCTATCTCGACGCTGCGCGCGATCGGCAGCGGCAGGTCACCGCCGCCGATATCGCCGCACTGGGCGCTGCGACCCACGAGGAAGATGTCAGCATGTGCATCAACGTCGCGCTCGGCGGCAAGGTGCGCGAACTTCCGGACATGCTGGCACAGGCGGCAGCTGTCGGAGTTGCCGAGATTCGCATCATCCGTGCGCTCGCCATACGCACGATGCAGCTCGCGCGGCTGCGCGCAGAGGTTGATGCGGGCGCGCACCCTGCAACGGTGGTGTCGGCGCGCAGCAGCGGTGTCTTCTGGAAAGAGCGCGATGCCGTCACCGCACAGCTCCACATCTGGGATTCGCTCCGCATCGCTCGGCTGATGAGCCGGTTGCTCGACTGCGAGCGAGCGCTCAAGGCGTCGGGTACCGCGGGCGCCGTGCTGTTTCGCAAGTTGATGACCGATATCGCCTGGCAGGCCGCGAGGGCACGCTAAGCGCCGCCCTCTTTTGCCAGAGGGAAAGAGGCGAGTTACGCCCCGGCCTCGCGCGCTTCGAGTCGTGCCTTGGGGTCGTCGGGCGGTACGAAGCTCCAGAGCGTATCGCCTGCATCGACGCTTGGCCGGTGCTGGACCGAGAATACTGCAAGGTCACCCGAGGCGCGCACCACCGCCAGCGTGTCGCCGCCCGACGCCTTCATGCGTGCGACGTAATCGGCATAGGTGAATTTCTCCGTGATCTTCGTCCGGCCAAAGGTCCAGCCGGCCAGCAGCCGGTCGAGCTGTTCCTCGATCGGCGTGCCTGCGAGCGTGAGCACGCGCCCGCGCCGCTGGTTGCCGGGTCGCGCCACGCCGATCATTCGACTGACCCGGTCGTGCCCGACCTCGGGGGCCAGTTCGCTGCACACCAGCGCGTTGTAGGCGTCGTTGTCGGTAGCCGCGATCAGCTGCTGGTAGCGGCCCATGTCGAGATGGTCGTCGTGCGTCTCGTCCAATATGTCGCCGTGATAGACCGGCAGGCCGGCGCGCCGCGCGCGGCGCAGTGCAAACAGGCTCGTGTCGGCAATCAGTACGTCGCGCTCCTGCGCCTTGATGAACTGGGCAAAGGCGATCGTCCAGCTGTTGGCGCCGACGAGCAGCACGCCGTCGCCCTTGCCGCGGTCGAGCCCCAGCCAGCGCGCGAAGGGAGCGGCGGTGAAGCCGTGGGCAAAGATCGTCGCAATCACCACCGCAAAGGAAAGCGGCACCAGCGCCTCGGCGCCCGGTATGCCATAATCGGAAAGGCGCAGCGCGAACAGGCCGGTCACCGCCGCGGCGACGATACCGCGCGGCGCGATCCACGCGACAAAAAGCCGCTCCTTGAATGGAATGCGCGTGAAGAGCAGGGCGAGCATGATCGTCAGCGGACGCACGACGAACAGCAGCAGGACCAGGAAGAGGACGAAGCGCGCCTGGAAATTGGTGACCACGGTCCAATCGAGCGTTGCCGAAAGAATGATGAATACGCCCGACACGAGGAGGACGGTCAGATCCTCCTTGAAGCGCAGCAGCATGTGGCTTGAATCGGTTTCGCGGTTCGCCATCACCACGCCCATCACGGTGACGGTGATCAAGCCGGTTTCGTGCATGATGACATCGGCAAAGACGAAGGCGGCGATCACCGTGGTCAGCAGTACCGGCGCCTTCAGATATTCAGGCACCCACCCCCGTACGAAGGCGGAGGTCAGCGTGAAAGCCGCACCGCCGCCGATCAGCATTGCCAGCACGCTCGCCGCTACGACGTCGGTGGCGATGGCGATGCCGTTCGCCTGCGCCCCGCCGTGAGTGATATAGGCGTAGATACCAACCGCGAGCAGCGCCCCGATCGGGTCGTTCACGATGGCTTCCCATTTCAGCATATGCTTGACGCGCGGGGTGATATTGAGCGAGCGGAGCATCGGCACGACCACCGTCGGACCCGTGACGACCATGATGCCGCCGAACAGCGCTGCGATCTCGAGCGGCAGGCCTGCCCCGTAATAGGCGGCCGCGGTGCCGAGCGCCCAGCCCACTGGCACGCCGACGAAGACGAGCATGAACACCGCGACGCCGGCGTGGCGAAGCTCGCGAAACTTCAACGTGAGCCCGCCCTCGAATAGGATAACCGCGACCGCGAGCTTGATCATCGGTTCTCGCAGCGCGCCGAAATCCTGTTCAGGGTGGAGAAGCCCCAGAACCGGGCCGGCGACGATGCCCGCGATCAGCATCAACGCGATCGCGGGTCGACCGGTGCGCCACGCGATCCACTGGGCGCCGATGCCGATGACCCCGATGAGGGCGATTTTGACGAGCAGGGAGTCGATTGCAAACATGGCGCGGAGCCTAAGACATGGCGCGAAAAAGACGCCACAAAAAAGCGACCGCCCGCTTGCCGTAAGGAAAGCGGGCGGCCCCTTCTTTCAGCGAAGCTTTGCGATCAGAATTTGCCGCGCAGCGTCACGCCATAGGTCCTCGGCTCCGCCAGGAACTGCGAGAAGATCTGGCGTCCGCCAGGAAATTGAGGGTCGGCGAAGGCGGCGCCAGTCGACGTCGCGCCTTCCTGGAAGGGCGAGTTGAAGGCAACCTGCGCATATTGCTTGTTGAACAAATTCTGCGCCCACAGCTCCACCGCCCAGCGCTCGCCTGGACCGCGCACGCCGACGCGCGCGTTGACGATCGCATAGCCGTCCTGCTCCTTCTGCGGGAACAGGTCGGAGCCGGTGTTATAGTCGCTCGACAGGCGGCCATCGAGATAGACGAGGCCGGTCAGTCCGCTGCTGCCGATCTCGGGCGTCCACGCGACGCTGCCGGTCGCGACCAGCTCAGGCGCGTTCGACATATTGTCGCCCGGCAGCTTGCGGAGCGCCTGATCGAGCGGCTCCCCGCTGCTGTTGCCCACCAGATTGTCGCGATATTTGGTTCGGGCATAGGTCAGGCCCGCGGTCACGCGAAGGCTGCGCGCGGGAACCAGCGAGGCCTCGAGCTCGAACCCCTGCGAGCGCACGCCCCAGCTCACGTCATCAGCGGGGCAGGCGCCGGTCGTTGCCGCTGCTGCATTATAATTGGGCGCCCCGGTGAACTTGCTCTGATCGCGGTCGGCACCGCCCAGATCGCTCGAGCAACCGTTGATCGTCTGGACGATATAGGTTGAGCCGTTGAAGGTGTTGAGCTGGAAATTCTTGAAGTCCGACCGGAAGAAGGCCAGTCCCAGGCTGAACGGCCCCGTCGCATATTTGGCGCCCAGCTCATAGCTGTTCACCAGTTCGGGGTCGAACTGCAGGCTTCCGACCAGGGCCTGCGTGCCTGCCTGTCCGCCGAAGGGAATGATGGGGGACTTCAGCGCAGAGCGGTCAAGGTTGAAGCCGCCCGCCTTGTAGCCGCGCGCATAGCTCGCATAGACAAGGAGGTCCGGGGTCGGCTTCCACGACAGGATCGCAGTTCCGGTGAACTCGTCCTCGCTGCGCTGGTCATTGATCGACACGCCATCGAGTTCGGCCGTCGAATTGCCCTGGCAAGCAAGGCCGATCAGTCCACCGGCAAGCGCCTTGGCCGTTGCGTTTGACGTCGCGCTCACCAGGTCGTCGAGAACCAGCCCCTGGATCTGCGGGCAGACCACATTGTCGTTGGTGAAGCTTGCCGAGAACTTCTTCTTGTCGTGAGTGTACCGCAGGCCGAAGGTGAAATCGATCGTGTCGGTGACGTGGAAGATATTGTGGGTGAACAGCGCCCAGTTGGTGTCATTCTGATAATAGCGATCATTGATGCTGCCGAGGTCACTGAGTCCGTCCAGGAGATTGAAGGCGGCGATGATGTCGGGGCCCGACGCGCCGCTCGCGGCGGCAATTGTTGCGGGACCGACGCCGGGGACGGCGCACAGCGGGCTGTTGGGCGAATAGAGGCCCGCAAGACCGCCGCCCGAAACGATACGGCAGGTAGCAAAACGGCCATATTGCGTGCCGAAGCGAATATTATCACGCACCGTCAGCTTCTCGTTGGCGTAGAAGCCGCCGATGAGCCAGTCGAGCTTGCCGTTGAAGGCCTCGCCGTTCAGCCGCACTTCCTGAGTGAAAGTGTGGAACTGGCGATAGGCGTCCGGATCGTCGGCACGATAGAGAATATCGACCGAGCCGTAATCGAGGTCGCCGGCCTGGCTTGACCGGTATTCGCGATAGGCGGTGATCGAGGTCAGCGTCGCGCCGCCAAAATCATAATCGATCTGGCCCGAAAAGCCGTAATCCTTTGTCTTGCCAGCGTAGCTGCGGCCCGGTGTAACCGACAGGGTCCGCTGGTAACCTTGATTGAAAGCGCCCGGGTCCTGGCCGAGGTCGATCAGGACTTGGGTGATGCTGTTCGTCGTCGGCGTCGCGGGAATTCCGGGATTGTTGAGGTCGCCGATATAGGGGTTGACGCTGTTGTCGATATAGATTGCGCCGCAGCATTTCTCGTCGCGGAACGTATAGTCGGCGATGAGCCGGATCGAGAGCGCGTCGGTCGGTTCGAACAACAGCTGGCCGCGCAGGAAATAGCGGTCGCGGTCATTGATATCGGTGTTGTTCGCCGGATCCTTGTAGAAGCCGTCACGCTTGACCCAAACCCCGTCGAGGCGAGCAGCGAGCGTATCGCTGATGGGCCCGGTCACACTCGCGGCGGCGCGCCAATAGTCATAATTGCCATAGGTGATCTCGCCGGTTCCCCCGAAGGTGAATTCGGGCTTCTTCGAATAGATGCTGATGAGGCCCGCTGACGAGTTGCGTCCGCCCAGCGTGCCCTGCGGGCCACGCTGGACCTCGACGCGGTCGAGCTCGCCGAGCTCGTTGAGGCCAATGCCCGAACGCGAGCGATAAACACCGTCGATGAAGACCGGGACCGAGCTTTCGAGACCGGGGTTGTCGCCGACGGTGCCGATACCGCGGATACGGGCCGACCCGTTGGCCTCGCTGCCGGTCGACGACACGAGCAGCGACGGCGCGACCTGGTTGAGCTGGCGGATGTCGTTGGCCCCGCTGTTCTGCATCGCCTCCGCACCCACCGCCGAGATGGCGACAGGGACGTCAGAGAGCAGCTGCGCGCGGCCCTGCGCGGTGACGACGATGACATCGCCTGAGGAATCATCGGCCGCCGTGTCCTGGGCGGTGCTGTCCTGCGCAAAGGCGGGCGCCGCGGCCGCAGCAACCGCAAGTGAAACCCCGAGCGCGCTGGTACGCAAAAGACGGGCAGCAAGAAGGGAAGATGATTTCATGGTGGCACTCCTCTCAACAATTTTTTTTCGTTGCGCGAAGAAACATACCCAAACTGCGCGCCTGTTCCAGCGACGGCGAGCGGTTTCGGCGATTGTTTTTCGGAGTGATGCAATAAGGCCACAGGCCTGAAAGACGCGGATTTTCCTGGCCGGAAGCTAGGCCTGGGCGCGAACCCGGCGTGCCGTAGCGTCATCTCGCTCCCGGCGGATACACGGAAGGCGGAGCAGCCGTCCGCCCGCCGCGAGCATCGCCTGATAGGGTCCGGCAAAATTTTCCGCGATCGCGTCATGGCCGACGTCGAGGCCACCGGTAAAGCTGCCGAAGGCGGGGAGAATCAGCCGCTGGTCATTGCCCGCGAAGCAGGGTCGCGACACACCGCGCCCGCGCACCGTCAGGCGGAGCTTGGGGTGGAAATGCCCTGATATTTCGGCGCGGGTCTCATCGGCGCGGCACTGGTGGCGGAACACGATGCCGTCGATAACCATCTCTTCGGTGACCTCGCCGCCCCATGCACCGCCCGCAAAGCCGTCGTGATTGCCCGCGATCCAGACGATTCGGGTCGCGGTCGCCTGCGCGGCAAGCCGCGCCGCAACCGCTGGAGCTATGCGCTCGGCCGCCGCCACGTCGTGGAAACTGTCGCCAAGACACCAGATCGCGCGCGCGCCCGTTTCGGTTGCGAGGCGCGCCAGTCGGTCGAGCGTGTCGTGGCTGTCATAGGGAGGCAGCGGCTGGCCGTGTCCAGCGTACCAGCTTGCCTTTTCCAGATGCAGGTCGGCGACGATCAGCGCTGCATGACGGGGCCAGAACAGCGCCCGGTCGGCGAGCAAGACGAAGGTCTGGCCGGCAAAAGAAAGGGTAGCGGCGGGCGGCATGCTGCCGCTATGACGCGGCCGGCGTCCCGCGGCAAGCGGCTATCCTCCGCGCTGCCAGTCCGCCGCGGCATAGCGTTGCCCGGTCTCGCGCCGCGCGCCACTCGGCATGTCGAGCACGACGCGCTTGTTGGGAAAGTCTATCTCGACGCGGTCGAATAGCGACAAGCTGTCCATCCCGAGCAGAAGCGCCGGCCGCCTGTCGAGACCGAGTGCATCGAAAGCCTTTGAATCGGCGAAGGAGACAGGCAGGTCGTTGATCGAGATGCCCTCGATCTCGATCCGCTTGATTGCCGTGCGCATCGCCGGCACGTCCTCACCGGTCACCGCCCCCAATACGGCAGGGTAGAAGGGCATCGTGTTCTGTCGCCGCGCCGCAATCAGCCTTCGCAGCGCGAGATTACCGACGCTCGACTGGGCTCCGGTATCGACGACCACGTCGATGTGGCGACCGTCGATGCGGGCGTTGGAGAGGATCAGGCGTCCCGCGCTGTTTCGCGCTGTAACGACGATCGCGTCGCTGCCGCGGATCAGCGGTCGAGCGTGCCGGCGGCTTGCCAATATCTCCATCGTCTCCCTGCGGAAATCGATGAGCAGGCGGCGCTTCTCGAGCATGTCGACCCCGATCAGCCCCGCCGCACCGATATGGCGCCCGGCAAAGGCCGGCGCATCGAACGGATTGAGCCGAAGATCGGTCATCTCGAGCGAGGCAACGCGAAAGCTCGGTGCGACCGCAACCGTGGTGCCGATCGTTGCCAGCCGCAACCGCTCGCTTCGACCGAGCCCCAGGCGGGCGGCGAGTTCGCGCGCGATGATGGTGCGCTCCGCCCCGGTGTCGACGAGGAAGGAAAAAGGCCCCTGCCCATCGACCATCACGGGGACCGACATGCGCCGTGTCGCATCGAGATCGAAGGGCTGGACGAAGGGGACGACGTTTTCGAGATTCTCACCCAGAAGCGCAGGATCGGCAGGTGGTGAAGAAGCCGGTGCGCTCGCTTCGCGCCCAGGCGGGGGGGCGGCTGTCACCGGTCCCGGCGCCGCCCCGACGAGCAAGGGTGCGGCGAGCAGCAAGGGCCAGAATGGTGACCGGACGGCAATCGGCGTCATATCGGCATCCCCTCGTCATTTTCCTGCAGTTTACGCCTGATCGGACAGTCCGGCAAGCAAGGGCTCGAGGGAAGAAGGTCCCCGCCCTACTAAAGCGCGCCCATCGCCCTGTCGGCGAGCGCGTCGGCCAGCTCGCCGAGAAGTGCATCGTCGAGATCGGGCCCCGCAACGCTCTCACGCCCGATCAGCATAAGCACCGGAACCGCGAGCGGGCTGATCCGGTCGAGCCGCCTGTGCACCATCGTGCCCGCCGCGCGGTCGAGCAGATCGCCCAGCCGCGCCACGTCGGTCAGCCGTTCGCGGGCATCGGCCCAGGCAGCCTCGAGCAGGAGGTGATCGGGCTCATATTTCCTGAGCACGTCGAAGATCAGATCGGTGGAGAAGGTCACCTGCTTGCCCGTCTTGCGCTTGCCCGGATGCTGCCGCTCGATCAGTCCGCCGATTACCGCGACCTCACGAAAGGCACGCTTTAGAAGATGCGATTGCTCGACCCATTCGACGAACTCGTCGGACAGGATTTCCGCGTCGAACAGCGCCTCGGGATGCGCCACCTCGCGTAGCGACCAGACCGCAATCGCATAGTCCGTCGCGACAAAACCCACTGGCTGCAGGCCCATCCGCGCCATCCGCTTGGTAATCAGCATGCCGAGCGACTGATGCGCGTTCCACCCTTCGAAGGGGTAGCAGACCATATACTGGTGGCCCTCGTGCGGAAAGGTTTCGACCAATAGCTCGCCAGGGCGCGGCAGCACCGATCGGCGCGCCTGCATTTCAAGCCAGAAGCGGACATCCTCGGGAAAGCGTTGCCAGCTTGCCGGGTCGGCCAGGAAATTACGAACCCTGTCGGCCAGCCGCGTCGAGATGGCCAGCCGCGCGCCCATATAGGATGGGATGCGCGCAGGGCGGGACGTCGCGCGTACGATCAAGTCGGTGTCGCGGATTGCCTCGACCTCAAGGCTGAGTCCGGCAAAGGCAAATGTGTCGCCCGCAGTCAGCGTGCTTGCGAAATATTCTTCGACCTGGCCGAGGCGTCGACCGTTCCGAAAGCGAACCGACGCCATCGGCGCCTCAACGATGATTCCAGCGTTGAGCCGGTGCTGCGCTGCAAGGCGTGGGTGCGAAATGCGCCACCGCCCGCGTCCGTCCGGGGCAAGGCGCCGGAACCTGTCATAGCTTTTGAGTGCATAACCGCCATCGCGCACAAAGCCGAGCAAGCGGCCGAAGATCTCGGCGTCGATCCACTGATAGGATGCGGCGGTGCGGATTTCGGCGAGCAGCTCGCTTTCATCGAACGGCGCCGCGCAGGCGAGTGCCATCACATGCTGCGCCAGAACGTCGAGTGCGCCGGGGCGAAACCGGTCGGCATCGCGCTCGCCCGCCTCGACGGCATCGAGCGCCGCGCGCGCCTCCAGATATTCAAAGCGATTGCCGGGGACGATCAACGCGCGGCTGGGCTCTTCGAGGCGGTGGTTCGCGCGCCCGATGCGCTGGAGCAGCCGCGAGGATCCTTTGGGTGCACCCATCTGGATCACGCAATCGACATTTCCCCAGTCGAGCCCGAGGTCGAGACTTGCCGTGGCGACCAACGCGCGCAGCCTCCCTTCGGCCATCGCCGCCTCGGCGCGCTGCCGCGCCTCGCGGTCAAGGCTCCCGTGGTGGATCCCGATCGGCAGACCGAGGTCGTTGACCTTCCAAAGCTCCTGAAAGATCAGTTCGGCGAGGCCGCGGGTATTGCAGAAGATGATCGTGGTGCGGTTCCTCGCGACCTCCGCCATCACCTGATGCACCGCATAGCGCCCCGAATGCCCGGCCCAGGGTACCGCACCTTCGGGCAGCAGAATCGCGATGCGAGGCTCGGCGCCGGGCTCACCCTCGACGATCGTCACCGCTCGCGCATCGGCATTTGGTGCAAGCCACGCCGCATATTGCGCGGGATCGGCGATTGTCGCGGACAGGCCCACGCGGCGCAGGGCGGGGGCCAGCCGCTGAAGCCGCGACAACGCAAGCGACAGAAGATCGCCGCGCTTGCCGGGCGCGAAGGCGTGGATTTCGTCGATGACTACCGTCTTCAAACCGGCGAACATCGCGAAACTGTCGGGATAGGACAGAAGGAGCGAGAGCGATTCGGGGGTGGTGAGCAGGATGTTCGGCGGCTTCGCACGCTGCCGCGCTTTCTTGTCCGACGAGGTGTCGCCGCTGCGGCTCTCGACGCTGATATCGAGTCCCATCTCCGCAATCGGCCCGAGCAGATTGCGCTCGACGTCGGCCGCGAGTGCCTTCAGCGGCGAGACATAGAGGGTGTGGAGCTGGTCCGAGGGGTGCCGTGCGAGATCGACGAGCGTCGGCAGGAAGCCTGAGAGTGTCTTGCCTGCCCCTGTGGCAGCGACCAGCAAAGCGTGCTCCCCGCGCCCTGCCGCCGCCAGCATATCGATCTGGTGCCGCCGCACCCGCCACCCGCGCGCGGCGAACCAGTCGGAAAAGGGAGAGGGAAGCTCCATGGACCCGATGTGGCGTTCCGGGAGCGGGCGGGCAAGGTCTGCGCGCATCGCGCGATACACCGCGATTGACATGCAACGAAAAAGGAAAGCCTTCCCTCCCCGCGCCTAGCGGCCCGTGGACCGCCCGACGCCATAATCGATCCTGATCCGCACCCAACTCCCAACCAGCAGCTGTCCGTTGCGCCGCGGGGGCCGCACCCGGAACTGCCATGCGGCGGCGAGCACCGCGCGATTGATCTGCGATCCGAACGGATATTCGTCGAGCCCGACGCAATCCTCGACCCGATAATCGGGCGCGGTGCGGCACGCAATCAGACCCCAGCCCGGCCCGCTCGCCGTCGAGAGATATCCGCGCAGCTCGGAATCGCTCGGCTCGCGATACCAGCTCGCGGCATAGAGCGGCTCGCCATTGGGCGCGGTGCCGACCTGTTGCGTATCGCGCGATGCTGATCCGCCGACATTGGGCGGCCCGTAGACCCGGCCGTCGGAGGGGCGCAGGATCGCCTGGGAGGCCGGCGGCGCCGGGGGGTTCTCGCTTGGCTGGGGCAGAAGCGGTGGGGCCTCGGGCGCCGGGAGCGGCGTGGGCGGAGGCGCGGCAACCTCGGGCTGCGCCCGTACCGGCGTCGTCTTCGCCGGCGGGGTCTCGGGCGCGGCGGGGTCGGGCGAGGCATCCGAGCTCCCGGCTGTTTCCAGCGTCACGAGCGTGACGCCCTCTTCCCGGCTCACGCTTTGCTTTGAGAGACCAAAGCTTAAGAGCAGGACGAGCAGTCCGCCGGTAATGAGCAAGGCGAGGCCGGCGGCCAGCGTGCGCCGCGCAGCGCCGATCCCGAGCCTATGGCGGTCATGATCAGCGAGAGTGCCCGGCGGAAGCCATCCGGGGGAGCGGCGAGCGCTGATCGAGAGGCCCGGCGGCAACATCCGCGCGGGGATAGGGGCCGCCTGCGCCGGTGACAAGGTGCTCGGTCGTCGTGCGCAGGGGAATCGCATTTGAAAAATATAGTAGCGCGATGAGTTGATATGGATTCTTTGGGTGTCCTTCATAGTAAGGAGGATATCCATGTCCTGGTTTGCCGCGGCGTTTGATGATCTTCGCGATCCGCGAACGGGCAACGCGCGCCGTCACGATCTGCTGGAAGTGCTGACGATGGCGCTGACGGCGTCGATTTGCGGGGCGGAGAGTTGTTCGGATTTTGCGGATTTCGCGGTGGATCGCGAGGATCTGTTCCGGGAGTTTCTGCGCCTTGAGAATGGGGTTCCCAGCCATGACACCTTCTCCCGGATTTTCCGGCTGCTGGATCCGGCAGCCTTTGCACGCTGCTTCGAGCAGTTTCTGACCGCTCTTGGCGAAGCGGGTGCCGGTGTTGTCGCCATCGACGGCAAGACACTGCGGCGCTCGTTCGACACGGCAGCCGGCCGATCGCCGCTGGCGGTGGTGACGGCCTTTGCCTCGTCGACACGCACCGTCATCGGCCAGGAAAGCTTCCGTCCGGGGGAAGGCGACAGCGAAATCCTTGCCGCAAGAGCGCTCCTCGAATGCCTGGACCTCACAGGCCAGCTTGTCACCGCCGATGCCCTGCACTGCCAGACCGAGACTGCGCAGCTGATCCTCGATCGTGGCGGCGATTATCTCTTACGTCTCAAGGCGAACAGACCGGCCCTGCATGAGGCGGTGGCCAGCTACTTCGCTGCACCGGATATCCTTGCCGGTCTCGCCACGACTGAGACAAGCGATGCCGATCATGGACGTCTCGAAGAGCGGCGGGCTTTTGTCAGCCATGACCTTGGCTGGCTGCACGGTCCCAAGCGCGCCTGCACCGAACCGGTGGACATGCCCGCTCTTGCCTGTCTCGGCATGATCGAGGCCACGGTCACCCGCAATGGAAAGACCACAACGACCCGCCATTATCATCTCTCATCCCGGACGCTGAGCCCGGAAGAATATCTTGCCGCCGCCAGATCCCACTGGTCGATCGAAAATGGTCTCCACTGGGTGCTCGACATGACATTCGATGAAGATCGCGCCCGCAGCCGAAAGGACCATGCCCCCGAAAATCTCGCAACCTTGCGCAAGCTCGCCCTCAATGTCCTGCGAACCGCCAGACCCGATATCTCCATCAGGAGAAAACGGAAACGCTCCGGATGGTCCAACGCCTTCGCCAAAACCATCCTCGGTCAAATGCGATAGCCCTGCGTCGTGCGCGTGTGAAGTTGCTAGGGGAAGCCGAATGAAGGATCATCTCGCCCGCTGCGTTGCCGAAGCCTATGCCCAGGCTCTCCCTCACCGCGGGTCGGGGCGCGTTGCCGACTATATCCCGGCGCTGGCAAAGGCCAATCCGAACCGCTTCGGTTTCGCCCTCGCCCTCCCCGACGGCACCGTCCATACGGCGGGCGATGCCGACGAGCCCTTCTCGATCCAGTCGGTATCAAAGGTCTTCACGCTCGCGCTCGCGCTGCGCCGCGTTGGCAGCGCGCTATGGGCGAGCGTCGGCCGAGAGCCGTCGGGAAGCGCTTTCAACTCGATCGTCCAGCTCGAAAGCGAAGGCGGCATTCCGCGCAATCCGCTGATCAACGCCGGCGCAATCGCGACCAGCGACCGGCTGATCGACGCGCGCAGCGCCGACGCGGTGGTCGACGAAATTCTCGGTTTTGTCCGCGCCCGCGCGGGCGATGCCAGTATTGCGATTGACCCTGAGGTCGCGGCGTCCGAATCCGAAACCGGCGCGCGTAATCGCGCACTGGCCCATTTCATGGCGTCGTTCGGCACTCTTCGCCACCCGGTCGAAACCGTGCTTTCTGTCTATTTCCGCCAATGCGCGATCGCGATGAACTGCCGTCAGCTCGCCCGCGCAGGGCTGTTTCTTGCGATGGGCGGTCGCGACCCCTTGACCGGCGAACAGCTGATCGAGCCGCACCGCGCGCGGCGCATCAATGCAATCATGATGCTTTGCGGTCACTACGACAATTCGGGCGAATTCGCATTCCGCGTCGGCCTCCCGGGAAAAAGCGGCGTCGGGGGCGGCATCCTGTGCATCGCACCGGGGCAGGGATCGATCGCGGTCTGGTCGCCGGGGCTTACCGAGGCGGGCACGTCGCTCGTCGGCGCGATTGCGCTCGAACATTTTGCCTACGCAGCGGGCTGGTCCGTTTTCGATTGAGATCAGTCGGCGATGCCGACAGTGCCAGCAGCTCGGCTGTTTTCGGCAAGTTTCGTGTCGGCGCCGAGCAAGGTCATGCTGACTTTCGCAGTGCCGCTGCGATGCATGCCGATCTCGCGCGCCGCGGCGCTGCTGACGTCGATCACACGGCCGCGGCTAAATGGGCCCCGATCGTTGATGCGTACGACGACGCTCTTGCCGTTTGCGGTGTTGGTAACCCGCACCCGACTGCCGAAGGCGAGGGTGCGATGCGCGGCAGTGAGCTCGTCGGGGTCGAAGCGCTCGCCGCTCGCGGTGCGGTTGCCGGCGAGCTCATTGCCGTAATAGCTCGCCACTCCGCTGCCCATTTCGGTGCCGTCGTCCCCCGCAATCTGCTCCTGCGCAGCGACCGGGATCGCAAGCAGAAGCGGCAGGGCCATGACCGTGAACCGGCGCATATCAGCCTCCCCTTGTCAGGTGGGCGGCATGAAGCAGCGTCCGGCCAGGGTCGCAAGCCGCCAGCGCCGCGCTGGGCGGAAACTGCGGCTAGCCGTTTTGGCGATCAGACGTCGAGATTGGCGACCGACAGCGCATTCGTCTGGATGAAATCGCGCCGCGGCTCGACCTCGTCGCCCATCAATCGCTCGAAGATTTCATGGGCGATATCGGCCTGCTCGGCCTCGACCCGCAATAGCGAGCGGTTGGCGGGATCGAGCGTGGTTTCCCACAGTTGCTCGGCGTTCATCTCGCCCAGCCCTTTGTAGCGGCTGATGCTAAGGCCCTTGCGACTATGCGCGAAGATCGCCTCGAGCAGTTCGGACGGGCGGGTGACCGGGTTCGCCTTCGCAGCCGGCGACGCGGTGGTTTCGCCTTCACTCTCTTCGTCGGCGGGATCGGCCTCGAGTGCAGCCGCCCCGCCGGCCTTTACGAGCCGCGCGGGGGTCGCATAGGTTTCAGTCTGTTCGCCCGCGAGCTTGTGAAGACGACGCGCCTCCTGGCTCGCAAGGAAAGCGGCATCGACGGCGTGATGGTCGCTGACCCCGCGCCAGCGGCGTTCGAGCGTATACCCCCCGCCTTCGACGGCTTCGACGGTCCACGTCGCCTCATTGCCTCCCGTCTGCGCGCGCTCGGCGGCGCGTAGCCACCGCGCCGCGGTCTCCGCGGCGCTATGGCGCCCCGCAGCGTCGAGATCAGGATCGAGCGCGCCGGTCAACGCCAGCGCCTCGACAAGACCGTGGTCGAGCGTGCGCGGAACATAGCGCATCAAGGCCCGCAATCGCCGCGCGTGGTCGATCAATCCGCGAAGATCCTGGCCGGATCGCGCCCCGCCCGCGCTTTCGAGCAGCAGGGCGTCGATACCGGCATCGACCAGATAATTCTCCAGCGCATTGTCATCCTTGAGATAGACCTCGCTGCGTCCTTTCGAGACTTTGTAGAGTGGGGGCTGGGCGATGTAGAGATGACCGTTCTCGATGATCTCCGGCATCTGGCGATAGAAGAAGGTCAGCAGCAGCGTGCGGATATGGGCGCCGTCGACGTCCGCGTCGGTCATGATCACAATCTTGTGGTAACGCAGCTTGTCGATCGTGAACTCGTCGCGAATCCCGGTGCCTAGCGCCTGGATCAGCGTGCCGACTTCCTTGGACGAGATGATGCGATCGAAGCGTGCGCGCTCGACGTTCAGGATCTTGCCCTTGAGCGGCAGGATCGCCTGCACATGTCGGTCGCGGCCCTGTTTGGCCGACCCGCCTGCCGAGTCACCCTCAACCAGGAACAGCTCGCATTTTGCAGGATCGCGTTCCTGGCAATCAGCGAGCTTGCCAGGCAGGCTTGCGATATCCATCGCCCCTTTTCGCCGGGTGAGCTCACGCGCCTTGCGCGCCGCTTCGCGCGCCGCGGCAGCATCAACGATCTTCTGGATCACCGTCTTGGCATGCGAGGGGTTTTCCTCCAGCCATTCGGTCATCCGGTCGGCCATCAGGCTTTCCAGCGGCTGGCGGACTTCCGAAGAAACGAGCTTGTCCTTCGTTTGCGAGCTGAATTTGGGGTCGGGCAGCTTGACCGAGACAATCGCGGTCAGACCTTCGCGCATATCCTCACCGGTCAGGCTGACCTTTTCTTTCTTCAAGAGCCCCGACTTTTCGCCATAGCCGTTGAGGGTGCGCGTCAGCGCCGCGCGAAAGGCGGCGAGGTGGGTGCCGCCGTCGCGTTGCGGGATGTTGTTGGTGAAACAGAGGACATTCTCATAATAGCTGTCGTTCCACTCGAGAGCGACGTCGATGCCGATTCCGTCGCGCTCGCTGCTGATTGCGATCGGATCGGGCAGCAGCGGCGTCTTGTTGCGGTCGAGCCATTTGACGAAGGCCGCGATGCCCCCTTCATAAAACAGGTCATGGACGACATGTTCGGTGCTGCGGGCATCGACCAGCTTGATGCGGACGCCCGAATTCAGGAAGGCGAGTTCGCGATAGCGGTGCTCGAGCTTCTCGAAATCAAATTCGGTGACATTCTTGAAAGTCTCTGTCGAGGCGAGGAAGGTGACGCGCGTTCCCTTCTTTCCGGCGGGCGCTGGGCCGCGAACCACAAGCGGTGCGACCGAATCGCCATGCTCGAAGCGCATCCAATGTTCTTCGCCGTCGCGCCAGATTGTAAGTTCCAACCATTCCGACAGCGCGTTCACCACCGATACGCCGACGCCGTGAAGGCCACCCGACACCTTGTACGCGTTGTCGTCGCTCGTATTCTCGAACTTTCCGCCGGCGTGGAGCTGGGTCATAATGACCTCGGCTGCGGAAATGCCTTCCTCGGCGTGGATGCCGGTCGGGATTCCGCGGCCGTTATCCTCGACGCTGACCGATCCGTCGCTGTTCAAGGTGATGAGAACAAGGTCGCAATGTCCAGCCAGCGCTTCGTCGATCGCGTTGTCCGACACCTCGAACACCATGTGATGCAGACCCGACCCGTCGTCGGTGTCACCGATATACATGCCCGGGCGCTTGCGCACCGCGTCAAGGCCCTTGAGCACCTTGATCGAATCGGCGCCATAGGCGTTGGCATTGGGCTGCTTGGCGCCGCCTTCCGGCGCTGGATTCTCAGGGGTGTCCGTCATGCCCATCATATAGGGTCGGGGGCCGCAAAACCCAAGCGAAAATGCGCCTCTAAGCGTTGTCGTGCGGGGCGTTGCGCCCGCGCCCTGCCGAGGCTAGTTTCGGGTCATGACCTCACGCCTTCCGCTTCGCCCTCTGCTTTGCACCCTTGTCCTTTCTGCGCTCGTGCTCGCAGGTTGCTCGCAGCCCGCGCCGCCTGCCGACAATGCGAAGCTCGCGGGCGGCGAACCCATTGCGACGCGCGCGGTGATGATCGGGACCGAAGGGCCGACGCTGCCCGCCTGCTCGAGCATCAGCCGCGTCCAGGATGGTGGCACCGACGTCTATTGGGCCCCGGGAGAAACGCGCGTCGTCAAAGCACGGCTGGCCGGAGGCACGCCCGTGTCCCTGTGCGAGGCGGCCGAGAACGACGCCTGGTTCGGCATCGTGTTTGCGGCGCCCGGTACCGACAAGGATCTATGCGGAATTGGCCGTTCGGTGGCCAGTGCGCGCGAATATCAGGGACCGTGCCGCTGGGGCTGGATCCGCGGTGGAACCGTGCGGCTGGGCGCCTGACCCAGATCCTTGCCCCGACCTTGCAAGGGGCACCGCCTACCGGCAATCCTCGATGACGCGGCCGATCTCCGAGTGCACCGGCAGAGTGAGGGCGCGGCCGTTGCTTGCCTCCAGCGCAAAGCGGCCGCGACTGAAGGCTATGCGGTCGAGCCGTCCGTCATTCGCGGGCAAGGTGATGCCCGTCCCATCGAAGCGCAGCCTGTCGGTGCCCGCACTGGTGAGCAGCACCACGTCGATCGGCTGACCTGCCGGGCCGAGCGCTGCGGAAAGCCGGATTCCGCCGCCGCTGCACGCCAGCGTGACCAGCGGATTGACGGCTCCGGTCTCAACGAAAGCTGCGGTGCGACTGCCTGCGTCGTAGCGCCAGGCGCCATTGTAGAGCGCGCGCTGGTCCCATGGCAGGGCGGGAGCCGCCGCTGGGGGAGGAGCGGGCGGTGCCGCCGGCGGCGGCGCGGGCGGGGGCGCCTCGGGCGTCGGAATCGCGGTGCAGCTCGCGGCAAATAGTGCCAGCGTTGCGGTCAGCGCATATTGGGCGGCGCTTTTCCATCGCGTCATCGGTCGAACCCCCGCCAGTCGATCACTTCGTCCAGTTCAACGCGGGGTACCGGCCATTGGTTCACCGCCGCGTCGGTATCGGCATGGCCGATTGCGAGGCCCGCGAACAATATCTGATCCTCGCCGAGCCCCAGCGTCTTGCGCACCGTTGCGCCATACATCGCCCAGCATTCTTGCGGGCAGCTTGCAAGGCCGTGCTCGACGAGCAGAAGCATCACCGATTGCAGCCACATGCCCATGTCGGACCATTGCGGCGGCCCCATGATGCGCGAGCAATGAAGAAAGAGCATCACCGGCGCACCGAAGCCGCGGTAATTTTCCATGAACTGGCCAAGCCGCGCCTTCTTGTCCTCGCGCGGAATCCCGAGCGAGGCATAGAGCGCCTCTCCCACCCCGAAACGGCGACTTTCCCAGGGATCCGTCAGCTCCTTGGGGTAGATGTCATATTCGGGTTGATACCCCTCGCGCCCCATGGCGATACGCGCCGCAACTGCGTCCTTCACCGCCTGCCATGGCGCGCCGGTGAGAAGCGTCGCCTGCCACGGCTGAAGATTGCCCCCCGAGGGCGCGCGCTGCGCGGCTTGGAAAACTGACTGCAGTACCGAGAGGTCGACCGGTTCGCTGGTGAAGGCGCGCACCGACCGGCGACGATGGAGGGCTTCGGTTACGCTAAGGGAGAGTGTGTCAGTCGCTGGCATATTTGTCCTCACGGCGCTTGCCGAACAGCAATTTGCGTTCGAGCCGGGCCTTCAATTGGCGATAATAGGAAAGCAGGAAGACGTCATCCTCTTCGGCGACGGGGCGCCCGATCTTCGCGCGGATCGTGTCCGCGACCTCGCGCATCGCTCGCGCGTCGGCGGCGCGAATCACGCGCTCAAGCTCCTGCAACTCGAAAATGCCGTATACGGAAAGCTCGGCATCGCTGAAGGTCAGCGCCGCGGCCGCCGCCTCGGCGGCCGCGGCAATGTCGCGGTCGAGCTTCACCCGCTCGGCCATCACGACCCAGGTTCCCGCAATCAGGTCGCCCATCCGCATTCGGTCGCGATTGAACAAGAGGAAGAGGCTGAGGGTCAGTGACCAGATAAAACCCGCGAGCATTGTCCACCAGTTCACCATTTCCTCGGCGGCGCTGAAACCGATGAAGGTGAGCGGGAGGAAGATCTCGAGCTCACGGATCAGGTTCCGCGCTACGACGGCGTCGGCGGTCAGCCGCCCGCCATCGCGCGCGACCACGCGGATTCCGACAAGCCTTTTGCCCGGCGTTGCTGCGCGCTGCCCGAGCTCGAACCCGATGAACCAGAAAGTGCGCAGCACAAAGGCGCCGAGCATCCAGATGCTGATCGCAATCGACGACTGAGACGCGCCCAGCGCCCAGATCATCAGCAGGGTGAAGCCGAGAAGGATGAGCTGTATAAGGCTGATGTCGATGACCAGAGCGCCCAGCCGGAGACCGGCACTTGCGATCCTGAGCTCGAGATCGACGCCCTCGGGAGTCACGAACTGGCGGACCTTGCTCTTGCGCAGCGCCTGCGCTCGCGCATGGACAGCGGCTGTCGTCATGAGCCCGTCTCCTGACGCGGCAGGTAGTAATAGCCGAGCCAGAAGAGCAGCATCAGTGTGCCTATGCCATAGCGCAGCAGCGTCTCGGTGATCAGCTGCCGGCCGAAGCCTTCGAGCAATCCGGCGACAAGCAGCATGATGATCACGCCGACCATTACCTTGCCTGCCGTGCGCCCCGCGTCCGCCGCCGCCTGAAGCCGCCCGCGCGCGCCGGGAAAGACCACCGCTGCTCCGATTCGCAGCCCCGCTGCGCCCGACAGCGCGGCGGCGAACAATTCGGTGGTGCCGTGGATGAAAAGCCAGCCGCCGAAATCGAACCCCAGCCCTTTCGAAGTGAAGATGGCGATCATCGCGCCAAGGCTGATGCCTTGATAATATTCGAGCATCATGGTCGGTATGCCGAAGGCGAAACCCAGGGCAAAGGACATGATCGACACTTGGCTGTTGTGGGTGAACAAATAGGTCGCGAACATGTGGAGCGCGCCCTCCTGTTCGCCAGCGGCCCTGCCGTGGCCGAGGGTGCCTTGCAGGAACTCGGCGCTCGCGCGCGGATCGCGTCCGCCGGCCAGCTCTTCAGGGATGAAATTATAATACCATTCGGGGTTGTGGGTAACGAGACTCCAGCTCGTCAGCGTGCCGAGCAGCAGGATCAGGACGATGATGAGCGTCTCCTTCCACACCGACTGCACCGCCGCAGGCCAGTCGTGCAGGAAAAAGCGCTTCGCCCGGTCGAGCCGAGACTGGCGCACGCCATAGATCAGGAAATAGCCGCGAATCGACAGCGCCTCGAGATGATCGAGCAGCGCCTTGTCGAGGCTCGTGGCGCGCGCGATCGACAGCGACGACAGGGTGGCGCGATAAAGGAGCGGGAGCTGTAGCAATTCCTCGCTGGACAGCGCCTTTGCGCCCCTCTTCTCGAGGCGGGTGAGCAAGGCGTCGAAAGCGATCCAGTCAGCCTCGCGCTCGGCCCTGAAGCGGCTGGTCGAGAAGGTCGGGGTCGCGGGAGCCGAGCCTGAGATCGCGGGCCGCATCAAAGGCCGCCCTGCTGCTTGATGCCAAGATAGGCCTCAACAACGCTCGCTCCCATTGCGTCTGCTGGCACCTCGATCACGTCAACGCCCAGTCGCTGCAGCCGCGCAATGACGAGCTGGCGGTCCAGGAGCAACGCTGCCGCGACATTGGCGCGCGTGACGTCGGCGGCACATTCGGGCCGGCGCCGCTCTTCGCTTTCCAGCTCCTCGTCGCGCATCACCACGCAAAGCAGCCGATGCGTTTTCACGAGCCGGCCCGCGGCGCGTATCATCAGGTCGGCGCTGGTCGCGTCGGTGAACTCAGTGAACAGGATGATCAGCGAACGGCGGTTGAGTGCGGCGGACAACGCGGTCAGCGCGAGCGTGAAATTGCTTTCGACATGCGCATAGTCGATCCGGCTCGCGGCGCGCTGCAGCGCCGGGAAATCCCGCGTATGCATATAGGCCGGGGTCAGCGCCTGCGGCTGCGCGGCGAAGGAGAAGAGGCTGATCCGATCGCCAAGCTTGAGCCCGGCATAGGCAAGCAGCAGCGCTGCGGATACGGCGCGGTCGACGCGCGGCATGCCGCCGACGGGTTCGGCCATCGTGCGTCCGGCGTCGATCGCGAGCACGACGCGATTGTCGCGCTCGACCCGATATTCCTTGGCAAGCAGCTTGACGTGCCGCGCCGAGGCGTTCCAGTCGATCGCGCGGCGGTCCATGCCCGGATGATATTCGGCAAGCGCCTCGAACTCGCTGCCTTCGCCGCGCAGTCGCTGCTGCCGCAGGCCGAACCAGCTGTTGCGCTGGAAAAGCCGCCGACCTTCTTCGCTCACCGCGCGCAAGTTCGGGACGACAGCGATCGCGCGGCCTATTGCGAAGCGGCGCTGCTTCCAGACAAGGCCGAGGGGGCCCGCCCAGCGGATCCAAAGGGCCGCGATCTCGGCCTGTCCGCGCCGGGTGGCCGTGAGCGTGAGAGTACGCGTCAGCATCCGGGCATCGCCGCCTTCGCCCTCGGGGGTGCGTGCCTCATCTGCGATGCGGCCACCCGGCGCGATTCGCTCGTCGGCAGCCAGCGCGATTTCGGCGCGGCGCGGCGCCGCGCGCGGCCCCCTCGCGTTGATCGAGAGATCGAAGGGTTCGCCGACGCCGATCTGGCGCGGAAAGCGCGCGTCGAGCGCAAGCTGCCGCGGGCTCGGCCCAGCTATTGTATCGAGACACAGGCACGCGAGGAGGAAGGCGATCCAGCCTGGCGCGGCCAGCCACAGCTCGGGCTGGATCAGCCCGAGCGCGAGTGCGGTCGGCGCGCCCGCGAGCAGCAGATAAATGGCCCGGCGGGTCGGGTATATCACCGGGGCACCTCTTCCAGTTCGAGCAGCGACGCGACGACCTGTTCGACGCTGCGACCTTCGATCTCGGCCGCCGGCGACAGGATGACGCGGTGGCGGAGCACGCCCGCGGCGAGACGCTGGACGTCGTCGGGGATCGCATAGTCGCGTCCGTCGAGTGCTGCCGCGGCGCAGGCCGCGCGCGCCAGCAGCGTTGCGGCGCGCGGGCTCGCTCCGCACTCAAGATCGGCGCTCTCGCGCGTCGCGCGGACGAGCCGGACGATATAGTCGATGATCTCGTCAGCGAGGCGAACCGTCGCAATCGTGTCGATCGCCGCCGCGATTGTTCTGGCGTCGGCAACCTGCGTGACGCCGAAATCGCCCACCGCCGGGCTTTTGAAGCGTCCGCCATGATCGGCGACGATGCGCCGTTCCTCGTCGGCACCGGGATAGTCGACGACGAGTTTGAACAGGAAACGATCGAGTTGCGCCTCAGGCAGCGGGTAGACACCCTGCTGTTCGATCGGGTTCTGCGTTGCGAGCACGGTGAAGCGCGGGCTCATCGGATGGGGCTCGCCGTTGATCGTCACGCGCCGTTCCTGCATCGCCTCGAGCAGTGCCGCCTGTGTTTTGGGCGGCGTGCGGTTGATCTCGTCGGCGAGAAGGAGCTCGGTGAAAATCGGGCCCTTGGTCAAGGTAAAGCTCGACGTCTGAAAATTGAACAGGTTGGACCCCAGAATGTCTCCGGGCATCAGGTCGGGGGTGAACTGAATGCGCCCGAATTCGAGCCCGACCGCGCGCGCAAATGCCTGCGCGAGCAAGGTCTTGGCCGTTCCCGGCGGTCCCTCGAGGAGCACGTGGCCGCCAGCGAGCAGCGCAATCGTAACCATGCGGGTCAGGGGCCCCTGTCCGAACACCGCCTTTGCGACCTCGCCCTCGATCGCGGCGCCGAGCGCTGCAACGCCTTCGATGCTGTTAGCCGTCACGCAATAAATCCTTCCTGATATCGTGCAGCGCTTGCGCGTCCGCGAGAAATTCCTGGGCGCTGCGTGCGAGCGGCAGCCTCCGGGCGAGCGCTGAAAAGCCTTCGTTTTGCGCGGTCAGGCGGCGATCGATCCACGCATCGGTTGCGCTCGCATCAAGACCGGCCGGCGCGTGAAGTCGCCGCGCAATTGCCGTGCGCTGGTTCACCACATAAGCGCCTGCACTGTCGAGCTCGCGCCCTGCCTGCTTTATGAGATCCGCGCTGTTGGCGATCAGTGCCGCCTTTGAAACCGGGATAGCGCGAGCCGGCCTGAGGGCCGGGCCAAAGCGCATGGCGGCCTGCCACAGCGCGAGCAATCCCGCGGCAATCAGGCAGAGAGTGATGCCAATAAAAGGCGGAACAAAGGCGAAGCGCAGCAGCGATCTTTGGCTGCCGAACCCGTTCAGCGTCACGTCGAAGGCGATGCCGTCGGCGTCGGCGTCCTCGCTGATCGCATCGAGGAGCATCGCGCCCGCGCGCGCCGTGTCGCGCGATGCAAAGGCCAGATTGTCGATAAGGTCGGGGTCGGCGAGAATGTAGATGTCGCGGTTTTTTGTTCGAGCCAGCACCGCGCCGCCGCCCGGCGCCTCGATCAGCGTTTCAAGGTCCGGCCCCGAAAGTGTCTGGACATCCTCGGGAAGTGGAATGTCGATCCCACGCCCTGCGAGAATGCCGCGACCGCGGGCGCTCTTCGCCGCTTCGATCTCCACATCAACCTCGCCGAACCAGTCGGCGGGCAGGAGCCGGGTCGGTGCCGGTGCGCGAATGCCGGGGCCGGACCAGCCCGGCTTCTTACTTTCGCCCGGCACCGGGAGAAGCTGCCATTTTGGCAGGACGATCAGCGTCGGCGCGCCGCCCTGCGCTGCCAGTATCTCCTGCATCGCGCCGGGCCGCGTCTCGTGGGTCGGGGTCAGAACGGCGAGCTGGGCATAATCGTCGTAGCGATAGGGTTCGACCCGCCGCCTTACCTCGACTTCGGCGCCTGCGCGCTCGAGCAGATCGATCATTGCGGCATAGCCTGGCGCGCCGTTCGACAACGCGTGCCCGCCACCGTCCTTCCCGCCCGACAGCTGCGGGCCGAGCGCAACCAGAGCCCACAGCGCGATAAAGGCGGCGACGCCGACCGCGACGACCCCGCCGATCAGCCTCGGATTGAAGCTGCTATCGCTCGCCGCGCCCGTCACGCGCGGGCCCAGTTTCGCGCAACCGTCAACTCGGCATAAGCCGACCGGCACGCTGCCCAAGCGTCCGAGTCGATCGAGCGCCCGCCGAACAGGCTGATCTCCACCGCGCGCGCAATCCGACTGAAGGCGCTGCGCGCGACCGTGGGCAGATCGCGCGCCTCGGCAAGCGCGCGCGACGTCAATGCGGGCCGGACGAGTCCCGGCCGCCGCCCCTCAATATCCTCGACGCTTCGATAGAGCAGCAGATGCACCGCCTCATCGAAGCGCCCTGCGGCGGCGAGTGCGTCGGCCTCGGCGAGGAGCGCGCGCGCTGCCCCCGCTTCGGCGTGCCCCACTGTCTCATCCTCGGCCTCGGATCGCCGCTCCCGCCTCAAGGGAAGATTGTCGACCCAGCGCGCGAAGGCGGGGACGAAATGATAGAGCAGGAACAGCGCCAGCAGGATCGCCGCGATCCAGAGCATCGGTTTGAGGGCGGGTGCGCTCCACCGGAAAAACTCGCCGATCGCCTCGAACAGGGTCTTGAGCCACTCGGGGGTTTCGGGCGGCGGCGGGGCAACAGGAAAGCGCGTCTGGATATCGCCCCCCGCCATGGTCTGGCTGTATCCCGGGTCGACGAGTTCGGGATCGATCAACCATCCCTGCCCGGGCTCTCCGGCCGCGGCCGATGCCTGCGCGATCCACAGCGACATCATGTCGAAAGTTTGGCCCCGCCCAGCATGTTCACGCGACAAGTGGTAGCGCGAGGCCGCGCGACAAGGCAAGAGATGCTTGCGCGAGGGACTGCTCCGTCTTAGCGCGCGGCACGATCCGGATAGTTGCAAATGCAACTTCCCGGCCGGTGGATGGAGGATGGCGGTGGACGCGGCACAGGCGGTACATGAAAAATTTCTCGCGGCGCTCGCCGCCGGCGCGCTACCGCGGCGCGACGAGAGCCCCGACCCTGCCGCCGTGGGCCTGCCGCGCGCCGAGGCGATCGACATTTTCCTCTCGCAGTTGACCAGCCGCCAGATGGACCGGCTATCGCGCCATCTTCAGGCGCGCGGCGAGGGTTTCTATACGATCGGTTCATCCGGGCACGAGGGCAACGCCGCGGTGGCGGCGGCGCTGCGCGTAACCGACATGGCCTTCCTTCACTATCGCTCGAATGCTTTCCAGCTTCACCGCGCGCGCCAGCTTCCCGGCGGCACGCCCACGTGGGACATGCTGCTGAGCTTCGCCGCATCGAGCGAGGACCCCATCTCGGGCGGTCGGCACAAGGTCATCGGGTCAAAGCTGCTCGCCATCCCGCCGCAGACTTCGACGATCGCCTCGCACCTGCCCAAGGCGGTGGGCGCCGCCTTTTCGATCGGCATCGCGCGGCGGCTCGCAATGACCGGCCTGCCCCTTCCTGACGATGCGGTGGTGCTCGCGAGCTTTGGCGATGCCTCGGCGAACCATTCGACCGCGCAGGGCGCCTTCAACACGGCAGGCTGGGCAGCGTTCCAGGGATCGCCGATGCCTCTCATTTTCCTGTGCGAAGATAATGGCATCGGCATTTCGACGCGCACGCCCACGGGCTGGATCGAGGCGCAATTCCGCCACCGCGCGGGGCTCCATTATGTCCGGTGTGACGGTACCGATCTGGTGTCGGCCTATGCAGGTGCATGCGAAGCCGCCGACTATTCGCGGCGCTATCGCAAGCCCGTGTTCCTTCACATGGCGACAGTGCGGCTATACGGCCACGCCGGCTCGGACGTGCAGGGTGCCTACCTGCCCAAGGCGCTGATCGAGGCCGATGAGGCGCGCGATCCCTTGTTGAAGGGTGCCGCGCTGATGACCGAGCAGGGCTGGATGACTCCCGCCGAGATCGCCGACGCTTATGAAGAAATCGGCGCGACGCTCGCGCGGCAGGCCGAAGCGGCGATCCGGCGGCCCAAGATCACGACACCCGCCGGAGTGATGGCCAGCCTGATTCCGCCGAAGCGGGAGAGGGTGCGCACGAACACCCCGTCGGCGGAGGATCGCGCTGCGATGTTCGGCAGCGACGCGAGCCAGATGGACAAGCCGATGCATATGGCCCGGCTCCTCTCCTGGGCGCTCGCAGACCTGATGCTCGCCTATCCCGAGATTGTCGTCGCGGGGGAGGATGTCGGGCCGAAGGGCGGTGTCTACAATGTCACCGCCAAACTCCATCAACGCTTCGGGTCCGCGCGCGTCGTCAATACATTACTCGACGAGCAGGCAATACTGGGCCTCGCGATCGGCATGGCGCACAACGGTTTTATCCCGATGCCCGAAATCCAGTTCCTTGCCTATGTCCACAATGCCGAGGACCAGATTCGCGGCGAGGCTGCGACCTTGAGCTTCTTCTCGAATGGCCAGTACACCAATCCGATGGTCATCCGCATCGCGGGGCTCGGATATCAAAAGGGCTTTGGGGGTCATTTCCACAACGACAACAGCCTTGCGGTCTTTCGCGACATTCCCGGTATCATTCTTGCGGTACCCTCCAACGGGCGCGACGCGGTGCATATGCTCCGCGAATGCGTGCGGCTAGCGCGCGAGGAGCAGCGGGTGGTCGTCTTTGTCGAACCGATCGCGCTCTACATGACCCGCGATCTCCATGAGGAAGGGGATGGTCTTTGGACCAGCATCTACGAGGCGCCGGGCGAGGGAAGGCCAATCGCTCTCGGCGATGTCGGCGTGCACGGTGACGGGACCGAGCTGGCAATCGTCACATATGGCAACGGCTATTATCTCTCGCGCCAGGCCGAGAAGCTGCTCGCCGCGGAAGGCGTGAAGGCGCGTGTCATCGATATGCGCTGGCTCGGCCCGGTCGACGAGGACAAGCTGCTCGCCGCGGTGGGGGAGGCAAAGCGCATCCTGATCGTCGACGAATGCCGCATCACCGGATCGCAGAGCGAGGGGCTGATGGCCTTGTTTACCGAGCGCGCGCCTGGCAAGAAACTGAGGCGCATCGCCGCCGACGACAGCTTCATTCCGCTCGGCAAGGCGGCTACGCTGACCCTGCCGAGCCGGGACGGCATTGTGGCGGCAGCGAAAGAATTGCTGGCGCATTGATCGTCTGCACCTTCAATCCGTGGGCGGGGTGAAAAGCGAAATTGCTTCGACAAGCTCGGTACGAGCGCAAGTAGGACACGATGGCTGACAGAAGAAAAACCGCCCTCATCATCGCCCCGGGCCGCGGTACATACGGCAAGGGTGAGCTTGGCAGCATAGCCCGTCTTCACGGCACGCGCTTTGGCGACCTCATCGCCCGCTTCGACGCTCATCGCCGCGACCGAGGCCAGCCACCGGTGACCGAACTCGACGGCGCTGAGCGTTTCAGCGTGGCTGTGCACATGCGCGGCGATGTCGCCGCCCCGCTGATCTACACCGCGACGATCCTCGACTATCTGAGCATCGATCGCGACGCCTTCGAGATCGTGGGCACTCTCGGCAATTCGATGGGCTGGTACAGTGCGCTCGCGATCGGGGGGGCGGTGTCGGTCGAGGACGGCTTTCGCATCGCCAACGCCATGGGAGTGAACAGCCAGTCGCACGGCCCCGGCGGACAAATGCTGCTTCAGGTCGTCGATGAGGACTGGCGTCCCGTGCCGGGCCTGCGCGAAGCTTTGCTCGCGTGCGCCGCTGACATCGGCGCGCGTCCGGGCCATTCTCTCGGCCTCTCGATCGACCTTGGCGGAATGCTTGTGCTCGCGGGCAATGAGGAAGGGCTCGCCGCGCTTGCTGCCGAAGCGCCGCCCACGCCGGGCCGCGATCCTCTGCGCCTCGCCGGTCACGGTCCCTTTCACACGCCGCTGATGGTGGGGAGTTCAACCAGGGCAAAGGCTGAACTCCCGCCGTCGCTGTTCGGCGGGCCCGCGATGCCGATGATTGACGGCCGCGGCCATGTCTGGCGCCGCTTTTCCAGCAATCCGGCTGAAATCTGGGATTATAGCTTCGGCCACCAGATCCTTTGCCCCTATGACTTCGCGCGCTCGGTGCAGGTCGCGGTCATGGAGTTTGCGCCTGATGTACTGATCCTTCCCGGCCCCGGCGATACGCTGGGCGGCGCCATCGCGCAGGCGCTGATCGGGATCGGCTGGCAGGGGCTGACGGGCAAGGCCGATTTTGCGGCGCGGCAGGCCTCCGACCCGATCCTCCTCTCCATGGCTCGCCCCGAGCAGCGCGCCCGCGTCGTCCGCGGCTCGTCATAGAAGCGCAGCGACCGCCCGCTCGACCATCTGTGCTGCCGCCTTGCCACCGAAGCTTGCGGGGTCGAGCGACAGTTCGAGCCATAATCCGTCGACCATTGCCGTCAGCATGATAGCCAGCCGACCGGGCTCGGCTGCACCGCACGCGGCCAGGAGCTCGCCGAGCCGTGCACGGTAGCCGGCGTAGCTTTCGGCGTGAATCGCGGCCATCCGTCCATCGGACCGCGCCAGCGCCCAGAAAGCGGTCCACGCGCCCAATAGTTCGGGGTCGGTCACGGGCGGACGGAAACTTGCCGTCAGATAGGCGGTGAGGCGCGCGCGCGGGTCACTGCCCGCCGCCTCGACCGCAGCCGCGAAAATCGCGTCCATCCGATCGCTCGTCGCCCGGTAGGTCGCGGCGATCAACTCGTCGATCCCGGCAAAATAATGGCGCAGCAACCCCGGAGACACCCCCGCCCGCGCGCAGATGGCGCGGACATTGGTCCCAGCCAGCCCATGCTCGGCGAGGCAGGCCGCTGCTGCGTCGATCAGCGCGCCTCTGCGGGCATCGGCGCTCTCGCGCGTAAAGGCTTGGCGGGCGGGTCGCATATTGTTATACGTATGTATAACAAGGATCGGATCATGGCAACGCTGCGCGGCACATTCCCCAACTTCGACCCCCTGGACGGCTGGTCCCTCCCTGCATGGACATACAGCGACCCCGAATTTTATTCGCTCGAGGTGGAGCGTATCTTCCGCCCCAGCTGGCAGGTCGTCTGCCATGACAGCGACATCCCGAATCCGGGCGACTGGCACAGCATCGACTATATCGGAGAAAGTGTCATTCTCGTCCGCGGCGCCGACCGCATCGTGCGCGCCTTCACGAATGTCTGCCGCCACCGCGGCTCGCGCCTCGTCGACGGATCGTCTGGCTGCGCGAAGAAGCTCGTGTGCCCCTATCACGCCTGGACCTACGAACTCGACGGCCGGCTCACCGGCGTTCCCGATTCAGCGAGCTATCCCACGCTTGACCGTGGCCAGGCCGGGCTTGCGCCCGTCGAGGCGGAGCGATGGCGCGGCTTCTGGTTCGTGCGTCTTGCCGACGACGGCGGCCCATCGGTTGCGTCGATGATGGCGCCCTATGAAGCGATGATCGAGGCCTATCGTTTCGAGGAGCTTGGTGCGCTCGGCCGCGTCACCCTCCGGCCGCGCGAGGTCAATTGGAAGAATGTCGGCGACAATTATTCGGATGGCCTTCACATCCCCGTCGCGCACCCCGGTCTCACCCGGCTGTTCGGCAAAAGCTACGGCGTCGAGGCCGAGGAGCGCGTCGACCGCATGTGGGGAGATCTGATCGACCGCCCCTCGGCCAACTGGTCGGAGCGCCTCTACCAGCAACTGCTGCCCCCGGTCCCCCACCTTCCCGACGACCGTCAGCGCCACTGGCTCTATTTCAAGCTCTGGCCCAATGTCGCGTTCGATATCTATCCCGACCAGGTCGATTTCATGCAGTGGCTGCCGACCGGCCCGACGCGCTGCCTGATACGCGAAATCAGCTATGTCCTCCCCGACGACCGCCGCGAGATGAAGGCCGCGCGCTACCTCAACTGGCGCATCAACCGTCAGGTGAATGCCGAGGACACCGCCCTGATCACGCGCGTCCAGCAGGGCATGCAATCGCGAAGCTTCAGCGTCGGGCCGCTCAGCGAGAAGGAGGTCTGCCTCAAGCATTTCTGTTCGCGCATGCGCGAGATCATTCCCGAAGCGCGTCTGGAAAAGGCGCCGGCGCCGGGGTGGAGCCACCGTTGACCGCTAACGCGCCTGTCATCATCGTGGGCGGGGGGCCGGCCGGCATGGTTACAGGGCTCCTCCTCGCGCGTGCCGGGGTGCAGGTGGTAGTGCTCGAAAAACATGCCGATTTCCTCCGCGATTTTCGCGGCGACACGGTCCATCCCTCGACGCTCGAGCTGTTTCACGAGATCGGCCTGCTTCAAAAACTGCTCGAGGAACCGCACGCGAAGCTCGACACGATGACGCTCAATTTGCTCGGGCAGCGCTACACGATCGCGACACTGAAGCATCTGCCCGTCGCTGCGCCCTTCGTTGCGATGATGCCCCAGTGGGACTTTCTCGATTTCGTTGCGGAGCAGGCGAAGCTTTATCCGACCTTCGAGCTGCGCATGTCGACCGAAGCGGCCGGGCTCACCCATGATAGCGGCGGCCGCGTCAACGGTGTAGCGCTCGCAAATGGTGAACAGGTGGCCGCGCGGCTCGTCATCGCCGCGGACGGGCGCCGATCGGTGCTTCGTGCCGCGGCCGACCTCCCGCTTGAGGATCTGGGTGCGCCCATGGACGTGCTCTGGTTTCGCGTTCCCGTTCCCGCAGGGACCGATATGTCTGACGTCGCGCTCGGCACGATCGACCGCAGTGGAATGGTCGTGGCCATCCCGCGCGGTGATTATTGGCAATGCGCGCAGGTCATTGAAAAAGGTCACCTTGCCGCGATCGAGGCGCGCGGCATCGCCGCCTTTCGCGCCAATGTGGCGGCGCTGGTTCCAGGCCTTGCTGCAAGTGTCGATGCGGTTCGCAGTTTCGAGGACGTCAAGCTGCTCTCCGTCGCGCTCGACCGGCTGACCCGCTGGTCGCGCCCCGGCCTGCTCGCGATAGGTGACGCTGCACACGCCATGTCGCCGATCGGCGGCGTGGGCATCAACCTCGCGGTGCAGGATGCCGTTGCTGCTGCGAACATCCTCGCAGCTCCGCTCGCCGCCGGAGCCGATCCCGACCCTCTGCTCGCGCGCGTGCAGGCGCTGCGCTCGAAGCCGACGGCGCGGATGCAGGCCCTTCAGCGCTTTGCCCACCGACGCGTGATCGAGCCAATGCTGCGCGGCGATATCACCCGCGCTCCCTTCGCTGTCCGTCTGCTCGACGCCGTTCCGCTCTTGCGCCGCATACCCGGCCGTGTGCTCGGCCTCGGTTTCGGCCGCCAACATGTCGAATCCCCGCTTGCGAAAGAATATTCATGACCAAAGCCTATGACGCCCTCATCGTCGGTGCCGGCCACAACGGTCTTGTGTGCGCCTTCTATCTCGCGCGCGCGGGACTGAAGGTCCGCATCCTTGAGGCGCGCAATGTCGTTGGCGGGGCCGCGGTGACCGAGGAATTCGCACCTGGCTTCCGCAACTCTGTCGCAAGCTACACCGTCAGCCTGCTGCAGCCGAAGGTGATCGCCGACATGAAGCTTGCCGATCATGGCTATCGCGTCATCGAGCGTCCGATCAGCAATTTCCTGCCGCAGGAAAATGGGGGCTATCTGAAGCTCGGCGGCGGGCTGGAGCGCACGCAGGCCGAGTTTTCGAAGTTCAGCGCCCACGATGCCGCCGTGCTGCCGCAATATTATGACGCGCTCGAAAATGTCGCCGAATTGCTCCGCGATCTTGCGCTGCGAGTTCCGCCGAACGTGGGGGAGGGGCTGCGTACGCTGCTCGACGGCGCGCGGCAGGGGCGGCGTTTCGCCAGTCTCCGGCTCGAACAACAGCGCGACGTGCTCGACCTCTTCACCAAGTCGGCGCGCACGATGCTCGACGGCTGGTTTGAAAGCGAGGCGGTCAAGGCCGCCTTCGGCTTCGATGCGGTCGTGGGCAATTATGCCAGCCCCGACACCCCAGGAAGCGCCTATGTTCTCCTCCACCACGTCTTCGGTGAGGTAAACGGCAAGAAAGGGGCGTGGGGCCATAGCGTCGGCGGCATGGGACGGATCACCGAGATCATGGCAAAGGTCTGCCGCGACCTGGGCGTCGAGATCAGCCTCGAAAGCCCGGTTGCAAAGGTGCTGGTCGACGGGGGCCAGGCGGTCGGGGTCAAGCTTGCGGGCGGCGAGGAAATCGCTGCGGCGCGGGTCATCGCGAATGTCGGGCCAAAGCTGCTTTACGAACGGTTGATGGATGCGGCCGACCTGCCGCATGACTTCCAGCGCCGGATCAAGGGCTTCAAGGCGGGCAGCGGGACGTTCCGCATGAATGTTGCCCTGTCCGAGCTGCCCAAATTCACATGCCTGCCCGAACCGGGCGAGCACCATCAGTCGGGGATCATCCTTGCGCCTACTCTCGACTATATGGACCGCGCTTTCCTCGATGCGAAGCAATTCGGCTGGTCGAAGGCGCCGATCGTCGAAATGCTGATCCCTTCGACCGTCGACGAGAGTCTCGCGCCCCCGGGGCAGCATGTCGCGAGCCTCTTCTGCCAGCAATTCGCGCCCGAGCTGCCCGATGGCCGCGACTGGGACGATGAAGAAGAGACGGCCGCCAATGCCATCCTCGACACGGTCGAAAAATACGCGCCTGGCTTTCGCGCCAGTATCGTCGGCCAGACTCGGCTCAGCCCAAAGGGGCTCGAACGCAAATTCGGGCTGGTCGGCGGCGACATCATGCACGGGAATATGAGCCTCGACCAGCTCTGGGCGGCCCGGCCGGTGCTGGGAAATGGCGGCTACCGCGGGCCGGTCAAGGGCCTCTACATGTGCGGCGCGGGCACCCATCCCGGCGGAGGCGTGACCGGGGCGCCTGGGCACAATGCCGCGCAAGTCGTCCTGCGCGACCGGGGCCTATTCGCGCCCCGCTGGCGCTGAGCTGCGCTGCGTCCACCAATAGAGCGGCAGCCCTGCCGCCATCAGGATCAAGCTCATCGCGCTGACCCCGATCCCAGCACCCCAGAGGGTCCAGATCGCGTAGACAAGCCCGAGCGCCGCGACCGGCATGGCCACCCCGAGGCGCAGCGCAGCTCCCGCACAGGCGAGGTAAAGCCACAGCGTCACCGAGGTTGAGAGCACGGCCATGAAATTGAACATTTCTGCAGTGGACTTGTTGTCATTCAGGATCACGCAGGCCGTTGCGATTGCACTCGAAAGAACGAGCGCATTGGCCGGCGTGCCGTGACCGTTCGCCCGGGCGAACCATCGGGGAAGCAATCCTTGCCGTGCGAGCGTTGCGGGGAGCTCGGCCTGAATCAGCGTCCACCCATTGAGCGTCCCTAGCGCACTCACCGCAGCGAAGGCGGCGATCAGCAGGGCAGGTTCGCGGGACCAATAGGTTTCGACGAACAGCGAGAAGGGCGAGCCCGAGCCCGCCACCGAGTTCGCTGGCAGCATCAGGATGATCGCTGAACAGACGGTGAGATAAAGAAGGCCGGTCGCCACAGTGCCGATCATCGTCGCGCGCGGGATCGTCACCGATGGCCGATCGACCTTGTCCGCCGCCACGCTTGCCGATTCGAAACCGAGCAGCGCCCACAGGGTGAAGATAGCCGAGGCGCTGACCGTGGTCAGTGACAATCCTTCTGCGGGGAAAGGCGTCAGCGCCACGGGTTCGTCGCGGCTGAAGGCGATGGGGATCAGCACGATCACCGTGGCGAGCGGCACGAGCTTGATCAATAGCGTCGTGATCTGGAACCGCCCCGCCGCCCGGGCGCCGCGCCAGTTGATTGCCGTGACGATCCAGATCAGCGCGATCGTCGCTCCGGCCATATGCCGCCCCAATGCGGGCACGAAGATGCTGAGAAAGCTGACGGCGGCCACCGCGAGCGTCACATTGGCCGTCCATACCGATATCCAATAGGCCCAGCCTATCATGAAGCTCGGGGTGCGGCCGAAGGCGCGCTCGACAAAGCCGGTCGGGCCTCCCGCCTCGGGAAAGGCAACGGTCAGCCGCGCGAGCACGGCCGCGAGCGCAAGCGCCCCCGCAATCGTGAGAGCCCAGCCCGCGACCGCATTCCAGCCGAAGGGAGCAAGGCTTGCCGGGAGCAGGAACACCCCCGACCCGATCATATTCCCCATGACCAGCGCGACGCACATCAGGAGGCCGAGCCGTTGCTCCGGCCCGGCGCTCCGGGTCAGCGACGCATGCGGTCGATCAGAAATCCTTGCTGACCTTCAGCCCGATCAGCCGAGGTCGGATGACATTGTCATAGAAGACGCCGCCGGTCGAACTGATGCCGTCCGGATCGCCGCAGATCGACTCGCCGCACTGGACCGCGCTGTTCACGACGCCGCGGCTGTCGAACAGGTTGGTCGCGAACAGCTCGGCGCTCCAGTCGTCGGATTTGACACCGATGCTGACGTCGGCGGTCGTATAGGCCTTGAAATTGCCGACGATTCCATTCTCGAAGATACGCAGATCCGACCGGCGCTTGCCGACATGGTTGACCGCCAGCTGGACATGTCCGTCAAGGCTCGCGACCGGGAAGTCGTAGCGCGCGACCGCATTGCCCTTGAACTTGGCGGTGACGGGAAGCCGCGTGCCCGCGGGAGCGAGCAGCGCGTTGGTCTGGCCCGGCGGGTCGATCGAGCAGTCGAACTGGTCGTTGGCGATCGCGCAAAAATCGCGCCGGATCGTCGCGTCATTATAGCTGCCCCCGAGGTTGAGCGACAGCCCGCCCGCCCGATAACCCACGTCAAATTCGAAGCCGCGGATCCGCGCAATGCCCGCGCTGCGGATTTCGGTCAGGCCGTTCGCCCCGAGGAAGGACAATTGGATGTCATCCCAATCTTCCTGATAGACGGCGCCGTTGAAGCGCAGCGGCCCGAAGCTCGATTTCCACCCGAATTCGTAATTGTCGAGCGTGTCGGGGCCATAGGGTGGCAGCGTACCGCGCCGGTTGATGCCGCCGGGCCGGAAACCGCGCGACCAGGTCCCATAAACGAGGACGTCGTCGGTGACCTTGTAGGTCAGGTTGAGCTTGTGGATGAAGTCCGTATCCTTCGTCCGCTTGTCGAGGTTGGTGCAGGGTGATCCCGCGACGACGGGCCCGGCGAAACAGCCCGCGACCCCGGTGCTGCCGAAACCGTCCGAATAGCCGAAGAAGCCGACGAGACTGTTGTCGAACTTGTAGACCCGGCCGCCGCCGGTCAGCGTCAGCCGGTCGGTGATGTCGAAGCTGAGCTCGCCGAACACGGCATAGTCGCGATCGATGCGCAGCTGCTTGGTCAACCAGATGTCGCTGGGCGTGCCGGGAACGGTGATCGCGTCGGCGATGTCGTCGATAATATAATTCTGCTCGATATTGTGCGACTGACGCTGCCAGAAGACGCCGCCGATAAAGCGTAGCCGCGCGTCGGAGGGAGAGGCGATGCGGGCCTCGAAGAAGCTCTTCTTGTAGCGGTCGATGCCGTGGATATACTGGTTCGGGCTGACCAGATCGCCATTATTGTCATAAAAATAGGCGCCGTAGCCATAGAGCGCGTCGTAGAAATAAGCGTAATCCGAATAGTCGCTGTCAACCACGGTCTTGCGCCGCAGATGGCCGCCCGTGACCGTCAGATCCCAATTGCCGAGCTTGCCCTCGATGGTCAGCGCGGCCTGGAGCCATCTGTCCTTCGACATCTCCGGATTATACTGCACGATCTGCAGGTCGCGGGTCACCGCGGACGAGCGTTCCTGCGCAAAATTTCCGTTCGCCTTCTGCACCTGGCCCATCACTGTCGGGCGTAGCGTCCAGTCGTCGTCGAGTTCGATGCCGAGGGCAAGGCGGGCGCCATAGGTGTCGACATCATTATAGTCGTTCTCGACAAGTGCAGCGTTATCCTGCGTGATGCCGCTCGAGAAATAGGTACGGCTGCCGGCGATATTGTCGATATAGCCGCCATCATGGCGGTACCAGCCGACGAGGCGCAGCGCAGCGCGGTCGCTGAGCTTTGCGTTGATGAAGCCTTCGGCGACCCCGCCAATGTCACCATGCGCAACGCTATTGAGTTCGAGGCCGACCGAACCATAGGTGCCGCTGGTGTCGGGCGGATTGGTGACAAGTTTGATCGTGCCTGCCATCGAGCTTGCGCCGTAGAGCGTCCCCTGCGGTCCAGCGAGCGCCTCGACGCGCGCCAGGTCGTAGGCGTGGATGTCAAGCGCGCCCTGAATCGTCGTGATCGGCATTTCGTCGAGATAGGTGCCGACGGTGGGCAGCGACGCCGAATGGTTGGCATTCTCCCCGCTCGCGACGCCGCGGAAATAGACCTGGCTGAAGCCCGGCCCGAGCGACTGGATCGTGACCGACGGCAGAAATTTGACGACGTCCTGGAATTCCTTGACCTGCAGCTCGTTGAGTCTCTCGGTGCCGATCGCGGTGATCGCAAGCGGAACGTCCTGCAGATTCTGTTCGCGCTTCGACGCGGTGACGACGATATCGTCACTGCTTCTCGTCCCCGATTGCTGTGCGAAAGCCGCGCCTGACGTGCAGAGCATCGTACTGCCCAGCAGAAGCGCGCCGCTCTTTGCTACCACCGCCCTCAAATCACGCATGAGAACCCCCCTCAAATGACAGCTGTGTGATGCGAGCATGACGCAGTGCAGCGTAAGCGCAAGCTTTGTTGTCCAGGCAGCAGGGCGGTTTGTCGAAAATATCGGCTGCTGTTGCCCAAACGCAACGAATTTGCGCGCGTCGACTTCAGCTGAAAAGGCTGGGTGTCCCTGGATAAGCCTCCAGGACCGGGCCCAAGGCGTCGCGAAGTGGCTCGAGCCAGGCTTTGTAGGGTTGCCACTGGCCTACACCGTCCCGATTGATCGGGCGGCGCACCTGTTCGCTCGACGCCGTCCGGACGGCGCGGGCATTGGTGTGAAAGGCCATGCATGCCGCCTCGTACGGCTGGCCGAGGAAGGCGAGCATGGCGCGAACTTCGCCTTCCGGGTCGTCGAGGAGCGCCTCGTGAATCACGCGGTGGACCGCCCCCGGCTGTACTGCATCGATATGCGCCATCAGCCGCACATAATCGCGATAATAGGCGCCCATGTCGGCGAGGTCATAGCTGAACGCCTGCCCCTTCGCATAATGCTGGCGGAAATTGGACCAGCAGCAGTCGAGCGGATGCCGCCGCGCATCGATGATCTTCGCATGGGGAAGTATCAGGCGGATCAGCGGAACATAGAGCCAGTTGTTCGGCAACTTGTCGATATAGAAGGGCTTGCCCGTTTTACGCTGCACCTGCGTCCGGCGAAGGAAGGCAGCGCCCATCTCGGCGAGTTTCTCAGGTGAAGCGGCGGCAACCGCCTCGACCCAGCGCCGCCCGTCACCGAGCGCCTCGCGCCCGAGCCCCAGCGCGAGTGCGGGGATGTCGGGGAGTTCCATCGTGCCCTCGATCGCCGAATGGCTGGCGAGAATTTGTTCGACGAGCGTCGATCCGGCCCGCGGCATGCCGAGGATGAATATGGGATCGGGGGCGGGGTCACCGCTGCCTGCGCGGTCGACGTAAAAGGCAGGCGTGAAGGTCGCAATGGCGGCATCGACGATAGCGGTCGTTTCCTTCGCCTCGTAGCCGAGCTGATCCGCGCGGATTGCATTACCTGCCACATAATGGCGAAAGGCAGCTTCCGGCTCGCCGGCATCGTCATGCGCCTTGCCGAGCGCGAAATGAAGATGCAGCCGATCGTCGTCGCGGCCGCTGTCGGCTGCATCTGCGGCCTCCAGCGCGGCCTCCATCGCGGCGCGGTCGCGCTTGTCGAAGCGGATCGTCTTGAGATTGGCAAGACTCCACCACAGTTCCCCGAGCCCGGGATCGGCACTCAGTGCATGGCGATAGGCGGCGATACTGTCGTCCTGCCGCCCGACGGTCTTCAGCATATGGCCATAGCTCATCCACAGCTTGGCGTGGCCGGGAAAGCGGCGCGTCAGCTCCTCATAGAGAGCGATCGCCTCGTCATAGCCGCCGATGCGACCGAGCGCTGCGGCCTTAAGGTTTGCGTGGGCGGGATTGTCCGGATCCTCACCCAGCACCGCGTCCAGCATCTCGACGGCTTCGGCATAGCGGTTCTGCTTGTAATAAACGGTTGCGAGATTGGCGCGCGCCGCGCCGAATCCCGGGGCGAGTTCGAGTGCGCGGCACAGCAGCTTTTCGGCGTCGCCATAGCGCCCGATCCGCCCGGCAACCTCCGCAAGCATGCGGATGGCCGCGACGTCGGTCGCATCGGCCTTCAGCCGCGCGCGCAGCGCCCCTTCGGCATCAGGCAGGCGATTCTCGGCGAGCGCGAGCGCTGCCTCGATCAGGGCAGGATCGTGGATCGCAGCGCTCACCGCTGCGAGTGAAGCTTGCTGAGCTTCCTCCTCGCGGCCGAGCGCGCGCAGAGCGTGCGCCGCGATCCGGTGGGCTTCAGCGGCCGTCGGCAGCGCCGCAATGATCGCGCGGGCCTGCGCGAGTGCTGCAGCGGGCTCGCCGCGCAGTAGCCGGCGAGCACTGGCGAGCGCTTCGTCGACGGAAACGGTCGCCATGCCCGCAGCCGTCACGCTTTGGACCGCGCCTTGGTGATCGCCTGACGCAGCGCGTCATAGCCAACCTGCCCCTGAAAGATCTGGTCGCCAACCACCCAGGTCGGCGTGGCATTGAGCTGAAGCTGACTCGCGATCGCGAGATTGCTGTCGAGTTCGCGTTGGAACAGCGCCTCGTTCGCGGTCGCATCTGCGCTCCCGTCGGTTACCACGCCGGACTTTTCGGCCGCAGCCGCGATCGCCGTCCGATCGAGCGACGTCGCCGCGAACATCGCGTGGTGGAAGGCGTCATATTTGCCCTGTCGCGCCGCCGCCAGCGCCATCAGCGCCGCGTCCCGGCTTTGGGGTGAAATGATCGGCAACTCGCGGAATACGACCTTCAGCCTTTTGTCCTCGCGCAGCAGCCGGTCGACGTCGGGAACGCTCGCCCTGCAGAAACCACAGGCGTAATCGGTGAAGACAACCAGCGTGACATCGCCATCGGCATTCCCCGCCCATGCGCCGGCGTAAGGCTTTTCCAGCGCGGGGCGAATTGCATCGATTGCCCTGGCGATCTCGCGTCCCCGCTGCGCTTCGAGCGCTTCGGGAATGATCTGCGGATTGGCGCGGATATAATCGGCGACGATGGTCTCGACCTCGCTCTTGCTCATCCCGCCACCAAAGCGACCGCCGAGCCAGAAGGCGGCCCCGACTAGCAGAAGGACGCCGAGTGCCAGCGGCCAGCCGCGGGTGCGGAAATCATTCATGGATATCCCCTGCACGCGCGCCGGGAGCGGCGCGGCCATTGCCTTGGCGCGTTGTGACTGCTTCGCTGGGCGTGCGGCGGGTCCCGCATCGCGCGTGGGCTCGTCTTCCTCCGCTCCGGCGCGCTGCGCTGCCTGGGCCTGTGTCACCGTTGGCGGCGCGCCGGCAAAGAGCGGCAGGTCTGGCGCTGCGGGCTTCGCCTTGCGCGCTTCGGCCTCCTCGCGCGCGAGCAATTGTTCAAGCCCCGAAGGGGGCGGCGCAGGGTCTTCGCGCGCGGGGCGCAGCTTGGTCGCCGCCTCACCCAGTCCCTCCTTGCTTGCCTTCGCGACCTCAGCCAGTCCGGCCTTGGTCTTCCCTGCCACCTCGCCCAGCCCGCGTCCGGCCTCGCTCGAGAGCTTGCGCGCCTTGTCGCCAAGCGCCATCTTCTCCCACACCCTGCCGCTCGTCGCGGCGACGGCGCGGGCCGCCTGTCCCGAGCCGCGTCCGACCGCCCGCGCTCCGGTCACCATGACGCTCGCCGCAGCCGCGGCGGCCGCGCGCGACCGGCGCGGAAGCTCCATCGCTTCGAGGCGCGCCGGAATGTCGGCGCGTTCACCTGCCTTGATGGTCCAGTCGGCAAAAGCGGCCGCGCCGCTTCGCACCGCGCGCCAGAATCCCGCCGCGCTCGCGCGGAGCTGCTCGGGTTTGAACAATGGATCGCGCGGCGTCTCCGCGCGCTGCTCGTAACGCGTCAGATCCACCCCCACTGGCGTGGTATCCTTCGGCTTCGCGAGGCCCTCGTCGCTCCTGGACACAGGCGCGGCGGTCTGCGACGGCGCTGGATCGCGCAGCCAAGGCTGGTAATATTCTTCTTTCTTCTCTGTCACTTGTCGCCCTTGTGCATCGTCAGGTAGCGATGCATCCCCAAAATCGCGTGATTCTAGCGCCGTTTGCGCGTCCGTTCTACCTCGGCGCGCGCAACGAGCGAAATATCCTGCGCGCGAATCCAGTCGGAGGAGCCTTGCGGAAGGCCTTGCATCGCCATCTCGGCATTACGCAGGGCGAGCGCTGGCTGTCCACCCTCGAGGCTGTAGCGTTCGGCCGAGGCGAGCGCGGCTCGCGCCTGATCGCCCCGCGCGGCATAGACGATTCCAAGCTGATACCAGGCAAAGGGATTTTCGTTGTCGAGCGCGACTGCGGTTTTCAGCACCTCTTCGGCTTCGGCATAGTTCGCTGTATCCTCGGTCGCGATGAGGGCATGACCCAGCGTCCCGGCAATGAGCGGCGCCGAACGCGAGTTGGCGACCGCCTTGCGCAGCGGCGCGATCGCGTCTTTCGGATGCCCCGATTCGAGCAGAACCTGGCCCTTGAGTTCGAGGAAATATGGGTCCTCGGGATCAGCCTTGAGCAGTGCCTCTGTCTCCGCGAGCGCCTTGTCGGGATAGGCGCCCTTATGCCATGCATAGGCTCGGGCATAATGGGCGGGGACGCTCGTGTCGCTTTCGGGATAGAGGCGCAGCGTCTTGGCGGGCTCGGCGATATAGCCGACCAGTTTAGCCTTTACCCGCCTGAACCGCTCTTCGATGTCGGGATTGCTTGGCTTGTTCCAAGCAGGGTCGACGACATAAACCTCGCGCAGGGCCTGGATGCGATCGCCGGACAGTGGGTGGGTACGCCCATAGGCCTGATCGTCATCCTGCTTGATCGCATAGCGGAACTCGATGTTTTGCAGCTTCTTGAAGAAATCGAGGCTGCCCTTGCCGCTGATTCCGGCCTTCGACAGATACTGCGCACCTGCGGCGTCGGCAGTCGCTTCCTGAACGCGGCTGAAGGCGAGGAACTTGCCGAGTGCGGCTTGCTGACCTGCCATCATGATACCCATGCCGGCGTCAGCTCCGCCTGCGGCCATCGCCGCGGCGCCCAACAGCAGACTGAGCAGCGAGATGCCGGTTGCGACCTTGGCTCCCTCGCCGACGCGAATCGCATGGCCACCCATGATATGGCCAAGTTCGTGCGCGAGGACGCCCTGCACTTCATTGGCGCTGTCCGCCGCCTCGATCAGGCCGCTGTGGACGTAGATGTCCTGGCTCCCCGCGACGAAGGCGTTGATGCTGCGATCGCTGAGCAGGTGGACGCGCACCTGTCCGGGGCGCAATCCCGCGGCCATGGTGATCGGGTCCATCATGTCCTGAAGCAGCGCTTCGGTCTCGGCGTCGCGCAGGATCGACTGGGCCGCCGTGGGCCGCGTTGCGACCGCGATCAACGCGAACAAGGTGATCAGGAAACGGGAAAAGGCTCGCAAGCCCTGCCCACCGAGCGCGGCCTGCAGAAGGGAGGCGGTCATTGCCGCCGGTCTTGCGCCGGGCGCCTGAACCTCGAATGAAGCCATAGACCGATTATTGGGGGCCGCGCGCGCCAAAGCAAGGCGCGAGATGGCCTTTTTGCGGCCGGTCGCCCGAAAAGAAAAGCCGTGCGTTCCTGCTTCCGCTGGAGCGCACGGCTTTATCCTGTCGAAGAAACTGCGCTCAGTTTCCGAAGGTGCGCTGCCACCATCCGCGGCGGGGCTCGCCTCCGGTCGCCTCATCGGCCGCCGGCGTCTCGTCCGCGGCGACCACCGTGGCGGCTTCGAGCGATTCCGCCTCGGGCGCTGCCTCGGCAGCCGCGGCCTTCTTGCTCCTGCTGGCGCGCTTGCGCACCGGCTTGGCCGCCGGTTCGGCCTCCACGGCTTCGGCGGCGGGGGCTTCTGCGAGCGCGGCTTCGGCCCGGGGCGCTTCGGTTTCCTCAGTTGCGGGCTCTGCTTCGGCCGCTTTGGCCTTGCGCGGAGCGCGTTTGCGCTTGGGCTTCTCCGGGGCGACTGGTGCCTCCTCCGCCGCTGCCTCGACGCTCTCGGCCTCGACTGGTGCTTCGGCAGCCAGGGTCATGCTTTCAGCCTCGGCCTCCTCGGTCTTCGCCTTGCGCCCGCGGCCCCCGCGGCGGCGCTTCGGCTTCGCATCGCCCTCCTCGGGTTCGGCTGCGATTTCGGCCGGGGCCTCGACTTCGGCAGGGGCGGTTTCCTCCACGGGGGTGACGTCGATCTGCTCTGGTTCGCCCTCGCTCTCCACAGCGTCGCCTTCGACCGATTCGCCTCCCTCTTCATCGCGGCGGCCGCGGCGGCCGCGGCGGCGGCGGCGGCGGCGCTTGCGGCCCTCGCCTTCTCCCTCGCTCTCGTCACGCGCGCGGCGGGCGGGGTGTTCGTCATCCCCAGCTTCCTCGCCTTCTTCCTCCTCGACGATATCCTCGTCTTCCTCGTCCTCGATCACTTCGATCGGGGCGAAGCTGCGGCGCGCGACCGGCGGGGGACCGCCAATCTCGATTGCCATGCGTGCGCCCTCGGTCTCGCCGTCGGGCAGGATTTCGACGCTGACGCCGTAAAGCTCCTCGATTTCGTGCAGTTCGCGGCGCTTCTCGTTGAGGAGGTAGAAGGTCGCTTCCTGGCTGGCGCGCAACGTGATCTTGCTGCCCTTGCCGCGCGCGGCCTCCTCCTCGATCAGACGCAGCGCGCTGAGACCCGCCGACGATGCGGTGCGAACGAGACCCGTGCCCTCGCAATGCGGACAGGGCCGTGTCGAGGCTTCGAGTACGCCGGTGCGCAGCCGCTGACGGCTCATCTCCATCAGACCAAAGCCGGAAATGCGGCCGATCTGGATGCGCGCGCGGTCGTTCTTCAGCGCTTCCTTCATGGCGCGCTCGACCTTGCGGACGTTCGAACCGTGATCCATGTCGATGAAGTCGATCACGATCAGCCCCGCCATGTCCCGCAGGCGCAGCTGCCGCGCGATCTCGTGCGCGGCCTCGAGGTTGGTGTTGAGCGCGGTCTGCTCGATATTATGCTCGCGCGTTGACCGGCCCGAGTTGATGTCGATCGACACTAGGGCCTCGGTCGGGTTGATCACGAGATAGCCTCCCGATTTCAGCTGCACGACGGGGTTGAGCATTCCAGCGAGCTGATCCTCGACGCCATAGCGCTGATAGAGCGAGACCGGATCCGCATATTGCTTCACGCGCCGGGCGTGGCTCGGCATCAGCAGCTTCATGAACTGCTTCGCTGCCTTGTAGCCCTCGTCGCCCTCGACGAGCACTTCCTCGATATCCTTGTGATAGATGTCACGGATCGCGCGCTTCACGAGGTCGCTGTCCGAATGAATCAGCGCAGGCGCGCTCGACTGCAGCGTCTTTTCGCGGATTTCGTCCCACAGGCGCGCGAGATAGTCGAAGTCGCGCTTGATCTCGGTCTTGGTGCGGCTCATCCCGGCGGTACGCACGATGCAACCCATCGTCGGTGGCAGGTTGAGCTCGTCGATCATCGCCTTCAGCTTGCGGCGATCGGCGCCGTTCGAAATCTTGCGACTGATCCCGCCGCCGTGCATCGTGTTCGGCATCAGCACGCAATAGCGGCCGGCGAGCGAGAGATAGGTGGTCAGCGCGGCGCCCTTGTTGCCGCGCTCTTCCTTGACGACCTGGACCAGCATCACCTGACGGCGGCGAATGACGTCCTGAATCTTGTAGCGGCGGCGCAGCGACATGCGGTTTTCGCCGTCGTCTTCGTCGCTCCGGCGGCCGCGCCCGCGGCCCCGGCCGCCCTTGCGGCCGTCGCGCCCGCGGCGGCGGCGGTCGCCGCGTCCGTCTTTGCCTTCCTCGGAGGCCTGTTCGCCGTCGCCGGCTTCGGACTCGCTGCCCTCCTCGGCGTCCTCGGCGTCCTCGGCCTCTTCGCCGATGGTTACGGGGGCGGGGGCGTCGCCATTGTCGTCGTCATGGTCCTCGACGTCGGCGACATCGCCTTCGAGTTCGTCGAGATCCTCCTCGGCGCGCATCGCCGCCTCGGCAGCGTGCTCCGCTTCTTCGCGCAGCAGCGCTTCGCGGTCTTCCTTCGGAATCTGATAATAGTCGGGGTGGATTTCGCTGAAGGCCAAGAAGCCGTGGCGGTTCCCGCCATATTCGACGAACGCCGCCTGCAACGAAGGTTCGACGCGGGTGACCTTGGCCAGATAGATGTTGCCCTTGAGCTGCTTGTGCTCGGCGGACTCGAAATCAAACTCCTCGATGCGGTTTCCCTTGGTGACGGCGACCCGGGTTTCTTCCCGGTGCCGCGCGTCGATCAACATGCGCGTGGTCATTATATGCACTCCAAGCGCGCCGCGGCGCGCCAACAGAAAATCCCGCGAACTGCCCTTCGGGGCGGTTGCGGCGGATAAAGGTGAAACGGATAAAGACGTTATTGCAGCGAGGGGCTTGCGTCCGGTCCTGGACGCGCATGCGGTCTTCGAATCCGGCGACGGTCGGGGCAAAGGCGCCCGCGTCGGGATCAGAAGAGGGCATGGCAAGCCTCATGCGGCATCAACCTGTTACGGGATGAGCGAGCAGGGGGCAGAATGGCTCCGCTGTCCGGTCAACCGGGTGGACTGACGGCAGGTCGCCCTTTCCCGTATGTCCGGCGCCGGGGCTGCAGCGGTCCCGCAGGTTCGCGAGATCGGCGCCTTTCCCCTCAAAAAGGCCGGACGGACCGGAAAAGGCACCGTCAATGGTGGCGTTGCTAGCATCGGCAGGGACCAACGGCAACCTCCGCCTCCGCACAAAGATGCGATCGCGTACCAATTGTTGCGACAATGCGCTCGCGTCTTCACGCGCGCCGGACAGGAAAACCCGGGCGTTAACCGCGTTGATGCACGCCTGGATGCGGCAGGAAAGCGGCTCTTTTTGAATAAGCACTGGACCAATGCGTGCTGGGCGGCATAGTCGCCTCCATGGGCCTCTTATTCCTGTTGAGCGCGGCGCTGCTGACGCCGCCGGCGTCCGCCGGCGATGCTGCGCGCGCGGTGCCGGCGCCCCGGCCGGGCCTTCTCCAGTCCGCGAGTTTTCGCGCAAGACCGCCCGCAAAGCGCTATTCGGTCACCGTGCCGATCGGCAAGCCGCGGCCCGCGTTGCCGCTACCGCGGGTTGACGGGCCGGACGATGCAGATCTGCCGCTCGTCGTCCTTGATCCGGGCCACGGCGGGCACGACCCGGGCGCAATCTCGCCACATGGCGGGCGCCGTGAAAAGGATGTGACGCTCGCGCTTGCGCGCGCGATTCGGGATCAGCTCCTCGCAACGGGCCGTGTTCGCGTCGCGCTCACCCGGGGCGACGACCGTTATCTCGTGCTCGAGGAGCGCTACGGAATCGCGCGGCGGCTGAAGGCTGATCTCTTTCTCTCGATTCACGCCGATTCAGCCGAGAATGAGGACGCGCGCGGCGCATCGGTCTTCACTCTCTCCGAGGTCGCCTCGGACCGGGAGGCGGCGAAGCTCGCGGCGCGCGAAAACAAGGCGAACATCATCAACGGGGTCGACCTCGGGGCGCATGGCGGCGCGGTGTCGTCGATCCTGCTCGACCTGACGCAGCGCGAGACAATGAATGTTGCGTCGGACTTCGCGCGCCTGCTTCAGCGGGAGGCGGCCGACGAGGTGCCGTTTCGCAGCAATGCGCACCGCTTTGCCTCTTTCGTCGTGCTGAAGGCGCCCGATACCCCGTCGGTGCTCTTCGAGACAGGCTTCCTGTCGAACAAGGAAGACACAGCCTTCCTCACCTCGAAGGCCGGGCAACAGAAGGTCGCGCGGGGCGTGCGTGAAGCTGTGCAGCTCCACTTCGCCCGCCGGATCGCCGAGCGCTGAGGATGGGACTTTCAAAAAGTTAGTCTTGACTAGCTTTCTGCGACACTCCAGCCTCCGCCTTCTGACAGCAAAGGGACGTTGTGGGCTGGAGCAACTGGTCAGGAAGCGTGTCGGCAGCAGCGACCGCGGCGCGGCCTCGCGACGAGGGCGAACTCGCCGCGCTGGTCCGTCACGCGCGCAAGGTCCGCGCACTTGGTGCAGGCCACAGCTTCATGCCGCTATGCGAGACAGACGATCTGATCGTGTCGCTCGGCGAAATGCGAGGAGAGATGGTGGTCGCCCCAGACCGCCGGAGCGCGCGTATCCCCGCGGGCTGGTCGATCAAGCGGCTCACTGCCGCGCTGTGGGCCGAGGGGCTTGCGCTCGCCAATCAGGGCGACGTCAATCCGCAGTCGCTCGCGGGGGCGATGGCGACGGGTACTCACGGTACGGGCGCGACCCTCGGCAGCCTTGCAACCTTCGCGCGCGGTTTCAGGCTGATCGGGGCCGATGGCGAGCTGCACTGGTGCGACGCCGTGACCAATCCCGAACTGTACCAGGCGCAGCGCCTTTCGCTCGGCCTGTTCGGTATTGCGACGGAAATCGAAACCCTGGTGGTACCGGCTTTTCATCTCGCCGAGCGGATCGAGAAGAGGCGGTGGGCCGAAGTGCGCGAAGGATATGACGAGCTCGCCGAACGGCATCGCCACATCGAGTTCTGGTTCTTTCCTCACGCCGACACCGTGATCCTGAAGACGCTCACGCCCTGTGATCCGTGCGATCCGCCCGCTTCGACCACGGACATGGAGGAAACCACCTTCCGCCGTATCCTTGATGTCTCGGCGAGGCTGCCCTTTTTGACCCCCTTCCTCCAGCGCGCGATGATGCGCACGCGTTTCGACGGTGCGCGACGCGGCCCTGCACATGCGATCTTTCCTTCGGACCGCACGATCCGCTTCGAGGAAATGGAGTATGAACTGCCGCGCGCTGCCGGGCTTGACGCGCTTGATGAGGCGGTCGGATGGATCCGAAGGAAGCGACTGCCGGTCACCTTTCCCTTCGAATATCGCACCGTCGCGGCAGACGATATATGGATGAGCCCGATGAATGCGGGGCCAGTCGCCGCAATCTCGATGCACCAATATGCGAAGATGCCCTGGGCCGGCCACTTCGCGAGTGTCGAGGCGATCTTTCGCGCGTATGGCGGCCGGCCGCATTGGGCGAAGCGCCACACGCTCACCCGCGCCGACGTCGACGCGCTTTATCCGATGGCCGAGCGCTTTCGCGCCGTGCGGCGCGCCGCCGACCCCACGGGCAAATTTCTCAATACCCATCTGGAGACGCTGTTCTCATGACCGACGATCCGGCCCTGCACGCGCATCTGATCGGCCGCCAGGGTTCCCGCGCCGACCTAAACACGCCGGTGCTGGTGCTCGACGTCGAGGCGCTCGACCGCAATATATCGGCGATGGCAGCGCTCGTGGCGGCGAAGGGCGTTGACCTGCGCCCCCATGCCAAGACGCACAAGAGCGTCGATATCGCGAAGCGCCAGCTCGCATCCGGCGCACGCGGCGTCTGCTGCGCGAAGATTGGCGAGGCCGAAGTGCTGGCCGATGGGGGCGTATCGGGAATATTGATCACCTCGCCGGTTGCCGCGCCGCAAGCCATCAGGCGACTGGCCGCGCTCGCGGCGCGCACCGAGCGATTGATGGCGGTCGTCGATCATCCCGCGGTCGCGCAACGGCTTGCCGCGGCACTCGCCGATGTCGGCGCGAGCATCGACGTCATCATTGACGTCGATCCGGGGATCGCGCGCACCGGCGTCGCCTCGGCAGAAATGGCGGTGGAACTGGCCCGAACGATCGCGGCGCTTCCCTCGCTTCGCTTTCGCGGCGTTCAATATTATTGTGGCTCGCAGCAGCATATCGAGGATTATGACGAACGCCGCTCTGCGATCGTCGCGCGCACCGACTATCTCACCTCGGTCATCGCCGCGCTGACCGACGCGGGCTTTGCTCCCGGCATTGTCACGGGATCGGGCACCGGGACCCACCGCATCGACCTCGAGCTCGGCGTCTTTACCGAGCTGCAGGCGGGCTCCTATGTTTTCATGGACCAGCAGTACAATGAGTGCGATCTCACCGGTGACGGTAGCCGGCCATTCGAGACCGCACTCGGCGTCGATGCGCGCGTGGTCAGCGCAAATCATCCCGGGCTGGTCACGATAGATGCCGGTTTCAAATCGCTGTCGACCGACGGGGGCGTTGCGGTTGTGCGGCGCGGCGCGCCGGAAAGTGCCTTTTTCGCCTTCATGGGCGACGAGCATGCGGCGTTGATCGCGCCCGATATCGGCACTTTGCTGGCGCCAGGCGATCCGGTGACGCTGACCGTCCCGCACTGCGACCCGACGGTCAATCTTTATGACCATTATCATGTCGTTGCGGGCGACACGCTGGTTGATATCTGGCCCGTGAGCGCGCGCGGCCGCGCACGGTGAAGCCGCCGGCCAAACAGGCGCGCGCCGCGGCGACGCGCGAGCGGCTGCTCGACGTCGCGGGCGCACTGCTTGCCGAGGTTGGGGTCGAGCGCATCTCGACAAATCTCATCGCGGCGCGCGCAGGAGTGAGCCCGCCGGCGCTCTATCGCTATTTCGCCGATAAATATGCGGTGCTCGAAGCGCTGGGGCGGCGGCTGATGGCGCGCCAGAATGCGGTGCTCGAGAGGTGGGTGGAGCGCCACGCCGAGGGCGGCATATCGGCGATGGCGGCGCACATCGGTGCACTGCTCGCGGATACGGCGGCGGTGACGCGCGCCGAGCCGGGGGCGGTCTGGATTTTGCGCGCGCTTCACGCGTCCCCGGCGCTTGCGCACGTCCGCCTCGATTCGCACCGCGGCGTCACCGACCGTCTTGCCGCAGCTTGTGCGCCCTTTCTGTCCGGCGTCGCCCCCGAGCTGTTGTGGCGCCGGCTGCGGATTGCCGTGGAGATCGGCTTTGCTGCCGACGAAATGCTCTACGAGGAAAGGCGGATCGACCCCGACGCCGCGCTCGCCGACGTCGCCGCCATGCTGAGCGCCGCGCTCGCCGAACTCGCCGCGCGGCGCTGAGCCACCCATCGCAACCCTTCTTCCCTTTCGGTCATGCAGGCTTTAGAGGCGAAACCCTATGGTCGCCGACACCTCTTCCCATTTCCGCTACCGTCTGCGCCGCGACAGCAATGCCGCGATGGCCTGGCTGCGCGATATGTGGACACGCCGTTGGTTCCGCTGGCTCGGCTGGCTGGCGCTCGCGGGGCTGCTCGCGTTCATCCTCATCTGGATCATCTTCGCGCGCAACCTGCCCTCGGTCGACCAGCTTCGCGACTATGAACCGCCCCTGCCCACGATGGTCCGCGACGGCGAAGGCAAGCCGGTGCATAGCTACGCGCGCGAGCGCCGGGTCCAGCTCGAGTACAGCGAATATCCCCAGCTGCTCGTCCGCGCTTTCCTGGCTGCAGAGGACCGCACCTTCTTCGAGCATGGTGGCATTGACTATCCCGGGATCGCGACCGCGATCGTCACCAACCTCAAGAACGACGGTCGCCCGATCGGCGCTTCGACGATCACCCAGCAGGTCGCGAAGAATCTGCTGCTGACCAACGAGGTCAGCTATACGCGCAAGATCCGCGAGGCGATCCTCGCCATGCGCATCGAGGGGGCTCTGACCAAAGAGCAGATCCTTGAACTCTATCTCAACGAAATCCCCCTCGGCCGCCGCAGCTTCGGCGTCCAGGCAGCAAGCCGCGCCTATTTCGACAAGGACGTCGATCAGCTCGCGCTGCACGAAATGGCCTTCCTTGCCATTCTGCCCAAGGCGCCTGAAACCTATGGCCGTGCACGAAACGCTGACAAGGCGCTGGGGCGACGCAATTTCGTGCTCGGAGCGATGGCGCGCAACGGCTGGATCACCCCCGCGCAGCGTGACGCTGCGCAGGCGATGCCGCTCGGCCTGACCGAGACGGGCAACCGCGCGGTCGCGCAGGTCGGCGGATATTATATGGAAGAGGTGCGGCGCCAGCTGATCGACCAGTTCGGCGAAACCGCCGAAGACGGGCCGCATAGCGTCTATGCCGGCGGCCTGTGGGTACGCACAGCCTATGATGACAAGATGCAGCAGGCCACCGCGAAAGCGCTGCGCGCCGGGCTGATCCGCTACGATGCTGGCAAGGGTTGGTCGGGACCGATCGCGACGATCGAGGCCGACGCGCAGTGGCAGAGCAGGCTCGCCTCGAGTTTCATCGGGATCAGCTATGATAATTGGCGCATCGCCGCGGTGCTTTCCAAGACGGGCAGCGAAGCACGCCTCGGATTTTCGGACGGTACGACCGGGCGGCTGCCAGCCAGCGCTGCACAAATGGCCTATCGCAAGCGCGGGACAAGTGCCTTCGTGGCGATGAAACCCGGTGACCTGATTGCGGTCAAGGCGACCTCGCCCGGCGTCTATTCGTTGCGCAACATTCCCGAGGTGTCGGGCGGCATGGTCGTGGAAAGCCCGCATTCGGGTCGTATTTACGCGATGCAGGGCGGTTTCGATGTCCGCCTGTCGCCGTTCAACCGTGCAACGCAGGCCGAACGTCAGCCAGGATCGACCATCAAGCCCTTCGTCTATGCGACCGCGCTCGACAATGGCATGACCCCCGCGACGATGATCGTCGACGGGCCTTTCTGCGTCTATCAGGGCGCAAACCTTGGAAACAAATGCTTCCGAAACTATGGCGGCGCGGGCGGAGCGGGCCAGCACACAATGCGCTGGGGGCTCGAGCAGTCGCGCAACCTGATGACCGTCCGCACCGCAAGCCAGGTCGGGATGGAGCCGATCGTCGAGACGATCAAGACGATGGGCATCGGCACGCACGAACCCTATCTGTCGACTGCGCTCGGTGCGGGCACGACGACGGTCGAAAAGCTGGTCAACGCCTATGCGATGCTCGCCAATCACGGCCGCGCGTTGAAGCCGCGGGTGATCGATTATGTTCAGGACCGCCGCGGCAAGGTGATCTTCCCGCGCGACTGGCGCCCTTGCGAGGGATGTAACCAGAAGGACTGGGACGGCCGGCCAATGCCCCGCTTTGCGCCGTCGGGTAAGCAGCTTATGAATCCGATGACCGCCTATCAGGTCGTTCACATGCTCGAAGGGGTCATCCAGCGCGGAACCGCGCAGCGACTCCGCGACCTCGGCGTCCCCTTGTTCGGGAAGACAGGGACGACCACGGGGCCCAAGGACGTCTGGTTCATGGGCGGTACCCCCGACGTGGTCGCGGGCCTCTATCTCGGCTTCGACCAGCCACGCAACATGGGGGGCTATGCGCAGGGGGGCAGCCTTGCCGCCCCCGTGTTCAAGGATTTCTTCCTCGAAGCGCTGGCAGACCGCCAACCTGTGCCCTTCACCGCGCCCAAGGGCATCCGCATGGTTCGTATCGACCGTCAATCGGGTCGCCGTGTCTATGGTAGCTGGCCTGGCAGCGACCCCAAGGCGGCGATTATCTGGGAAGCCTTCAAGCCCGAAAGCGAACCCCGACGGACAATCCGCGAAGAGGAGATCAAGCCGTCGAAACCCGCCCCGCGACAGGACGCGCCGGTGGAACAGAGCAGCGGGCGGCGCAGCGACAGCGACTTCCTCGACGATCGCGGCGGAATCATCTGACGGCTTGCCACCGGCGCTCGAGCCTCTATGGCCGGGGCCCATTGAATTCAGGAGCAAGAAGATGCGCGCCGAAGCGCAGGATCAAATCGATACGATCAACGCCGCGCTGGCATTGCTGCGCCGATTCCTCGACTGGGACCGCGCCGTGCGCCGGCTCGACGAGCTCAATGCAAAGGTCGAGGACCCGACGCTGTGGGACAGCCCCAAGGCGGCGCAGGAGGTCATGCGCGAACGCCGCCGGCTCGATGAGGCGATCAATGCGACGCGCGCTATCGAGAAGGAGCGCGACGACACGGTCGAGTTGATCGAACTTGCCGAGATGGAGGGCGACGAGGCGCTGATCGACGATGCTGTCGCCAGTCTCGCCGCGCTCGCGCAGCGCGCTGAACAGGACAAGGTCAAGGCGCTGCTTGCAGGCGAGGCGGACGGCAACGACTGCTATATCGAAATCCACGCAGGCGCCGGAGGCACCGAAAGCCAGGACTGGGCCGAAATGCTGCAGCGCATGTATATGCGCTGGGCCGAAAAGCGCGGGATGAAGGTCGAGCTCGTCGAATATCAGGCGGGCGAGCAGGCAGGCATCAAGTCGGCAACCATGCTGATAAAGGGCGAAAGCGCCTATGGCTATGCCAAGACCGAGAGCGGCGTGCACCGCCTTGTCCGAATCTCGCCCTACGACAGTTCGGCGCGCCGCCATACCAGCTTCTCGTCGGTTTGGGTCTATCCGGTGATCGACGACGATATCCAGATCGACATCAACGAGAGCGACCTCAAGATCGATACCTACCGCGCATCGGGCGCGGGCGGCCAGCACGTCAACACGACCGACTCGGCCGTGCGCATCACCCACATTCCAACCGGCATTGTCGTTGCCAGCCAGAATGACCGTTCGCAGCACAAGAACCGCGCCACGGCCATGAACATGCTGAAGGCGCGGATGTACGAGGCCGAACTTCAAAAGCGCGAGGTCGAAGCGAGCGGCGAATATCAGGCGAAGACCGAGATAGGCTGGGGCCACCAGATCAGGTCCTACGTTCTCCAGCCCTATCAGCTGGTGAAGGATTTGCGCACCGGAGTGACCTCGACTGCTCCCGGCGACGTTCTTGATGGCGCGCTCGATCCCTTCATGGCAGCGGCGCTGTCGCAAAAGGTGACGGGCGAAAAGGTCGAGGTGGAGGACATCGACTGATGCAGCGCCGCGCGGCCTTCCTCGCCGCACTGGCGCTTGCACCGCTGGTCGGCGGCTGCGATGCGCCCTGGCAGGAGGATGGCGACCGCATCGAAACCGCGCGCGATTTCCCGCCCGCCGACCGCCCTGTCGCGCCGATCACCTCGACCAAATGGTCCACCGAAGAGGCTCGCGATCGCGTCAACGAAGCCGATGACGTCATGGATTCGGCCGACGTCCGTCCCGGTATGACTGTCGCCGATATCGGGGCCGGCGACGGCTATTACACGGTCCGCCTAGCGGGCCGGGTCGGAGCCGACGGTCGCGTGCTCGCGCAGGATATCCAGCCCGAGGTGATCGAACGCCTCGCCGACCGCGTCGCTCGCGAGCGGCTCGACAATGTGTCGCTGAAGCTCGGTGCGGTCGACGATCCGCGGCTTCCTGCGAACAGCTTCGACCGCGTGTTCATGGTGCATATGTATCACGAGATCGGCGAACCTTACGCCTTTCTCTGGCGACTGCGTCCTGCCCTGCGTCAGGGAGGGCAGGTGATCGTTGTCGACGGCGACCGCCCGATTGCGCAGCATGGGACACCCTTTCGCCTGCTTGTCTGCGAGTTTCAGGCGGTGGGCTACAAGTTGCTGTCTTATAACGACAAGCAGACCGCAGGGGGTTATCTCGCGCGCTTTGTGCCCACGGGCAAGCGCCCCGATCCTGCAGCGATCAGTGTCTGCAAGAATCCCTAATAGACGATAAGCCGGTCGTCCGGCCCGACGCCTGCCAGAAAGCCGACGAGCCCGCCGGCGCGTATGTGTGATCCCATGTCGCCCGCGCTAAGGCTAGCGAGCGCCATGCCCGACTGGCAGGCGATCAGGACGACATTCATCGCCGCGGCTTCGGCGATCATCTGCGCAAGGTCGGGCTGGCCCGCCGCGACGCGCGCCGCGTCACCCGCGAATCCGATCGGCGCGCGCAGCAACGCGACCGCCTCGCCCTGCATGAAGAGCCGCACCGGCTCCCCTAGCGCCGCTGCCGCCATCGCGGTTTCGAGTGCCGCATAGAGGCGCGATCCGTCCGCGCTCGCTACGATCAGGTTCAGCCCTGGCATATCGGGCACCCGGGGTCCGCAGGCACGGCGACTTCGCGCCACCGCCGCTCCAACATGTCGATGATTGCGAGCCGGCCAATGAGCGGCCGGCCCCACCCGGTGAGGGCGCGTACTGCTTCCAGCGCCGCGGTGGCCCCAATCATCCCTGGCAGCGCACCCATTACGCCCGTCTCGGCGCAATTGATCCCCTCGCGATTCGGATCATTGCCGACCAGGCACGCGTAGCAGGGGCTATCTTGGCGCCAGCCCTCGTAAAGCGCGACTTGTCCCTCGAATGCGCCGATCGCGGCCGAGAGGAGGGGGATTTCGCGCGCGACCGCGGCGCGATTCACGGCAAGGCGGGTCGGAAAATTGTCGCAGCCGTCGAGGATCAGCTGGGCGCCTGCCAAGAGCGCTTCGGCATTGCCCGCGTCAAGCCGCTCCACGCGGGGGATGGCTTCGACATGCGGGTTGATGCGCCGGGCCGCCCGCGCCGCAACCTCGGCCTTGGGCGCACCGATGTCGTCGTCGGCGAACAGCGGCTGGCGATGAAGGTTCGACAGTTCGACGGCATCATGGTCGATGATCGTCAGCCGGCCAGTCCCTGCGGCAGCCAGATAGGCGATCGCCGGGCAGCCGATTCCGCCCGCGCCAATCACCGCGACATGCGCGGCCTTGAGCTTCGCCTGCCCCGCACCGCCGAATTGGGGCAGAATGATCTGGCGCGCGTAGCGGTCGAGTTCGGCGTCCGACAGCAAGGGTCAGGGCCGCCGCAGTTTCATCGCTGCCAGCGACCCGACGCCTTCCGGGGCGCTGTCCTCGACTTCGGCTGCGGCCGTGGCGACCCCCGTCGAGCCGAAACCGCCCGCGCCTCGCGCGGTGGCATCGAGCGCCGCGACCTCGGCGAAGGTCGCGCGCTGGACCGGGGCGGGCACCAGCTGGGCGATACGGTCACCGCGCCGGATCTCGAAATTATCCTCGGACAGATTGGCGAGGATCACCTTCACCTCACCGCGATAGTCGCTGTCGATGGTTCCCGGCGTATTGAGACAGGTGATACCATGTTTGAGAGCGAGTCCCGAGCGCGGACGCACCTGGACCTCGTAGCCCGGGGGGATTGCCATCGCAAAGCCGGTCGCGACCGCGTGGCGCGTGCCGGGGCGAAGCGTCAGCGTCTCGGCTGCAACCACGTCCATCCCCGCCGCGCCTTCCGAGGCGTAGGCGGGCAGCGGCAGGCCGCCGCCATTTGGCAGGCGCTGGATCTGGATTTCAATTGGAATCAACGGGTGAACGGAGGTCGAGCTCATCGGCGATCTTTTCCATCAATTTGCGGGCGACGGCCTGTTTGGGCAGTCGGTCCCAACTGTCGACACCGTCCTTGCTGACGATGTGAACGCGGTTGGTTTCGCCGCCCATCGGGTCGGCGGAGACATCGTTCGCGACAATCCAGTCGCATCCCTTCCTGGCGAGCTTTGCCTGGGCATGGTCGATCACGTCATGGGTTTCGGCGGCAAAGCCGATCAGCAGCGGCGGGCGCTTGGCGCTCTTGGCGAGTCCGGCGAGAATGTCAGGATTTTCGGCGAGCGCCAGGGGGGGGACGTCTCCGCTGCCATCCTTTTTGATCTTCTGGGCACGTGTGTCGGCGGCGCGCCAGTCGGCAACCGCAGCGACCATGATCGCGGCGTCGACGGGCAGCGCTGCCTCGACCTCTGCGGCCATTTGGATTGCGGTTTCCACGTCCACACGGACCACCCCGGGCGGGGTTGGTAGCGGCACCGGTCCTGCAACGAGAAGCACCTCGGCACCCGCTTCGGCGGCGGCAGCGGCGATTGCAAAGCCCTGCTTCCCGCTCGACCGGTTGGCGATGTAGCGTACCGGATCGATCGGCTCGTGCGTGGGGCCTGCAGTAACCAGGAGCCGGCGTCCATAGAGCGGGCGGTGGCTTGCAGGTGCGAAATCGGGCTGGCCGGACAGCGGAACCGCGCCCGCTGTGCGGGCGAGCGCTGCAGCAACCGCCTGCTTGATTGCCTCGGGTTCCGGCAGGCGGCCCGGGCCATATTCTCCGCACGCCATCTCACCCTCGTCGGGTTCGATCACGGTAACGCCGTCGCTGCGCAGCGTGGCGACGTTGCGCCGCGTCGCGGGGTGCAGCCACATACGCACATTCATCGCGGGTGCCGCGAGCACGGGCTTGTCGGTTGCGAGCAGGAGTGTCGTCGCGAGATCGTCGGCGATTCCGGCGGCCATCTTGGCGAGAAGGTCGGCGGTCGCGGGTGCAACGACCACCAGGTCGGCCTCGCGGGAGAGCTCGATATGCCCCATCTCGACCTCGTCCTTGAGGTCGAAAAGGTTGGTGTAGACCTTGTTTTCGCTGAGCGCCGCGAGCGTGAGAGGCGTGACGAACTGCTCGCCCGCGCGCGTCAAGACGCAGCGTACGGTCATTCCGGCCTTGCGGAGCAGGCGGACAAGCTCGATGCTCTTGTAGGCGGCAATCCCGCCGCCAATGATGAGCAAAATGCGTTTGGCCGCCATCGTCACACTCCCGTCAGCAGCATGTCGACTGCGTTCAATATATCATAGCGTCGGTCACCCAGCGACGCGACACGGACGCCCAAATCCCGTATGTCGACGGCCGACGCCAGCTGCGTCGCCATGATATGATGCTGTCCTTCGATCTCGAAGAGGGGATGGAGGCGGGAAAGCTGTTGTGCCATCTGCGCGGGAACCAGCGGCACGACGAAGCGCGTGTCGAAATGTCCCAGCAAGTCGCTCTGGCAATCGAGCAAGAGCGCTCCTCCGTCGCGACTTCGGTGGACATCGAACTGCGCCATCAGAACAGCCGGTATTTCGCGAGTGGCAGCCCATGTTCGCGCGTGTAGGCGTTCCAGCTTTCGATGGCGGCGCGATTTTCTTCCTTCCACGCGACCTCGCGCGCCTTCTTGACCTCGGCGGCAAGGCCCGTCTGGCAAGCTTCGCTGACATTGATGCCGAGCCTTTTTGCCTCTTCGACCAATTCGGCGTTCAGTGAGACATTGGTCGGTTTCTTGGGGCCCTCGAATCGCGCCGGACGGTTCATCGCCATTCTCCTTGCGCATGAGATATGCGCATTGGTCCCAGTCTTCAATCCAGCCAGTGGAGCATGCCGGCGCCCGCAGCCGCGCCGATCAGCGCGGTCAGCGCATAGCGCCACCACACGCGCTTTTCACCCGGCTCCCACATCAGCGGAATATCGGGGAGCGGCGGGGCCGGGGGGGCAGCGCCCGGACGGGGCAATTGGGCGTCGAGACGGCGGATGATGTCGGGGATCAGCGCGAGCGTTTTGCCCTGCTCGCGAAGCCCATCAGCAAGCGCGGCCTCGGGTCCGAGCTCGTCGCGAATCCAGGCGCCGACGAATGGCCCCGATACGTCCCACATATTGATCGCGGGATTGAGCATCGTCGCGACCCCTTCGACCATCACCATCGTCTTCTGAAGCAAAAGCAGGTGCGGCTGAGTCTGCATATCGAAATCGCGTGTGATCGCGAAAAGGCCGTCAAGCATCTGCCCGACGCTGAGTTCGCTGACCGGCTTGCCGCGCATCGGTTCGCCGACCGCGCGAAGCGCCGTCGCGAACTCCTCGACGCTATGATATTCGGGCACATATTGCGCCTCGAAATGAATCTCGGCGACCCGGCGGTAATTGCCCGTGGTCAGCCCGTAGAGGATTTCGGCGAGCCAATAGCGCGCCTGCCGGTTGATTCGCCCCATGATGCCGAAGTCGACCGCAGCGATCGTCCCGTCGGCCTTCACGAACAAATTGCCCTGATGCATGTCGGCGTGGAAAAAGCCCTCGGCAATCGCCTGCCGCAGAAACGCGTGGACGAGATTCGCTGCGAGCGCCTCCATGTCATGCCCGGCGGCAAGGAGCTGATCGCGGTGCGAGATTTTGATGCCGTCGATCCAGTCGAGCGTCATCACGCGGCTGTTCGTTCGGTCCCAGTCGATCGCGGGGACTTCATAGGTCGGTACCCCCGTCATCGCGTCGGCGAGTTCGGACGCCGACGCCGCCTCGCGCCGCAGGTCGAGTTCGCGCAGCGTCCAGCGTCGGAAATTGGCGATCACCTGCCGCGGGCGGAGCCGGCTCGCCTCACCGCCGAGAGCCTCAAGATGGGCGGCCGCCCATTCGTAAGTTTCGATGTCGCGGGCGAACTGCTTGTCGATGCCGGGGCGGCGCACCTTGACCGCGACCTTGCGCCCATCGGTCGTTACCGCGCGGTGGACCTGCGCGATCGAAGCCGATCCCACTGGTTCGGGGTCGAATTCGGCATAGAGGCTTTCGAGCGGCGCTTCGAAGGTCGCCTCGATTTCCTGCCGGATGCGGTCGAAGGCGACGGGGGGCAGCGCGTCCTGCAAGGTCAGAAGATTGCGCGCCGCCTCCTCCCCCACAAGGTCTGGGCGTGTCGCGAGCGTCTGCCCCAGCTTGACGGCTGCAGGACCGATCGCCTGAAAGGCCGCGGCGTAATCGGGAATCCTTGGCTGAATGGTTCCCAGTCGTGCGATCCGGCACAGTCGCTTGACTCCCGGCGGGGTCTGCGGAGCCGTTTCGATGCCGCGCAACGCCCCGTGGCGCGCAAGAATACGGCCCCAGCGCAACAGGCGGACGATATGAGTGAGCGGCCGGGTCAAGCCTTCCATCCGCTGTGAATGGCAACCAGGCCGCCCAGAATCGGTTCAACCTTCACCGCGCTGAACCCTGCCTTGCGGATCATCTGCGCAAAGGCCGGCATCGGCGGGAAACGGCGAATCGACTCGATCAGATAGCGATAACTGTCCTCGTCCTGCGCGATCAGCTTGCCGAGCTTGGGCACCAGATGGTGCGAATAGGCATCATAAACCTGCGAAAAGCCCGGCCATTCATTGGTCGAAAACTCGAGGCAGAAGAAGCGTCCGCCATAGCGCAGCACGCGGTGCGCCTCGGCGAGTGCGGCCGGAATGTCGGTAACATTGCGGATACCGAAGGCGATTGTGTAGGCGTCGAAAAACTGATCGGGAAAGCTCAGCATCTCGGCGTTCTGCTCGGACCAGACGAGGCTTGTGATGCCGCGTTCAGCCGCGCGCTCCATTCCCACCCCCAGCATGTCGGGGTTGATGTCGGCGACGGTGATGCTCGCCCCTGATGGCTCCATGCGAAAGGCTATGTCGCCCGTGCCCCCTGCCATGTCGAGGATCGCCTCTCCTGCGCGCGGTTTCACCCGGCGCACAAAGCGATCCTTCCAAAGCCGGTGCAGGCCCCCCGACATCGCGTCGTTCATGATGTCATACTTGCGCGCGACGCGGCTGAACACTTCTCCGACCATCGCGGTCTTGGCGGTGGCGGGAACCTCTTCATAGCCGAAACTGACGGTATCGGGCGTAGCCATGTGTCGCGCCTTTGCGAGGGGGGAGTGCGGAAGTGCTGCAGCGCCTTTAGCGGGGCCTTGCCGCCCGCGCAAATGGCGCGTAGCGCCGCAGACCTGATGCCCGAACTCCCCGAAGTCGAAACCACCGTGCGCGGTCTGGCGCCCTTTCTTGAAGGGCAGCAACTTGTGGCTGTCACAACCTTCCGTCCCGACCTTCGCCGGCCCTTTCCAGCCGATCTTGCGCAGCGTCTGACCGGCGCGACCGTGACGGCCCTGTCACGCCGCGCCAAATATGGCATCGTCTCGACCGATCGCGACGATCATATGATTTTTCACCTTGGCATGTCGGGGCGCTGGCGCACCGAGGGCGGCGCGGCGGGAAAGCATGATCACCTGCTGATCGAAACCGCGGGTGGCCATCGGCTCTTCCTGCATGACCCGCGCCGCTTCGGTTCGGTCGATCTCGTCACGGGTGATCCGCTGACGCGCTTCCCGGCCTTTATGACGCTCGGCCCCGAACCGCTCTCGGATGATTTCGACGCCCTCTATCTCGCGCGTGTGCTCGCCGGGCGCCGCGCGCCGATCAAGGCGATGCTGCTCGACCAGGCGGTCGTGGCCGGGCTCGGGAACATCTATGTATGCGAGGCGCTCAACATGGCGCGCATTTCGCCGCTGAAGCCCGCGGCCGACGTACCCAAGGCCAGGCTCGCGGCGCTCGCACCCGCGATCAAGGCGGTGCTGGCAGCCGCGATCGCGGCGGGAGGGTCGACCTTGCGCGATTTCCTCAGTCCCGAAGGCGACCTTGGCTATTTTGCGAAGGAGTGGCGCGTCTATGGGCGCGAAGGCGAGGCCTGCGAATGCGGGGGGACGATCGCGCGCATCGTCCAGGGCGGCCGCTCGACCTTCCATTGCCCCAAATGCCAGCGCTGATCGGGCCGAAAAGCATTGACCCGTCCCCGCTTCGTGGCTATGGGCGCACCCTTCGAGCAGGGTCCGGTCATCCGGAACCGGCCGCATCCGGACATTGATTCGCCGCCCGCGCGCGATTCGGCTGCTCCGCTTTCGGCTGTGCTCCGACCGTTGAACCGATTGGATTTTTGAGGAACTTATGGCCAATACGCCGCAGGCAAAGAAGCGCATCCGTCGCAACACGGCGCGCACGATCGTCAACAAGAACCGCGTCTCGCGCATCCGCACGCTGGTGAAGAAGGTCGAAGCCGCCGTCGCTGCCGGCGACAAGGACGCCGCCGCGGCGGCGTTGAAGGCGGCTCAGCCCGAGATGGCGCGTGGCGTCGCAAAGGGCGTGCTTCACAAGAACACCGTCGCACGCAAATATTCGCGCCTGACGAAGAGCGTCAACGCGATCGCCTGATTCGGCTTTCGCTGTGCTCAATTT